>JBCCOH010000010.1:0-72774 GCA_039111275.1 Cyanobacteria bacterium P01_D01_bin.1 | reverse complement strand
GGGCGCAAACACTTGGACTATCCTTGCTTCGTTAGCAGCCACTGCACAGCAGCGCGGCGATTCGTTCATTGAACAAGTCGCTCACGCTATGGTGCTCAATGATAGAGCTGCTTAGGATTACGCTAAACACGTACGTAGCATATGCTACCAAAAAGCACAGATCGTAGAGGACTGATATAGCTAGCATCATCTCTGAAACACTTACACACTATAGGAACTGCTAGAAACTTAAGTTAGATAGTGCCTTCGCGTATTGGTTTTACTCATGGTGCTTATCTATACTTTTGATGACTATACGCAGTGTGGAATTTCTGAGCTCTTCGTACTGTATGTATTTCACTAACCATGAGATGCTGAAAGAAGCTATTGAGGCAAGGCGATAGAGAACGCTACATTAATTTTGATAGATTCTAAGGGTCTTTATTAGATCTTTTGCTTTAGGAGCTGCAATATCGCTATGTCTAGTCTGGAGCTTGCTAAAAAACGGAATAGAGCCGCTGCCGAACGAACGCTAATGGCCTGGATTAGGACGAGCCTTTCGCTAATTACCTTTGGATTTGGCATTGATAAGATCGTATCTGTGCTCAATAGCGCAGTCGGCGTAGACGACCCGGTGAGCTTTACTAGCATATTAGGCTTAGCTTTCGTTTCCTTAGGCACGTTGGCGATGCTTGCAGCAACGCTTCAGCACCGACAGGAGCTAAAGCATTTTCAGACTAAGAGCTACAGATACGTTCCTAATGTTTCGATTAGTTTTGTTGTGGCGATCGCGATATTGGCGATTGGTTTCTTCGCCTTCTTTGGTATCTTAACTAGCGCGTAAAGACTAGCACGTAGAGTTACCAAAGTTTGGAGAGTAACGTTCCTACCGCAACGAGTCCGTAGATTGTGACAGAGAGCGTTGATGCAAGCTCTATGGGTTCTCCGGGCAGCCAGGCGTAGTCCAAACGGCGAAGTGAGCCAGTGGAAATTTTATATTGACATAGGGCGAGTGCTAACAGAATTAGGGCGATCACTATAGAGAGCAATCCTAAAACGTTCAGCAGCTCTAGATCTACCGCTTGATGAGCGCCCGGAAATCTGTGTACAAAGAGCTTAGAGATATGAGCAGTTACAATTCCAACCTGTAGCAGCGTTAGGGTGCTTCTTACCCAGGCGAGTAGAGTTCTTTCAGCCGCAACACGAGTTCGCCATTTAGATAGTTCTGTCGAAGAATTACTAGATGACATGATTTCATTTCAGTTGATAGCTTTTGCGAAAAAGTTATTTAATCACGACAGTCGACGTATTCAGTAGAGAAAAACAAAATAAAACATGACTCAAACGCCTTGCTAACAGCGGCAATGCAAAGAATATAGCTATCTCTTTTAGGCTTGCGACGATGTTTCATAAAGTACTTTCGTCTGAATATCTTCACGCTGTATCAGACGCTCTATCTCTTGCCAGCGGTAGTCCATGTAGCTAGCCAATGCTGAAATTTGGGCGTTCCAGTCTTCGCGCATTGCAACATAGCGATCTGCACCAGCATTTAGGTCTATCACCGTTTCAATGCCGTTTGCTTGAAACCGTTTCCTTGCAGCCGCTACAAAAAGTCTACCGTGTTCCCTTCTGATCCAGTCCGACTTTCCAAGCTCAGAGCAAATACATTACGCTTGCTCAGCGAACTGTTGACAGAAATCAAGTAAGACAGCGTTGCCGTAAAGATAGAAAATCCAACAGCAGATTCTATAGCCGTCACTACTCGCCAGATATCTGCTGAAGGGGATAGATCGCCAACGCCAAGGGTTGTTAACGTGAAACTGCTGTAGTACAAAGCCGTTGCAAAGTCAGTTAGTGTTTCTCCTTGGCTAATTTGGATACCACTCCCTAAAGCAGGCCATACTATTAGCGCAAATCCGAAAGCGAATAGGCTGATCCATAGAGAGGTGATCGTGACTAGCAGCGTAGATCCGCAGTGAGAGAAAGTATGCGCTGTTTACTAGAGGCAAAAAGCCTAGCAAGCCAACAAAACAGCATCCAAATTGCCTTGCTCATCTGCAGACTTAATACGTACTTTCCTGTGTAGGGAAAAAAACAGTTAGATATATATCTAGAAATCCAACTAGAACTAGAGTAAGGCCAATAATCTGACGTATCATGAGGTCATTCGTCGAATCTGTGCATCCATCGTTTCAGATAGCGATCGCAACAGCGAGTACCCATAGAGCTAAATAATAGAGCTAAATAATGGAGTCAACTAATAGACATCAGTCTAGATCGCCATAGGAGATACTGGCTCAATCGCTGGGTTGATGCCGCCGACTTGAACTGTTTGTAATATCCAAGCCTCGCACCCACGGTTTATAAACACTTTTGTTATTTCATTGCTGGTCAAACGTGGCAGCATTGTTCGCCAGGATAACAAGCCTCGAATGACTTGTTGAATAGGATGATCTTCTATGGCGCTGCCTAAAGTCTCTTCACTATTCTTCCAATCGGCTCGTGCCGTTCCCTAAGGAAGCAGTACGTGCTTAAAATCTTCAGTGAGTTGCTCTAGTCGATATAATCTAATCGCCTGCTCCGGATGCTGTTGCTTCCAGTTTTCTACATTTGGATCTTGACGAATAGCCTGGGCAATATAGCGTAGCGCCGCATACAGCGCCTGGTTGGCATCCTGAGCGCAGTTGTTCGCCGGGCCGACAAATGTAACGCCCGTTCCATCTCCAATTCGATAGCGAGCGGCCATGATTTGCAGCTCGTACATCATGCGATCTAGAGGCGATCTGTTCCAGCCCTGGCCGCCATAGTCACCGGTAAACTCGTCTAGCTTAAAGAGTGTATCGACGACTGGGCGCAGTCCTAAAATGCCAAACGTGCGATCACCCATATAACGCGACCAGTGCAGGCTACCTGCGATTAGCCCCTCAGAATTATGCGTATAGATCTGATGATAAACAATCTCGAATCTAAGATCGCCCGTCAACGGCTCGCGTACGACCTCAGCTGTTCCATAGGCAAAATGCCCAAAGTAAAAAGGCGCTTTAGCCGCTGGCTCTGCTTTCTGGCCACCGACGCCACCATAAACGTGAATAAGCAGCGCTTGCTGGCCTTCGATCCAAGTATTGCTTCCCGTAGAAGCGACTGAAGCCGTTGGCTTTAGCAACGTAGAGCGTACGGTTCCTTTCTTCTTTTTAATATGCGCCCATACCTCTTTGGTTGCATACTTCTCAGCGGCAGCTTCTCCCGTTACGATACGTTCTGGTTCTGCGGTTAATAGTTTTCTAGGTGCGATCGCACGTACTACAAACGTTCCAGATTCATCCTGTACGCCGTAGATGTACCAGCCGAACTGATTCAAGTCAGTATCTTCAATCCCCATGACAACAGAGGCTCTCGTAGCGTTTGTATTTCTAGGCACTTCAGGAACGCTGACTTTCTCTTCTAAGCCGTCAAAACGCCTTGAGGCTTTGTTGAAGTGAACCACTTTGCACCTGTTCTTTTCTCCGTTCCCCTGCACCGGTTCAGCAAACTTAACCAAAGCATAGTAACGTCCGGTAATTTGCATCGGCTCTCGGTCAATCATCAACGCCTGCAACGAATTTTGCGATCTGTTGCCGTGCAGGCTATCTATAACAATTGTAGAGTTGGGCAGGGCTACTATTACATCGTCTGTGGGGTGAGCGCCTGCTAGCGACTCTAGAGGCGTCACCAAACGCCAATGGTCTAGTCGGGTGGGTAGAACGAGCCCATCTTTAGTTCCTTTTTCTGCCTGCGCGCTAAAGTTGAGATCTTGAGTAGCTGCGTTGACGTATGCGCTTGTATCTGGTCGGTTGCTAAAACGCAGTATTACTACGTTACCGACCAAATACTGAAATTCTACCGGCGCGTGATGGACTTCAAAAAGAACGCCTTGAATCGCTTGACGCTGTTCTTTAGCAGGTAAGATTAGCCGTCCCATCCAGGGGGCAATCGGCTTATAGTAGTCGGGTGGTAATGACTGCTCTACAGGGAAAAATTCGGGTCTGTTTGCAGCGATCACTCGAAATCGTTCGTAGTCGCTCTTCTTTTGTTGTGAAGCCACGCGCTTGTTCTCTACTAATTTGCTATCTGTTTTGCTGTATTTGCCGCTATGCAGAATAGCAACTATAAAATTAACAGTTTGCTGTAAGTGCGTGCGACCATTTGATAGGCAACGACGCTATGCGTGATCACCTGAGAAAGCTCAGCGGCAAGAATAACTAACAGCACCGCTTTTAAGCTACTAGGCAAAGCATTTAGCGCCTCAAAAGCATTTGCTTTCAGAACTAGCACTTGACCGAGCAACTGCCAAGTTTGTTCTATAACAGCTCTATCCACAGGCCTCTATTCTTGATATGAAGCACAAGCTTTCTTTCGTGTCTTTGCATTCAGTCCCTAAAATTCAATAGGCAACTTAAACGGGTCGAATTGATCTTGAAAAAGAAATTGTCCAAAGACCATCGAGCAAAAGATTGATACCAACCCAAAGACCTAGTACCCAAACCGCACTAGAAGGCCACGCTGACCAGATGAGAATACCTAAGACAATCCCGAGAAGCCCGCTGACCAGCAGCGTTCCCCAAGCCGGAATTGAGCGCATGGGCAAATGCAGAAATCACTTGAATAATGCCTTGAGCAAAGATAGTGATGCCAAGCACAAGCGTGATGGCTAACGCTCCAGACATCAAGTTAGTGATGATAAGAATACCAGAGCCTAGATAGATAATGCCAAGCAGTAGCTTCCAAAGGTATTGACCAAGGTTGCCACTAGAGAACGAATAAACTACCTGCGCAATGCCTGCCACGATAAATAGCCAGCCAAAGATTAAAGTTGAAGCAATGGTGGCAAACAGGGGTTGGGCGATCGCGATAATACCTAGAACGATCAGCACAATACCCATTACTGTGCCAATAGCAGAAATTTCAGAGCGAGCTTCTTGTTCTTTTGTAATCCCTCCAGTCTCTCTTGGGATAGCGCTTCTATTGGCGCTTTCGTTGTCCGTACTTTTCATAGCCTATTACCTTTCGATTACATTCTAGAGTATGCATCCGACGCTTGCTATACTTCTCTATCGATACGACTCTCAGGCTTTGTTTTTAGCACTCTCATATCACCAGCAAAAGTGTTAGTTTGCATCTCTCTATGTGCATATGTAGTGCGCATACGTACGAAGCATATATACAGAACATATGTACGAACTTTGTTAAAGACTAAGAAGCTACTCAGGTGATCTCTGGGAGATATCGCTCTCTGCTCGTCCGCGAATTTGCTCTATCTAACTAATTTGCAAGATCAAAGAAAATCGTTGCCCTGTTTCTTTCTCAACAAACTCTTCTAGTAGTCTGATTTGCTTCGGGGTAGGCTTTTGCTCTCCAATAACTGCAATATTCAAGACGGCTTCAGGTGGGTTGTGATGCCAGTTAGTATCAATCTCAAGTAAACTTAGCTGCTGAAAAGTCATTGTACGATTTACCAATACTTCTCGTACTAAGACTTCTAAATGTTCCTGTTTCCATAGCTGAGCATATCCTATGCCCAAAGGAAATACTAGCAAGCTGGTAAATACTAGCGTACGCAGCAGCGCTTTTTTGCCTTGGCTAAAAGAAGTGCATCCCGAAATGGAAAAGACAAACATGCAAGACAGCGTAATCCCTAATAGGTTGGTTAGATACAAAAGTCCTGCACCGGTGCTCAAAGTCCAATTTGCTTGAGAAAGCCCTAACCCAACCACACAAAGCGGCGGCATCAGCGCAACGGCGATTGCTGTGCCTGCTAAGCTTGAAGAAATTTTAGGCTCGATTCTAGATAGACCACTAATGCTACCTGCGGTGATCGCAATGCCCAGATCTATCAGCGTTGGCTGCGATCTAGAAAAGACTTCGCTGCCAAAAGAGGGCAGATGAATAAATAGTCCTAGCACCGCAGCGAGTACAACGGACAAGACAGCTTCGAGGGCAATTACCTTGATAGAGCGACGAAACAAACACCTATCGCCAGAGAGCGCTGAGAACGCTAAGCATCGAATCGGGAGCATCAAGGGTGCTACAATCATCGCACCAATGATTACAGCCGCGCTGTTAGAGAGCAGTCCAAACGTAGCGATCGCACAAGACCCTACGGTTAGCGCCAGATAATAGATGTCTAGGCCGGACTCTTCTGCTAATCCCTTTTTTATTTCAGATAGTTTCTCCGGGCTGCGCTTCTCTTGTCTAAAACGCTTGAGTTGACTCCGCAAGCTCATGAGTAAATCCACAAAACTACGACCGGCCCAGCCATCATAGCGCTAAGCTTTTTCACAGCTTAATTTCAATAAACTAATCTCAACAGAAACAGAGATGACAAAAGACAACACGAGAACGCTACCTGCCATACTTTCTCTTCTATTAGGTCTTGCTAGCGTCGTTCTCATTGTTGCTGGCCTCAGAGCGATGTCCGGCCTTCTAACGCCGATATTACTTTCACTGTTTTTAGTTTTAGTGACTTACCCTATCCTTGCCTGGCTAACAGGACGTGGATTGCCCCGTTGGCTAGCCTATATCCTAGTACTGCTTGGCGTTCTAGCAATATGCGCAGTAGTTGTTGTTTTTCTGGTGACCTCTGTCAACGAATTAGTTAGCCTACTGCCAACCTATGGCAATCAAATTGAAACACAGGTCAACAACTTATGGCAATGGCTGACAGAACAAGGCGTGACAGTAGACGACATTCGAGAGTTGAGCTGGCTACAGCCCGAACGAATTATCCAACTTTCGCTTTCTTTAACAACCACCGTACTGGGAATCGTCTCTGATACTGGACTGACACTGTTGATATTTGTATATATGCTAGCGACGGCTCCTGGCTTTTCTACTCAGCTAAAGAAAGGTCTTCGCTCAAATCCACTAGCGCTACAGCGACTTGAAGAATTTGCTCACAGTACTAGCTCGTATTTAATGATAAAAGGCTGGCTCGGTGCTTTAACGGCACTAGTGCAGCTACTGCTTATGTGGTGGCTAGGCTTAGATTTTGCTGTACTTTGGGGTGTGCTTTCATTTGCTTTTAACTTTGTTCCAAACATTGGCTTCTACATTGCGCTAGCGCCGCCGCTGCTGATTGCTATTATTGAACTTGGCTGGATTAAGGCTGTGCTGTTTGCAGTCGGATATATTCTCATAAATAACTTCTTTGATATGGTTGTTGCGCCTAGATATCTGGCAAAAGGATTAGATCTTTCAGTTTTAGTAACCTTTCTAGCCGTCATTATTTGGGCATGGATACTCGGCCCAATCGGAGCGTTTCTTGCGTTGCCTCTCACAATTATGGTGAAGAAGCTAGTGCTTGAACCTTTTGAGCAGACCCAGCTAGTTGCTACGCTAATGGGAGCGAATAGCGAAGAAGGCTAGGAGATTACTTCACGCCAAGCAAGTTTTCCAAGCGCTCCAGCTTAGTCAAAATCCAACTAGCTCTCCGATTAGACTGGATCGCTTCTTGTCTTACAGACCATAGCCCCAGCGACAGCGCTATGCAACCAACCAAAGTGGAATAAACAGCAGCCTTTAACCATCGGTTGCCTCTAAAGTTCTGCATCATCTTCAAGTCGCTCGAAATCTGAGTTAGCTTCTCCACGGCAGGCATCAGGGTCTGAACATCCAACTTCTTCTGGCCAGAAGTTACTCCATTCTGAGCTGTTTCTGTTTGATAACCCATTTTCTCTAGTAAAGACTTCAGCCCGCTCTGAAGCAATTCTAACCTTTGCGCTTGGTCGCTCTGTAAGTAGCCGCTCAGTTTGACTGATTGCGTCTTCAACTCTTCTGTTGACAATAGCAATCCGTTCGTGGAAGTCGTCAATGACTGGGTAGAGGTGCCCAATCTCTCTGAGGTTTCGGCGCATCTGAGCAAGTGCTGCGTTTGCTGCAATTGCTGCTTCATTAGCTTCGGCTGCCATTGAGACTGATCTTGCAAGACTCTGATCATCTCCAGATTGATGTTGCTCCATTGCCGAAGCTCCTTTGTCACTTCATTCTTAAAATCGCTGTGTTCTTTGCGTAGTGAATCTATCTGCTCTGAAATGTAGGCGATCGCATCAGCAATCTCAGCCGTTTGTAGCCCTCGCGTCATGACTCAACTTTTGCCTCAGCTTTCTTCCGAGCCGTGATCGCAGCAGTATCTATCGTTAGCACCCCAGCTAAAACGTTATTACAACGCTCAAGCCAGCCCCTTATCCGCATATGAGTAGAGAGATCTACCTTCTCTAACTTTTTATCTTCAACAACTTCCCTCAGCTGTAACCCAGCACCACGAACTCTGCCCAGCACAGAAGAATCAACTGCTGGGATTTCTACAACAGGTATTTTTCTGTCTGCTATCAGCTTCTGAATTTCGTCATCACTATCAAAGCTATGCCAGTGATGACTGCGGCTACGTCCCATGTTCTTCAAAAAGACATGATCCATACCTTCGTTCTCTTTTACGGAAAGCTGGAATAGCTCAATAGATTGAGCATCTGCATCGCAGACCCACCACTTACAAAAGGTAATGCCGCTCTCTTTGGCGATGCTCACTAAGCCACATTCTTTAAGCCAGCGATTGACATGACCTTCTGCGGCAGCGGGTAAATCAACCAAAATATCAGCGCCCTTTTTACCCTTTTGCTTTTCTGTGTAGGCCAGCTCAAAAATCAAGTCAGGCTGAGAAGCCAATTCTGGATCGTCAGAGAGCGCAAGGAGAAGCATATCGGGATAACACTTTCTCAAAGTTTGATTATCAGGATCTGCATCGATTCCTATCAAGGGATGCTTATGTGCTCGGTAGTACTCCAAGATTGCAGTGCTCCATGCCGACTTTCCCGTATTTCCCTTGTGTCCAGTCACCAAGTTAATTCTCACCATATTCGTCTCCTCTCTAATCCATCGTTGCCACTACATACTGGTTGCCGTCAAATACCAGTGTTGCTCTCACTAAACCGATTCCTTTACGTGGAGACTTTTGTATGATGTGGAGTAGTGGCATTCCGTTTCTCAACTCTAGCTCTGTCCAAAACAAATCGAACTCAGGGGGTATCCACGGATTCAGATAGAACTCAAATACCGATTGAAAGTCTTTCCGACCTGTCTTCACATAGCCAGTAAACAAACAGCCAGCCATCCCACATAAAGGCTCCTTCTGGATATTTTCTTTTGATATTCGAGGATCTATAAAATACAAAGGCTGAGTTTGCCGTGGAAGATTGACTTCTCGAACCGTCATTTCATCCGCATCAAACTTATCAAGATTAATAGCGTTATCTTTTACAAACTGAGTCAGTAGGCCACGAGGCGCATGGTTCCCGGCCAATCTCCAATCCGGTGAACCATCTGAAACAATAAGAAAGTGGAAAGCGATACCTACGACAAGAATGGCACAAACTGTTGATACAGATAGCTTGAAAATAAGCCCGTTAGTCTTCATGGTGCGTCTCCAATCGGCAAAAAACGATTAATCTACCGCAGTAACACTGTTCACCATAGCTATCACATCGCTCTTGCCAGCCATGTAGAGACCTACGGTGTAACGATATTCCCCAACATCCCAGTACACATAGGCAGGCGCATACATACCCTCACGAAACGGCACGTAAACCGCAGCAGTTCCGTTATCTAACGTAATGGCTTCTGCACCATTCACATCTGCCCTATCAAGAAGAGACGCTAAGCTCTGATCCGTATCTGTCCGCACTTTTCCAGAGGCAATCGCGAAGCTGCACTCATTCACATTCGTACAGTCTGCGGCTCTGTCAAAACTGATTGAGTATCTGTCTGAGCTAGGAGCAATGCTGAATGCCCAGTACTCGCTCGGCGCTGCCTGCGAGTTTAGAGGAATAATGGAAGGGACTCTCAAAGGTACGTCTGTTTCTCTAGCCGTAGCGCTGTAAACATCTGTGACCCGGTCTGGGACTGTCTGGGTAAGTCCATCTGAACCTGAAAATACAATTACAGACACCGATACGAAAATAGCGATCGCAAGCAATTTCATTTTTCTCATCATCTCACTTCTCCTACTTGAGTTGTTCCTAAAGCACCTGTTGCAACATCAATAGTCGTCACCGTTCCTCCACCGTCAATTACCGCCTGCATAAACTCATCTGGATGGACATACACACCGTCTACCTGCACTTTCAAATCTAAATGTGCTCCTCTTGAAACAGAATCTTCCCCACTGATAGCGCCAATCGTTTGTCCCGGAGCTATGCTCTCTCCGATTTCAACAGATGAGGCAACAGAGGTTTCTGAAAGGTGAGTGTAGAACACAGTAATCTCTCGTCCTTCTGAATCAGCTGTTGAAACATGGACTGAAACAGAGCCTTCTCCTGTAGCGCGATTCTGGGCGATCGCGTAGTAATTAACCACCTCACCACCCACTAAAGCGACTACCTCACCGCCTTCATCCGCACCAAATCGGTAGTCAAAGTCGATACCAGCGTGGTAGCCACTTCTGTAAGCTCTGTAGGCATCGAAGTCTTGAAAATCAGCCTGTTCGTAGGCGATCGCATCTTCAATTGACCTTCCAGCTATCAAGCCACCCGGCTGACACTTCGTTGACGTAGAGGCCGACTCAGACGCTGATTCAGCATCTATGAGAGTTTGATATTCCTGTGCTAACTGCTGACCATATGTTTTCAGACTCAAGCGGCCATGAATGTCAGTCGCTGTGCCGTCGATTTTAGCGCCGGAGCCACCAAAGTGAATTTGCCCCACTCTCTCAATCAAGCGACTTCCCGTAAAACCTTCAGCCATAGCCTGATTGATACTTTCTGTCTGATCTTTTTGAAAGATAGCGTCTTGCACAGCAGGCGAGAAAAAGAATTCTACTTCTGAGCGGCTGACGTTAGCGCCAGTGTCTAGCTTAGATAAGAAGTCTTTTCCGCCAGAGACTTGTTCAATCTCTGCTCTAACGTCAGAGCGATAGGTCATGTACTGGTATCGGCCTAATCCTCTACCGCAGTTCCCATCGCGATCGCAGCCAAACACGCCAACAGAATCATAGTCTCCCTCAATGTCAGAAAAGACATCAGCCAGCAGGCCAAAATCTACACCTCCTGGGCCTTCACCACACAGACTACGGCCACTACCACCTCGCCGCTTAGGTCTACTCACACGGTCAATAAACGCCTGGGTCTCATCATCTGGATCTGGCCGCATGGCCTCCCACGATTTCGGCGCTTGCAACCCGCTGGTCAAACCACCGAGTGTGTCCAGAAGTCCAGTAATGACCATGCCTTTCTCTTTTGAGTCCAGCAACAGCATAGGCACTGGCCCTAAGAAGTAGGGCGTACAGGTTCTTCCGTAAAAGGTCGTAACGCAAATTCTGAAATAGAGCGCAAACTTGCCCGCCCCCTCGGATTCGTTGGTACTTGAGAGAACGATTTTGAATTCATCACCAAACGGGTGCCTTCCAGTCGGCTCCTGCCCTCCGTTCACGAGTCCCAGTATGCCGAAGCCACCTTTCACCATCTGCTGCCCCTCACCCTGCCCGCCAGCAATCCACTGAGCGCCGTGCATCCGGCCCATACCCTCTAGTTCTAGGTATGCGCAGCCCCTGCTCTGAGCGCACTGGACAGAAAAGCCGACCTGATCGCCACCCGTAATAGAGAACTTAGTAGGCGTCTGCCGATGTTCTTTTGGGCCGTAGGTCACGTCGTGAGTTGCTGTCACGCCGCTCATAACAGCCATCGCATCCGACAGAGATCCCCACTCCACAGACTCAAGGCCTGGAACATCTGAGATGCTAAAGTTTTGCCAGCCTTCAAACCAATCCAGCTCAGTCAGCGATAGATTAGGAATATCAGAAATCGTGAGATCGCCCAGATAGTCATTAACATTCAAGCTGCCGATTATGTCATCTGTCTTCACCAGGTCGCCGAGCAAGCTATTTGGGTCGCCGCCTATGATATCTGCCAGTGCTGGAATCTCTGCCAGTGTAAAAGCTTCTAGAGAAGGCACAGCGTCCACTAATTCTTCTAAAGACATTTCCTCAAAGAGAGAGACTTCAGAGAGCATCAACTCGCTTACGTTCACGCCTGAGAGCTGACCTATTTGATCTAAGTTAAATGACTGGGGTGAAAGGGTAGATTGAAAATCGCCTACTGTGAATACGTCCGCTGGCCGCATGCCGCTCTCCCAGCTTCGGCCAGGGTTGTAGCCAAGCTCGGTGCGCAGTTGAGTGTCTGTAACGCTTTCAATTTGTCCCGGCTGCTCGAAGGCTGGCAGCGAGTCAAAGGTGACTGTTGATAAATCTATGGCTGAGGTGGGGAGTTCTTGTGCGATCGCGCTACGCCCACATAACAGCCATAGCCCCATCACCCAGCAGAAGACCAGAAATAATCTAAAAAGCTTGCGCAGCACGATATTCCCCCTCCCCATCTTCTCGCAACGTATACAGGTGACGAGCTACTGGCACAGGCACATCGCAGAGCCGCACCATATCAATTGGTAGATAGTCTTGCAATCGCTCGCAGCGGACATCCCAAACACCAGAGCTATCCCTTGAAAGCAGGACATGGCCTTTCCGCTCATTGCCTTTCCAAGAACCATAGGCATGGCCTCTATAGGCAACAACATTCTCAACCGTTGCTAAGGGATGACGAGCTGACACCGCATCGGCAGCATTGCGCTGTCCTAAAATCATCTGCGCCGAACTCGGTCGAATTAAGCCGATTACAAACAGTAGGACTGCGCCCAGCACAGCGATTGTCATTTGTTTTGTTCTATCACTCATATCGCTTTCTACTCGCTCAATTCTTTCTCAAAAATCTGTCCGCTAGCTAAGGCTCAAGCTGTTTTCCCCGCTGCTTCTGAGTTCTCTCACTGGCTCCGTCTCCGCCGAAATCAAGTCCCTTTGACTTCGATAGGTCGCTAGCTGATTTTGCGACTCTTTCGTACTCTTCACCACCGATAGGTCGCCCCGACTTGTCGGTTATCAGGATATGCTCATTCATTACGTGAACATGGTATCTGCGACCGTCGATAAACAAGCTGTCAGCTTTAACAGCATCTCGAATAACGCCTCTCATCTCGCTCGCTTTTTGAGACTTCATTCTTTGAAGTTCAATACTCGCTTGCTCGCTAGTCATCTGATACTGGTCGGAGTCATTTTGAACGACCCAGCCCCTATCCACTTCTGGACTGCGCACAAATCCAATCTTGTTCGCCGGATTGTTCTTGTCCTGCGCGAAGATAACAACTTCCTGGTCAACTGCCTCATTATTGATTGCTTTGACGAGCTGCTGCTGCTGCTCAATGGTGAGACCGTTCGCTATGGCTGCTCCGATTGTTTCCTGAGAGCCTCTGACGGTTGCATCATCTATTCTGACTGAGATGTTGATGTCGGTGCGATCGCCACCCAATCGAATACTGTCACTACTGTACGGAGAAGGCTGCGCAGAAAAAACAGCAACTCCATCAGGCCTAGGGGAAAGCTCGTTCGGATCCGAACCTTCCAGACGAACCGCATCATCGTGACCTGGAAGCTGAAATGCGGAGCCTCCGGGGGCGATCGCTAGACGCTCAGGCGAATTATCGAAGGAAATTTCAACGCCCGTATCACCATCGGCTGTAACCAACTCTCTTTCTTTTTCATTTTTTCTTTTGTCTTGCTCTTTGCTACGATTTCGAGCTTTGTTGTAGAGCTGCATAAACACAATGGTTCGCAGCAAGTCCTCTGTGGCTCTTCTAGAGGCTTCGCCATCGCCCTTACGAATATCGCGTTCTCCAGATGGGGGCTGACTCATCAGAACACCTCCGTTGCGATACGACGCAGTAGCGCTGGATCTTTTATGTACGGCTCTCCTGGTAAGGGCAATGCTCCCGGTCTTTCAGCATCATCTAAAGAAAACATCTTCTTCAGATAGGAAAATCGCTCTTCTATTTCATCCTTTTCAATGCGCTGCGTTGAAGAAAGCTGAACGTATTGTGCTCTGAGCTTGGGCCACCGCCTTTTTGAGATTTTTACTTTCTTCTCGTCGCTTTTAGGAATACTTCCTTTCACCACAAGCGGAATATAGGCATCTTGACCAGACGCGTAGCCAGGGTTGATATAGACCATTCGGCCAATCGGAAAGCGGTTTAGCTCAGCGGCTTCAACCAGCGCTCTTTTGTTGAGATTCATCGATACGTTCCGGCTCGTACCACCTTTGCCGTACCCTTTACTTTTCTGCTTAGTTTTAATTTCCTCCTCGCCCAGATAGCCTGAAAAGTACTCGGCGCTGTTTTTATCTTGTGGGTTGAAAATGGCCTTAGTAGCACAGCCGCTCATAATGGCTTGTAGAATGCCACGACCATAGGCTTCTTCAATTTGCCCAATATTTTGAAAGCCCAGAATAGTACACAGCCCTTTATAGCGGCTCTCGTTCATCCATTTGACTAGATGAGGGAGATGAATCGTTGGCAGTTCATCTAGTACTAGCAGAAGCGGATCTTTTCGCTCCTCATACAGAGACTTTGCGACTACCATATGCAGCGTCGCCGCCAGAATAGGAGAGATAGCATCGCGCCGATTTTGGTCTAGGCCAAATATCAGCAGCTTCTTTCCGTGCATACTCAGTGGAATCGTTGTCTCGCCGCAGAACGCAGACATTAGCTCTGGCACCATGAACTTGCTGAATATTCGAGAAGCGGTAGCCAGAACGCCGCCGAGCGTTTTCTCTGAGTCCTTGATTTGCAGAAGCTGGTTGAATGCCATGTACACCCAGATAGAAAGCGACCAATCTGGATAGCCATCTTTGTCGCTTAGCTCTTTCGCCTTGATGATTCTTTCTGGCAGCTTATGCAGGCTCAGTAGAACTGAAGCGGTTAGAAGATCGGGTCTTGGCAAGCTTTTTGAGAGCTGAAGAACAGCTTGAACGAGCTGATCGCCTGCGTCTCCAAAGAACTCGTCTCGGTTGGCATTTTTGGACTTAGAGGCGTTTGCGTTGAGCGTGGCCGCTATCTGCCTTGCCATGAGAGCATCTGTCTCTGACTCCATAAAATCCAACAGATTGCAGGTGCCACCTTCTTTAAAGCCAGGTGCAAAGATATGCACTTCATAGCCCCGATCCTTTGCATAGGCGGCGAGCTTTGCGGTTTGGTCAGGATATTTGAAATCGTAGAGGATGACGGGAAAGCCCTGGTCAATGCCGCTGCGCGTAGCTGGGTCGATGATGCTGAAGGTTTTACCGCTGTTGGGCGCACCGATGGCTGCGAGCCCGCGCTGCGCATCAGTAATGTACAAAATATTTGGCGAGCTGCGCTTCTTTTGGCCTTTGAAGGGGGCGACTGTCGATAGGGAGACTTCGTTGTAGATGCCTGCCTTCATTTGTGCAAGCGCCCTCTGGCGAGCAGCTTTCGTCTCTTTTCTGCCACCTTTGAAGCTTTTGGCAAGTTTGTTCCCGCCGCCGTCGCCCAGGAGAACCATGAGTGCGATCGCCGCTGCGATAATCAAATAGGTTCTTAACTGCTGCGGAGGAACGCCGCCTAATAGTTCGGAGAGCTGGTTTAGCACTAGCGTTGCCTCCTCTTTCTCTTAGAAACAAGCAGCCACACTACTGCGGTCAGTACCAGCAGCACTCCAATAGTGGGAAACAATGCATTTTCAAGCATCTGATTGCTAAAAGCAGGGGCAGTAGCGGGCACTGTCTGAGCTACGGGTGATCGCTTCATAGTCAGCGACGCTTGCTCTGCCACCTCCACCGAAATATCACCAGCAAATAGCGGATCGCGATCAGCGTAGGATAAATAGCTAAACGGGCCAAGCTTGCGGCAATCATCAGCCTGACAGAGCTTGAAGTAAGCACCTGTTGCAATCGAATTTTCTTCTACCTGAACAGGGGCAATCTCTATCAAAGCCCCAAAGGGAGCTAGCGGATTTTCTGTGCTCCATTCACGTCGCCATTTGCCTTTATAAAGCATGGCCGACTTACCGCCTGATGGCGAATCGACGATACCAACAGAGACAATCTGCCCAGAGAGGTTGAAGCCATCGCCGATGTCTGTGAGCGGAACTGCCTTCAGCCCAGGTACCGCCGATACTGGAATATCAGGCCAGTCAGGAATTGAGATGACCGGCAAATTGAGAAAGCCAGGAATTTCGACGGCTTGGTATTTTTCCAGGTCTAGATACCTCAGCTGAACAGAGGCAAGATTCGGATACCGCACCAGCACATCACTCAGGGTTGCCTCAGCAGGAATAATAGGCGTCTCAACTGTCGTCTTCAGCAGGTCATACAGTGGCCGAAGTTCGCGAATTGAAAGAGATTCTATTCCCTTGATAGCAAACATCAGATCTGAGACCTGCATGTCTGCGATGAAGCTGTAGTCTGATAGTGTAGGAGACTCTATAGTGTCTTTCGACTGTTTGAGAATTGCATCAAACGTCAGCGATTCGATATCAATAGCAAGCGCCAGGTCGCCAAGAGTTAACGCATTCTCGATTTCAATGTCGCTGCCTTCAAGCGGCGGAAAATCAGAAAGACTCACCTGTGTCCAATCTGCTACTATGGCTGACTCTCCAGCAATTGATAGCTCAGCCTCTGGAAAGGGCTGCTCGTTCTTCAATTGTTCCGACTCTATCTGGTTAGAGCCAGAGTCTGAGGCAGGCGTGGGAGAGGACTCTAATGCAAACAACACTTCTTCAGACAACACTCTGCTATACCTCCGTTAGCGCGTTGAGTACACTGGCATTTCTGCCACGCACTGCCAAACGAGTGATAACTTCCCAAGGGAGTTCAGCTTCACTTGCGGCGATTCGCTGGGCTGTACCTGTGGTTGAGGCAGTGAGGAACTGATTGACTCTTTCAATGACGGGGCTAGTAGAAGAGATGACGTTGTTTGCGATCGCATCCTGCAATCCCAAGCGCACCATCTCTAACTCGACAGGTTCCGTATCAGCGGGCTCTAGAGCATCTGTTAGCGCAATAGAAGAGGTTGGCAGAATAGCAATACCTGTCGTATCGGTAGAGCCATACCCAATGTCAAAGTAGTAAACATTGGAGGCACCACCGGAGCGAGTTACCACCGTCAGCAGCGTACTGTTGCCACTCGGCAGATTCTCAAAGCTCAGTCCTGTAATTCTGCGAAGGTGAATTACCTGTGCGCCTGATTCCAACGGCCCATCAAAATCAACGGTCAGCTTACTGGGATCGTCTAGCCAAACTTTGTAAATTCGCTCGCCCGACTTAGTAAAATCAATACTAAGGCCGGACGCCTCTTGAACAGTGACCGAAACGCTGCTGGCCCTCGCAGTTTCCAGCGATACTTGTCTGATGCTTGCAAAGGCAATGTCCTGAAGACAAAAGAAGCTGATACCAGCCAAAATGCCAGTCAATGTAGTTCTTTTTAGCGAGATTCTTTTCGGCGAGGTTCTTCCTAGCGTGACTCTTTTCAACATGCTTCTACTCCAATACAAATGTATCTGCAACAAGCACCTCAATCTCTCGGCCTGCCGGAACGTACCAAACGTTTGGGCGCTGCGAGATTTCAGCAGCTTCCTGTCTAAGCCGTTCTTGCCTTGGCGCAATGACGGCTTGCGCCGCACCATCTAAAATGCCACCGAGAATGTTGGGATTTCCATTGCTAGTCGTCGAGATAGATCCGCCTGGGCCAATAGCTGTTGATTCACTATCTGGCTGAGTCAGCACCCGGCCAATGCCACCTAGTGCGCCGATCAAGGCGGCATCTAGCTCTAAATCTCTCATCTCTCGTTCGTCACCTCTGTAAGGAGAAGCAATCAAAGGCTCCCCGTCAGCCCCTCTAATCTGGAGGCTGCTAGGATTGAGGCTAATGTCTGTATAGGCACTATCAGCAGGCAAAACGACCGATTCGACTTGTAGCGTGACTAACCCGGACGCATCAACAGAGTTGACAGTCGCTACAACCTGAGTGCCCACACTCAGCGCAACTTGATCGCCTGTCATAAGATCTTCTGCCAGCTCAAGAACGACCTCTTGGGAAACTCCAGCGTCTTCGGAATATACAACGGGTGTTAGTAAGCGACCTGATGTCCTCTCTCCCGGAAACACTCGATATGGCTCATTAAAAACAGCGTCAGACACAACTTCTCTGACACCAAGCAGGGCATCTATGTCTGATTGCATCTGCTGAGCGTCACTGAGTTGTGTAGCTTCTGAAACAGCAGGGGCCTCAGTTAAGAACTCTTCTTTATCTGAAGCGTCTTCTGCTTGCGAGATGTCTTCTACACTTTTGCTAGAAACGAAGACAGCGACAGGTTCATAGGAAGCTGTTATATCACGCCCATTGTCGAATTCTTCAGCTTCCAGTTCTATCCCCAGAGCAGCGGCGCTCTGATAGTCAATACTGCCATAGCTTCCAAGTGCAGCCAATTCAGCCCATCGAGCCTGCGGATCGATAGCCGATGCTTCGCTGATATTGGATGATTCAACAGGTCGAGCAGACGGCGCAGCCAAGCTGCTGGCTGGCTGAACAGGCTGAGCCGGACGAACAGGGGGGCGCACGGGCCTTTGCTGAACTTGACTCACGGATCGCACGGTGGGTGGGATTGGGCTAGCTGACGTTGATGGACTATCAGGTTGACTACCAGACGGCTCGACTTCTTCTGAAGGTGGAGCAGGTCTAGGTCGAGCGCTCAGGGTTGATTCTTGCCTTTGCTGATACTCCAATGCCTGAGACTGATTGCCTAGTGCATTAGCGGTCTTGAGTTCGCCTAACTCCCTCTCTCTATCAGCTAAGGCTGCTGCTTCTGGTGAGAGCGTTTCTTCAGTAGGGGCAGGTTCTGAAACTTTGGCAGACTGCCGCTGTCCGAAGCCGCTGGTGCTAACTAGGAAGTAACCGATGCCAAAGAAAAGAACACCCATGGCACCGCTGATCAGACCTAGCTTGGCGAGCGGGTTTTCGTGCAGTCGCCTTTTTGTCTTTGTCGTACTCAAATCTAAGTCGAGAGTACTTTCTTCTTCATCCTGGGCTTCGACAGTATCTTCTATTTCCGCTGACGCCAGATGAGGGGAAATCTGCTGATCGACTGGGCGATAGCCCACCATAGCAGCGATGTCGTCCAAAGACAGCTCTTTGTCGCCTTCAGCTTGGTTGATATTCTGTTGTTCACTCTGCTGTTCATTTGATGTGCTAACCATCTTTATAACCCCTCCTGTAGTTCGTACATTTCTTGAATCATTAGCCCGCTGGCGCGAGTCTGATACACCGCTTTTTGGATAGAAGTCGTCTCCTCTGGCAAAGGATCTTGACTAGGTTCGACCGCAGCAATCACCATCTTTTTATTAAACGGAACGGCTAAGCCTTCCGGGTGCCGGGAGTTGAAGATGAGAAGTGTCGCAACGACATCTACTTCCCATAACCCCGGTTCAATTTCGACAGGAGTCGCAATGGAGTCAATGTTTAGAACGCTCTGCGCAGTCCCGCTAAAGATTTCATCTGGCGTTAGTGACGCAATTTCAGCAAGCATTTGCGTTCTAAAATCTTCTGCAATTGAGAATGAGGCCCTCCAGGTTCTTGTGGTGATGCGGTCACCCTCAATCTCAACACCATCGTCAGAAACAATGGTTCTGGTTGTGCCCTGCGCATCTATCTTTGATGTCGCATTCCAGGTAAACAGTTGGCTGAGTGACTCCCGCACAAATTCAACAATCACCTTTGGCGTTCTGTCATATTTACCCACGGGTTCAACCGCGATAGAGCGACCATCCTCAAGCTGCACGAGGCTCGGCGTTGCTTTTCCGCCGATGTAGAGGATGCCGACCAAACATAAAAATCCTGTCAGAAGCGCTAGCCCGCTCATGACCATTGAAGACAGAATAAAGACCGGAACCAGATTCTCTGACTTGTTAAACCGTCCTTTCTTCAAAAGCATTGTTCTATTTTCCTCCCGTCCCAAATTTTGCGAGACCCAGCGAAGAGAGCGCCAAAGAACCGCCGAAAATAATATTGAATAAAGCGATACCGCCGCCTGCGGCCATTCCAATTGCCAGCGCGGGGCCAAAGGTAGCCAGAATAATCAAAAATCCATTGATATCAATCGCATCGGAGTTAGTGATGGTTACCGCAATCACGCCCATGATGATGTTGTAGTAGAACTGGCAAAGCCCCAGGCTAAAGAACGCAATCACCCAGCTAATTAAAGGCTTGACAGGAAAAGGTAGCAGCGTCAGCGCGACGGCAATCGGCATCGTTAGTGCGCTTAGCAGCATGGCGATTTCTAGCGTATTCACAAAAGCCCATTGCAACGGCAGCAGCAGAGCCATCGCACCTGTATTGACCGCGCTGCTCGTTAATCCCTGTAAGCCACCCTTCAGCACACCCCACATCGGCAAGAAAGTCGAATCGACAAATACCTCCACCGGGCCTTCGCCTTCATCAACCGTGAGGACATCATCCGCGACGCTTAAAGACCCTGCTTTAACGCCTTCAGATAAGCTAAAGGCAAGAGAACTAGCCAAACGCTTAATACCAGCAGGTAAAGGGATTAGCCATCTCGACTCGTACTCTTCTAAGCTCGCTTGAATCTGTTCATTAGCAGCCTTCAGGCATTCATATTGCCTTGTACCGACCATGCCTCGACACTGATTGATTTGGGCAGAGACCTCGTTCATCGTTACGCCTCTCGCAACCAGCGCCTTAATCGCATCTTCTAGCGCAAGGTCTTCTAGTTGTAGCTGTAGCGCTTGGCGATTCATACTGTGCATGACGTTTCTACCGCTCTGAGAAGCAACGGCCATAAGCGCACCGTCATTTGCCATCAGTAGAACAACAATCAGCGGTGCCAACAGCCGCTGAGCAACTCTGCCCAAGCCGATGCCCTGGTTGTTTAGTTCCTCGAACAGCTCTATCGCCAAAAATCCGATCACAGTAACGCCAATGACAGCGGCAAAGCCAGACGTGATCACAAATATCTGACTATCAAAAATGGTGTCCCAGCGTTCATTCCAAGAGGCCGCAGCATTTTGAGAAACGTTAATTCCCCTTTCCAGAATTCCAGACCCACCTGCCAGTAAAAGATACATACGGCTACTCTCCTTGCCCTGGCATCATGAACAAGCTAGAAGACAGCTGCATCTGACGTGCGCGGCCCAATTGGTCGGAGCGTTGCGCCCTTTGCTCCTCGTCTAACGCTTCCGATACATTGCTCAGCAAGATACTGCTGGTCGCAAGCTGCTGCCTGATCTCCATCTGCTGGCGATAGCTGCCAGTATTCAGCACTGCCGCCTGCGCAGACATTGCCGTCAAATCTTTCATGATGTCCTGGGTAACATCTTTGGCTTGAGCGCCGTCAGCGAGTTCGACGATGGTGCCTAGCGTTTCTTTTGCGCCTTCTTTTTCCTTGAGCATGGCGGCTTGACCTTCTTTGCTCAAGGTGGCTTCAGCCAAAGACCGAGCACCATCTCTTTCAATTTCATTGGCTAGCGAGTTGGTCAAAACTTCTGGGTTGTTGCTAAATCTATCGGCTCCTTGAATTTGAGGGTTTGGCGTTCCTCTTTCACCATCTGCTGTTGCTAGAGCGAGGACATCTTCTCGAATGCGGCCATAGTCAGGGAGCCCCATCGCACCTGAATCAATGGGCACAGTATTAGTGAAGGGCTCAGTTAAATCTGGAAGCAAACGAGAGAAAGCTTCTGCCGTCGTTTCAGCGGTCGCCGCAGTCATGGGATCGTATACAGGCTCTACTCGGCCACTGCCTCTGTTGCTAAAGATGCCACCGAAGACACTTTCTCCAAAAACACCATCAATAGTTTCGTCAAATATTCCATCGACGCTGCCAAAAACATCTTCCAGCACGCTGTCTATCTGTCCTGTGATGGGGTCTAAGACATCGCTGAGCGTCTCATCTATGACGCGATTAACATCTTCTAGAACACCATCAATAGAGCCATTAATTGGATCTAGCACGCCACTTAGGATGTCGTTTATTTTCCGATTAATTCCCTCTCGGACTCTCCCGATAGTGCCGTTGATGCGTCCGTTGACCTGATCGCTTGCCCTTTGAATGCTGCCGTCGATGCCACCTGTGATTCTGCGGGCGCTATCGCCAACACCAGAGGTTGCATTTTGGATAGGGTTATTGCTTGATGGAACAAAGCTAGACCCTGGCAAAGTAGCTTGAGAAGCAGGCTGAGAGGCAGGTTGAGATCGCACGGGAGAAGACTGCTCCGACTCGATGGATTCCAATTGAGCATCTAGCTCTTCGACCGTTATCGCCCTAGCTGTACCCACTGGAAGGTAAAGGCCAATCTGTAAAAGCATCAACGCTGCTATCTGGCTGCTTCGATTGCGTAATAAGAACATCAGTCAATTTCCTCCATTGGCAAACCATTTCTAATGGCATTTGCATAGGCTTTTGAGAAAGCGACATAGCCCTCCAAAGGATTCTTGAAACGGCTAAGGAAACGATTCCGCGCAGCCTGTTCATCGGTGTTGTTAGCAACGATCGCTAGCTGCAAATCCGATGGGTAGTAGCGGCAAAAAGTGATAATGCTATCGGTGTCTAACAGCCAGTTGGAGTAAAGCTCAGCGGCCTTCGGGAAAAAGCGCTCACTGGCATTTCGAGAGATCATGCTCTCCTCATAGCGAAGGTATTTTACAAATGCCTCAACAGCCGTCTCTTGAATGCGGCCAATCAGCTTTGTGTTCATGTTCTGCATGATTTTTGGGCCAGCTTTAGATTCCATAATCGTGTTGGGATCTTGGGCTGAGAGAAATACGCGGATGCCCGCCTTAGCGCCGTTGGCACAGAGTCTGCCGATTAAGCCTGCTATCGAGGCATACTCGAATAAGATGGGGCTCTCGTCGATAAAGAAAATGCTCTTGGGTGACCTGAGCGCTCGCCGCAGCGCAGCTGAGTATGCTGATAGCGCTAGCAGCGCGGCTTCATCCTCGTTTGAAAGGTTACGCAGGGAGAAAACCAGAAGCTGGGAGTCGGTTTGAAAGCTGGAGGGTTTAGCGATCGCATTGCCAATCCGAGAACCAATCCAGTACTCAATCTGAAGCTGAATCTGCTCTCTGGCATTGCGCTGCATCGTGCTAGAGGTCTCATCCAACCCCAGCGCCGATTCGGTACAGAAATCAAGAAAATCCACCAGCGTTGGCATAGCTTGCCAAGCCGCAGTCCCAAACCCATCGTCAAAGGCTTTCTCATAGCGACGCATGATGGATTCAGAGGCGAAAAAGCTGTTTAGAGCTTTGCCGATTAAAGCCCTTTCCTCTCTTGCATCGCTGCCTACCATTGCAAGTAAAGCTGATTCTAAAAACGCCTTGTAGTCGTTGAAGCGCTCATCTTTCTCCTTTTCAGAAAGCCCCCGCAGATCAGGAATTTCCATCAGGTTGTTGGATTCTTTGCCAATGTCAAAATAGGCAGCGCGATCGCCATAGTAATCAGCAAAATCAGTGAATGTAGAGGTGCCATCTGGCTTTGGATAGTCTAAAACCACGATGGGATATCCCGAGGCCAGAAAGAGCGATAGAATCCCAGAAATCAGAACTGACTTACCAGAGCGAGTAGTGCCAAAAACAGCTAAATTTCGCAGCTTATTTTGAAAATCAATTTTGAGCGGTGTGCCGCCGTCGTCTGCTATCAGCTCAAATCCGTTGGAGTCAATATCTTTCGTCTTACAGATGGGCAAGGCTCCTAGCAATTCATTGCTCAGCCAGGTCGTCGTGCGATCATACGGTTTTCTCAGCAGTCTGTCCCAGACAATCGGCAGAGTCTGAAGCCAGTACGACCAGGGTACATCTTGCTCTCTGATTAGTCGGCAAGGCAAGGGAAAACAGTTGGCAAGAGAGAGGCAGGCGTCGTTGAGCTGGCTTTTAGTTTTCCGATGTACAAGGAAGACGGTAGCCGACCGCAGCGGCACCGTGCCTTCAAACATCTGCTCTTGCGCCCGGATGCTCTTTTTACGCCGCAGATCAGCGCTGACATCAACTGAGACTTTCTCTCTAGCAAATTCGCTTCTAGCCGTGCTCTGCTTAATCACATCCTGCATTCTCTGTCGCATGATGTGCAAACTGGTGGGATGAACTTGAGTGATGATTTCTGTATCGCGCACGTAGGGCTGACACAAGGCATTCCATAGAAAGCGCATCTGATGGCGCAGACCAACAAAGCCATCTGGTTTCTCGGCAAAAACCATCGCACCAATGAACTCGCCTTTTGCTTTTACCCAGTCGTAGTCTGCAACAGGTACCCTAGATTCTCCCTGTTCGCCAGCAATCAGCACAGAGCGAGGATGGCGATCGCTCCGCGCGACCTCTTCTATCTCTCCGTCTTTATAGTTGATCCACTGGGGTATCTCCGGGGCTTTGCCACGGTTAAACCGCTGCCACACCCGATGCCAGAGGTCTTCTGCGCTCAGAGGCTTCACGTCCAGCCCCATCCGAGTAGACAAAATCTGCTCCCAGTACACAAAGCCGTTATTAAAGCCTTTCTCGAACAGCTCCTGAAAATCTTCTCGGCCAGAATCTTCGCCCTGGCTCGTTTTCTTAACCGACTTCCAGAATTTAGAGAGCTTAGCAATCGTCCTTTCAGACCAATCTACTTTCTGGCCACTGGCAGCTTCTGGACTGCCAAAATCAACCACCGTGTCGCAGTAAATAGTCAGACGCTTTACCTGACGAACACCTTTACTAGCCAGCTCTTGAGCGCGTTTCTTCTCGCTGAACAAAAGCACTTTAGATTCTACCGAGTCGGTATCGGCAATCAGTTGATCTAGCCCCTCTTGCCTATCGGCATCTTCTGAGAATGCTT
Organism: Cyanobacteria bacterium P01_D01_bin.1; assembly: GCA_039111275.1. Classification (GTDB taxonomy): domain Bacteria; phylum Cyanobacteriota; class Cyanobacteriia; order Phormidesmidales; family Phormidesmidaceae; genus Phormidesmis. The sequence goes on along the minus strand of JBCCOH010000010.1, from coordinate 48,062 downwards.
CTAGATGAAACGTGACCGAACCTTGTGAGATATCTTTCAATCCAGACTCTACGGCTTCAGCGATGGGAAGTAGCTGAGATTCTTTTGGATTATCGTGAATGCCAGCGCACTCAAATCCAAATGTGAGTCTAAATTTCTTTCCTTTATTGAGCACTAAGCAGCTGGACTCTCGGCCTTTGATAGAAATATTGGCTATGGTTTCTAAAGCCAAGAACTTCTCAAAGGCTATGACCGTTGAGGCTGACCGCTTACCGCTTGATTCAATTCGGTCAACTCTTTTTGCCTTTATCTTTGTAATCACGGCGTTTCTTCAAGAAAGGAGAATATCGAACTGCGCCATTCACCCATAGGGGAGGCTTATGAAATCTGTTGAGAAAGCGCCAGGATTCTGAACCCATCACCAGCCACCATGTTCCACATGACCAGAAAAGGAATGGAAAGACTATCTGCCAGCGAACACCGTTAGACCACATGCCCAATGCGACAAACAGAAAAATTGCCCACGGCACCATCTGATCGGTTGGGATGCCTGCGAATGAGGTGTTAGCCTGCAAAACTTTAGAGACTCTGATGAGCGCCTTCGTTTTCTGCTCTGGCCTATTTTCTGGCATCGCTTATCCTGTGATTAGTTCAACAACCGCGTCGCTCACCGCAATCAAAACAGCGGCCAAAACAGGTGGTTTTGCGAGAGCCTTCCAATCATCACCGTCTCTCGCTGCGCTGAAAGCAGGTAGCAGCGAGACAGCAAAGGCAATGACGAGGGCGACTCTTAGCAGGTTGAATACAACAGCGACTAGATCATCATCTACGTCGAGGCTGGTGAATAAGTCCTCAGCGCCGTTGAGAAATTGCGCATAGGCAGGCGATGCATAGATGCCAAAGAGTGCAATTGAGAAGGCTGCAACACCTGCGGTTACAACCAACCGCTGGCGTTTTGGAATTTTGCTAGCGACAACGCTGTAGGCCCAGAGAACGTACACGACAACAACAAATGCAAACGTATATCCCAGCGGCATTGATAGAGAACGCAATGAGCTGACCGCTCTACTGGCTAGAAATGCTCCCGATACACTTCCTAGCAAAACTAACAGAGAAGCGTTGGGCTTAAGATTCTGAATTGTTCTGGTCAAAATCATCCTATTGGCTCGTAATAAATCGGCTTGTCTAGGCTAGAAAACACTTTTCCGCTGACAGCCGAATATTACGGATACAGACTACGCTTGTAAATTTTCACAAAACGTTTCAAGCACTATCGTTTTAGCCAAATTCCATAGCGTTTTCTCTCGAAAGAACAGACTTTTGAGATTCTCCATATCCGATTGTTAACAACCCATATAAAAAGTTCTTAGAGGCATAGAAAAACTCTCCCTGACGATATGATTTTCTTCTCTCGAAACCGATACAAAGCTTAACAACATAGAAAAAGAATCGATATCATCACTTGTGTTTCAACACTGTATGAGAAGAAAGTGCTCATCGGATTTCAGAGCAAAACAGCAGATAAGAGAATGCAAACTAATACAGAGACCCACGTTGAACTCATACGAGCGCTAACTAACGAGCAGACCAGAACGTTTTCAGCTCGAATAGACGGCGCTGAAATTTATAGAAGCCAGTACACCAGTGTCGGTATTGAAGTACTCAGCGAATCAATCATCGATCCTAAAGGGCATCAGCGTTTGACTTTTCACATCAACGACGAGCCTGTTCCCGTTCATTCCATCTTGCTCGAAGCAGACGAGATGGATGTCTTCAAACCCGCTTTTCCAAAAGCTGACTTTTTCTAACCTGTCTCTGTTCGCTTAATTCTCATCAGATTGTCAGAAAGGCATGGATATTTCTGTTCAGCAAAACTTAGTTCAGCATTTTGAAGCGAGATTTCTAGCAGGCGATCGCTATCGAACTATTGTGCAGGCAAGGAAAGTAGCGAATGATTTTCTAGGGCGAACGGTAGATCCTTTCAGTACTGAAATTAAGCAGATTGATGAGGCGATTGAGAAAGCGGTTGTCAGAGCTTCTCGAACTTTGCTCAAGGGAAGCAATAACATAAAAGCACCCCAGACAACACATGAGGCATTTGATCGCCTGGTTTCACTGCTAGAGCAGCAGCCCAGACTCAGCGTTCGCACCTCTACCTCTGTCAGAGAGCAGGCATACAGTACGCCTATTCCCCTGGCTTACCTCGCGGCAAACTTGGCGCAGATAGACGAACAGACAACCGTGTACGAGCCGACTGCGGGCAATGGTTCACTGCTGATGACGGCAAACCCGAAGCGGGTAATTGCCAACGAAATTAATAGCGAGAGGATTGCTGAGCTTGAGCAATATCGCTACCAGCAGCTAACCCAGTTCGATGCTAGTGAGTATTCACCTGAACCGGGAAGCGTTGATGTGGTTATCACCAATCCGCCCTTTGGGAGAATTAGAGATCCGACAACCGGGCATGGTCAGCGGTTTTTGATTGGCAATACCTGGACTAGCCAGATTGATCAGGCGATCGCACTCAAGTCTTTAGAAGCCATGAAGGACGATGGCAGAGGTGTTCTACTCATAGGCGGCATCCTCACCAGAAGCGAAAGAAACTTAGATGAGTACCGCTCCGAGCAGTACAACACTCGGGAAAACAGAGGCTTTTTCTACACTCTCTATCGCCGCTATAACGTCATCGATCACTTCTCAGTAGATGGCAGCCTTTACGCCAAGCAAGGGGCAGGATTTCCGATTGATATCATCGTCATCGAGGGAAGGCGAAAGGCGCTAGATGCCCCCCTCTACAGAAATTTGCCTGCTGCTGCTGTCCCCAAAGTGTTTACCAGCTTTAACGAGCTAAAGGAGAAACTACCCAATGTCCAATTACAGCCAATATCCAAAAATCTGGGCACCGCCAGCAGAGAGACAGGATCTGCTGATGGTGAAGACGCCAGCAAACTGCCTTCAACTGGACTTTCCGACGTATCAGACACTGATGCAAGCACGGCTAATCTGGATGATCGCGGAGTGGATGACCACCTACGGCCACAGTCTAGAGGAGACCGCAAAAGAGCTGATCCGATTCACCGCTCAGACGGCCCTGACACAGTTCACGCCTCGCCTGCCGGAGAACCCAGAAGACGAAACGGAAATGGAGATGTGGCGAGAGGAATGGGCCGAGGCAATCGTTCTGGGCAACGATTTCGTGAAGGAACGGCTGACCTTGGCAGAGCTGCCCACAAGTCCCCTAGAACAGAGCGGCCCTCAGTACAGCAGCCTGCTGGAACGCCACAACGAAATTCAGCTCAGCACATGGCTGAGCGCAGCCACTATCTAGGCGATCACACCAATTCAAGCCCTTATGTAAGTAACAGTCAAACGACCGGAGACCTCGCCATGCCTGAAGATACGCAAGCGCTGCAAGCTAATCAAGATATGAGCGAGTCACAGCAGCGGCCCTATAAACCTCTGAGCAAAGGCCCTAGCCTCGATACGCTGATTCCTAGAAACATGGCTAATGCGGCGCAGATGGCGCTGAGTCGGTTTGAAAAGCAGTATGGAGATATCGATGAGTACGTTACGAATAAGCTGGGATTTGAGTCTGTAGACGTCCTTCACCAGCGTCTGTACGCAGAACAGATCGATAGCATTGGCCTTGCGATACACAATCTGGGACACGGCAACGGCTTTGTGATTGGGGATCAGACAGGTATCGGCAAGGGGTGTCAGTGCGCGGCGCTCATGATCTACGCGATCCGGCAGGGAAAGCCAGTTGTTTTCTTCACGAAGGGGAACGATCTGTACAAGGACATGTTCCGCGACCTGAAGACCATTGGCCGCTCTAACTTTTCGCCTTTCATCACAGATGCCAACGCCAAAATCCCGCTGGAAGACGGCAGTGTTTTAAGAACTTCTAACGGTAAAAAGCAAGAAGAAGAGATGCGCCGTTTGATGGCGCTCGGCAGCTTGGATAACTATCCAGCTGTTTTTACGACCTACTCGCAGCTGCAAACAATCGGTGGTGGAAAGGAGCCTTTTCGCAGAGCCTTTTTGCGGTGGGTGGCAGACCAGGGCGCTATTTTGGTGTGCGATGAAAGCCATTTGGCAGGCGGCTCTGTTGCAAAGTCAGAATGGGACAGCGCTAGGAAAGCGCCGGATCGCGCTGAGTTTATGAGAGAGCTGATTGATCGGGCACTGGCGCATGGGGGCGGCGTAGGCTACAGCAGCGCGACCTACGCGAAAGATCCGCGTGTAATGGATTTGTATGCTCGCAGTACAGATCTTCGCTACGCGGTGAGTGGAAGAAAGGGGTCATTGGAATCGACGCTGCAATCCGGTGGTGTTCCTTTGCAACAGGTGATCGCAGCCAAATTTGTGAAGTCGCTTCAGATGCTGCGCCGGGAGCGTTCCTACGAGGGAATCTCGTTTCAGACGGTGACCGTGCCTGCCGATAGGGAAGTGGCCGATCAGTTCTCGGCAGCGATGAGGGCGATCAATGAGTTTGATCGGGTGAAACGGGTCAAGGTGAGGAAGCTCAGACAAGAGCTGAAGAAAGAGGCTAAGCGAGCAGGCATCCCGGACAATGCCATTGGAGAGATGGGCGTTCGCTCGTCTAATTTCACGAGCTTAATGCATAACTGCATTGGGCAGGGGCTGCTGGCACAAAAAGCGGAAGCGGCAGTACAGAAAAGCTTGGAGGCTCTGCAAGCAGGGAAGAAGCCAGTCATCGCCCTAGACAATACGATGGGCAGCTTTATCGGCCAGTGGGTTGAGATGAATGAGGCTGAATCTGGGGACGCGGTAGATATTACCTTTTCAGATCTGTTGGAGCGGTATCTGGTGCGATCGCTTGATGTCACTATCAAAGACTACGCAGGTAGACCTTCTCGTCGGCCCATGACCGATGACGAACTTGGCCCAGAAGGCGTCGCAGCGTACGAAGCAGCCCTAGAAGTCATTCGAGAGGGCGATCTCAGCAGCATTCCAATTAGTCCTATCGACTATATCCGGGGGCGACTAGAGCAGGCAGGCTACTCCACCACTGAGGTCACTGGGCGTACTGACACGCTTAACTACGCGGCTGATATGTCTGCGACCTATCACAAGCGCCCGCCCAAAGAGACCACATCTGCCGGGAAAATCAATGCCGTCAACGACTTCAATAGCGGCAGAGCAGATGTCATCATCATTAACCGCTCTGGCTGTACGGGCATCTCGCTGCACGCCTCGAAGAACTTTGAGAATCAGCAGCCGCGCATCATGATTGTGGCTCAGGCAAGCTTGAATATTAACGACCTGGTGCAGACCTTTGGCCGCATTCACCGCACCGGCCAAGTCGAACTGCCCGAGTTCAAATTCTTGACAACAGACTTACCTGCGGAGAATCGTCCGGCGGCTGTCATCAGCCGTAAGATGGCAACTTTTAATGCGAACGTGACGGCTGACAGGGAAACCGCTATTTCGCTTCAGGGAGTTGTTGATTTTTACAATGAATATGGTGCAGGGGTAATCGGTCAGATATTGGAAGAGATACCGGAGCTTGATCGGAAGCTAGACTATCCGATGAGTGGCGCGGATGCTGACGATGATTTGAACTTAATCGCAAAGGTAACTGGTCGTTTACCGCTGTTGCCAGTTGCTGAGCAGGAGAAAATCTACGAGCTGATTGAGTCGGGCTACCGGGACTTGGTAGCGCAAAAAGAGGCGATGGGAGAAAGCTTGCTTCAGGCTGACCAGCTCGATTTGGATGCGCGGACAATTGCGCGAATGGAAATCGTCCCGCCGAATGCTGAGCATCAAAATGAGTTTACTGGGCCAGTTAATTTAGAAGTCGTTGACGTTAAGTCTTTGGTGAAGCCGTTTACCCAGCTGGAGGTGGCAAACCAGGGACTTGTTGGACTGGAACTGCCGCCAGTTGACTCGATAAATGAGCAAGGCTGGGTGACGCTGGCAAAACAGGGTAGAGCCCATTCAGAGCAGCTTGTTTCTGAGCTAGCTGAAAAGATAGACCAGTACAGACGGGGCAAGTCTGTTCCTTTAGAAGCTATTGAAAGAAAAGAGCTGGAGGGATTACCGGAAGGTGCAACAGCTCCTATCCGAGAGCGTATAGACAAGCTAGCCGAAAAATTAAACGAACAGCTCAACTTTGTTTCTAAGAACCTCAGACAGCTTCCTATTGGCCAGTCTTTTAGAATTATCAGGATGAATAAAGATGGTGGCGATGCCTTCTACGGCGTTGTTACGGGCATCGACCACAGGGACAGAGGTAGCTCTCCCGCCGCGCCGAGCGCTTGGCATTTGAGACTGGCGCTCAGCAATGGCGAGGTTAAGTCGATGACTTTGCCCATGTCAGCGATCAATGTGCCTTTGCAGAAAGGCAGCAGACGAAGGGAGTCTTTGCGTATAGAGCCTGTCGAGCGTGATATGTGGTCTGGGAAGCGCATTTACGAGCTGTTTGATGATCGGCATGAGGTTAGGCAGAACCGGCAGATGCTGACGGGAAATATTGTGAAGGCGTGCGATCGCTTCCCCGAAGGCAAAATCACCAACTTCACAGACTACAAGGGACGCATCCGGCAGGGCCTGCTGCTACCGAAGAAATTTGACCTACAGGAAAAGCTCCAAAATGAGCCTGTTGTTTTCAAAGAGCCTTATCAGATAAAAGCCTACTTCTCAGAACTGACGGAAGGGCGAGGGCGGCTCAAAACGCTTGATGAAATTCTTGTTCTCAGAATAGATAAAGATGACCAGTCACTCATCTTAGAAACGCCCAGAAGTAAGCAGGCGGGAGGAAAATACTACCTAGATGAAGACTTGATCAATCGCATTGGTAAGGATTTTGTATCTAGCGGCGATTTCATGCGGGCTAAGGTGCCACCTGAGAACATAGAGTCAACACTGCTCTATATCCTATCGGATGAGCAGATCGCTTGCTTCGACCCGACTTTTCTGGACAAAGCCCGAGAGTATATGGGCGTCAAGATTCCTGAGATGCAGGAAGCGCCGGATGGAGAAGTTCTAGATATAGAAGAGGAGCTTTTTGAAAGCAACGTAGCGCCCTATGTTGAAGAGCCCACGGCAGATGATCGGGAAAAGTTGGAAAGTCTGTTTAAGCTGGAGGGTGCAGAATCGACAGAACAATCTGACCACGATGTTGAAAGTGATAAGGGAGATTCAACTGTAGATACTGTCGATGAACCTGAGACAGAGCAGTCGGATAGAGAACTTTCGGCAGAAGAGGAAGTGACCGAGGTGGAGCCGGAAGAACCAATAACGCCCGAAGAACAAACAGAGGCAGAAGCAGAAACTGGAGAAGTAGAAACTGGAGAAGTAGAAGAAGAGGAGTTGGCCGACTGGGAAATTGAAGAACTACTGGAGAGTGGCGATTTAGATGGGGTGATGAATGCCCTCGTAGGGAAGATAGATATCAGTAATTTGAGAGAACCTGAGATAGCACCACTAGCCGATGAGGATCTAGCACCAGAAGACTTACAACAAGCGCCAGAGCCGAGTGAGCCAGAACCAAGTGAGCAGGAAAGCGTTGATGACTCCGCCTCTACGCCCCAGCCACAGGTAGAGTCTGATGACTCTAACAATGCAGAATATACGCCAGAGACTTCTACACCTCAAGCCTCTGAAGTTATTTCAGCTGTGAAGAGCCCGGAGGAGCATAGAGCCTTCGCAGAGAAGAGCGTATCTCAGTTTCTGCATGAGGCAGGTCTCGCTGAGGCGGTAGTGGAGGAAGGATTTCACCTCAGAATTGAGAATGTGCCTCACGATGATCTGACCGTTAAGTCAAAGCAGGAGGGCACTCGCCTGCTGCTGACTCTCACTAGCATGTCTGATTCCAGCCTGAGTAGGGAGATGACGTTTGAGATTTCCCAAGATGGGAGCTTGACGCTTGATGAAACAGCTACTGTGGGGGCGAACAGTGGTGTTGAGCATAGAGTGAGGAATGGGGGCGATCGCTCATCTGCAAACTTATTCAGTCGGCAAATCATCAGTCAGAATTTCGCTTACGCAGCTTCTGAGCAATTAGCTGAGCAAGAGCTTCAAGCGCTACCCCATGATTCACCGATGAGTACGGTAGATGCACTGCAAGCAGCGGAGGAAGCATTAGATCGACTAAAGAACCTCGGTGAATCTATAGATGAAGAAATGGCTGACGCTTCATTGGAAACATCACAGTATGCCGTTCTCCATACCTTGCGGGAGACAGGAGAGATTGAGCTACATACGCTGATTGGCTCAGGTGATTTACTGCCAGGAGCTTTTAGCCAGAATATTTCTCAAAGCGACGCTGGAGATCTTTCTTTTATCAGTATCTACAACCAATTTGAACGACATGCAGATAATGCGCTGAAAGTACATTTCAATCCTTTAGTGGCTGAAGTACGTGTGGCAGCGGCAAGCGGTAAACCAATCACTGGCGAAGATTTTTCTCAGTTCAGAAGTCTTAAACACAAATTAGAAAAAATGCCAAAAGTATTGAGAGAGTACTATTCATCGACGATGCTGACAAAGATACAGGAAATGGGTGCAGTTACTATTGTTGACGCAGAGACTCAAGAGCCTATACAAGATCCCAATGTTGACCTATTGAGTGGCGCAGCAGTTATCCAGCCACTCCTGCACAGCAAGGGCGTTAGAGAGCAGCTTGCAGCGGCGAGACGTGAAGAACAGCTAAATCTACCTGAATCGATTGAACCCAAGTTGGCTGAACTGATTATAGAACTCGGAGCCAGGGAGTCTGTGTTTGAGATATCCACACCAGATTTTCTAGAAAGCTTGCTTGATGAAGCTGGGATAGAAAAGGAGGGAGAAGCACAGAGTCCCGTAGAAGAGGGCATAACTGACGAGTCAAGCATTTCAGAAGAGCCCGTGGCAGTCACAGCAGTTTCACAGGAGAATACGAGCAAAGAAACTGAAGTACAGCCATCAAATGAAGCTGAACAGCCATCACTACAGCAAGTTGAGGAAATTGCTACAAATTCTGCTGATGCAGAGAATATTGAGGAAGCTAAGGCTATTCTTGAAACTGCACGACAGGCATTTGCATATCAAGCAGAGAATGGTCAGCTCGTACGTGACTCAGATGTAGTATCGGCCTACGGGCATCGGTATAATCTTAGCTACCATGAAGCAACTGATACCCTTGTTGTCTCTGGAGCAGGTGAGAACTCACTATCTATCGTCGGGACTGAGAAGGATGCTACTTTTACGGTGTACAGCGTTTCTGAGCTGAAAAGTACCGACGTTACTAATTTTGAAGCGACTGCTCAGTATTTGGAGGAGAAGTCTTTTCAGGCTGACCAAACTTTGGGAGAGGCGATCACAGGTAGTGTAATCACATCAACATCAGAGTTATCCGATTGTGAAGGAGCTTTCAGAAATCGTCCAGGTTCTGAGTTTATTAAGGAAATACTTCAGAAAATTGTCCTCGACATTCCAGACAGTGGTTTATCTAGCAAACGCAAGCAGCTTCAGGGATGGCTAGAATCAGAAAGTATACCAATAGCACAGAGTCATTCTGAGCACCAAAATAAACTTGCTAGAGAGATTGCCGTAAACGTGAAAAGCTTTATTCCCTACGCTCTAAGAGAAAATAAAGCAACGACCGACGGAAAAATGATTTCAGGTAGAGGAAAAAGCTATTCGTTCGAGGTTTCTACTTCTCCCGGAGAACATCTTTATGTGTTGAATTTGAGGACTAGAGGCGAGATCCGGCTAGTGGACGGAGTTCTCAGATCTAAAGGAATGCAGGGCGAAGACCTTCAAAACTGGCAAATACTTGGAAGATTAGACCAGCAATCTATGGCTAAACAGGCTGAGGTTTAGCGACTGCACCTAACGTTGTCCACAACCTCCTACGAGTAACTCTGCGTTGCCATCAAACAGCGTTCAGCAGTCGGGTAAATAGGCATTACTAGCCAGCAGTCTAACAACCAAGATCACTGGGGGCAATTCCGCTGCGCTCCATTGCCGCCCGGTGCAGAGCTTTGTTAGGTAACGTCTTTTTATTCAATCCACTTATCTCGGTTCTCATGGATATATTCACTTATAGATGTGGTTTCTCTCCCCAATAACTTAGATGCAGTCGAGTTGACTATATTTGCCTGACCCGATCTTATCCCAGTATGGAGGACTGTTTGAATAATCGCCTTCATGAATGGGACGCGTTGTTTCAGAAGATGAAAAAAATAGCCTAGAACGGAAGCTTCATGGTATTTGATTGGTCTACCAAGTTCCTTTGTAAGTAGATTTGCAACCTCATAGAACGTTAATGCCTCTGCGCCAGAAAGGGTATATGCCCTACGAGAATGAAATTCAGGTTTAATTAACGCTTGAATTGCTATCTCAGCAATATCACGAGTATCAATAAAATTAATTTTTCCGCGACCTGACGGCAGGTAAATACAAGAGTTGCTGAGAATATCCGTGCGGTAGGCTGATTCGAGGTTCTGCGAAAAGAACCCAGGCCGTAGGATAGTGTAAGAACTCCCCGAAGTGATAAGTTTCTGCTCTACAGCGTGGTGAGGAACGAAGGTATTAGATTCTGCGCCTGAAACAGATACAAATACGATGTGCTCAACGCCTTGACTATATGCTTTATCGATGAGCACGTTTAGAGTTTTACTGGTGTTTGAAATAGCTGGCGGGCGCAGAAGAAACAGGCTTTTTACTCCCGATAGAGCATTGTCATAACTAGAAGGATCATTGAAATCCAAGAAAACTGCACTGGGGTCATCAGAACTATCTCGTCGCGCAACGTGGACTTTTTTACTAAGTTCTTTCAATCCAGACACCACGTGCTTGCCTATATTGCCTGAAGCTCCGGTGATAAGTATTGGTTCCACCTATATAGTCTTGTTACCTAACCATATATTCAACGTTAGATCTGCTGCATAACCCTCTTAACTAGGATCTTAAACGTCAAGGTTGATGGATAATTACCCTGTTCATAGAAATTATCCATCACTTCTGCTGTATAGCTCCGTAGAACTAGGGTGTTATGTGTCACACCTGAAGGTTTAAGTAGAGTATGCAGTACTTATACGGCAAGTTTACTGTACAAGCGCCCAGATATTCGCTTATCACCGCGCTAGAGAGCATGTCACCTCAGCAACCACCGAGCATACTCGACCAGGTTAGGAAAACAATCAGGCTAAAGCACTTTAGCTTGTCAGCGGAAAAGTCATACGTCTACTACATTCGCGACTACATCCTTTTCCACGACAAGCGTCATTCAAAGGATATGGGAGCACCCGAAATCAGGGCCTATCTATCGCATTTAGCATCCGTCCGTCACGTTGCAGCCTCGACTCAAACGGTTGCTCTCAGCGCTCTGCTGTTTCTCTATCGTCAAGTTTTAGGAATGGAGCTGCCTTACATAGACAACATTGAGCGGGCGAAGCGGCCTCAGCGTCTGCCAGTCGTCTTTACTCGCACTGAGGTGATGCAAATTCTGACCAATCTAGATGGGATCAATCACCTAGTTGTCAGTCTTCTATACGGTACGGGGATGCGACTGATAGAGGGCTTACGATTGCGGGTTAAGGACATTGACTTTGAGTACCGCCAGATTACGGTGCGAGATGGCAAGGGCAAAAAAGACCGCCATACGCTGTTGCCAGAGTCTGTAATACAGCGACTTCAGCACCAGCTCAAGAAATCCAAGCATCTGCACGAGCAAGACTTGGCGATAGGATATGGCACGGTGGAATTACCCTATGCATTGGCACGAAAGTATCCAAATGTTCATAGGGAGTGGAAATGGCAATTTGTGTTTCCCTCTTGGAAGCGATCGCTTGACCCACGCTTTAAAGTCGTTCGCAGGCACCATCTGTATGAGCAGTCTGTCCAACGCGATGCAAAGATAGCGATACGGAAAGCTGAAGTCACAAAAAATGGAGGCTACCATGCGGTACGGCATAGCTTTGCGACTCACTTTCTCGAAGATGGCTACGATATCCGCACTTTGCAAGAATTGCTTGGGCACAAAGATGTCAAGACAACCATGATCTACACTCATGTGCTGCATCGAGGTGGGCGCGGCGTGCGAAGTCCTCTAGATTTTCAGCACGCCCACTCTTAAACGCAGGCATTGCTGTACTTTTATCAGCAAAAAGTATAATCAGTGATAGATTGTCAGCATTAATCAAGCTGAAAGTATCACTTTTGTATACTCCTGCTCGTCATGGACTTTGAAAAAGTCAGCGCGTACGTCGAAAAAAAGCTGAATGAAACTGGTCAGTCGCTCAACGAACCCCAAAAAGTCGCCATGAGAGCCGCCTGGGACGATATGACCTACCAGCAAGTCTGCGAGCAAAACCCCGACATCAACTTCAATACGCTGCGAGCCTACGTATCCGTCAGATTGTGGCGATCGCTCACCGAAATCCTAAACCAACCCGTCACAAAGAAAAACTTCAGAAAAGTACTAACCACCGTCATAGAAGAAGACGAGCAAAAAGCAAAACCTACACCAGACAAAAGCGTCGATTACGAGCTACAGGTATTAGGCATAAGGCTACCCGACACAGAAAGCTTCTACGGCAGAGAGCAAGAGCTTCAGGAACTGAGTAGACTAGTACACAAATACTCCGGCATCATACTCGTCGGCGTTCAAGGCATCGGGAAAAAGTCCCTAGTCTCAAAGTTCATTCAATCCGAGCCGCTGCCCTCCTCAAAAGTCATCTGGAAACCGCTCCACCACCAACCAAGCGTTAACGAACTAGAAGCCGAAATACTTGATCTATTAGGACAAGCAACCGCCAGCCAGTCGCTCATCTCAATCCTTCAGAAAGAAAAATGCCTTCTAGTGCTAGACGGTCTAGATGCGCTCATCAAACGGCAAAGCTCACTCAGAATCCTCGACCCAGGCTACGTCAGCCTCATCAGAAGAATCGTAGAAGAAACCGACTCGAAAATCATCGTCACCTCCAGGGAACCAATTGAACAGCTCACCCCTCTTTTTCTAAGAGGAGACGTGGCAACGTACACGCTCCGGGGATTGACCGCTGAGGAGGCAGCACAACTCTTCGATGAAAGCTTTGAGGGCAACGTAGAGAAGATCTGTCAGTCAGTCGGCGGCAACCCCTGGATACTCAAAGGAATCGCAGACTGGTCAAGAAGCGTGGGCAGCATCGAACCACAGCTAGTCAATCGGCTTACCGTCCAGAGGGGAATCGTCGGTAACCTATACGAGCAGGTTTTAATGGGCGCTCATCTATCAACATTGGACAGAACGCTTTTGCTGAAGGTGGCAAAGCACGAAAGCGGCATGTCGTTTTCGGAACTCCTCTCCAACTATCCAGAATCGGCTCAGGGCATCAGCCGTCTAGTCGCAATGGGGCTTGCCAGTCAAAATACCTCTGATTCAGGCAAGTCAATGATTGAGCTAGACGATTTATTCAAGCAATACCTCATCAAAAATGAGCCCATGTTGATCACGTCTACTCAGGCATAAAGCAGTGTCGCAATGTGTAAATATCCACTGCCTTCATAAAAATTCTGAAGAGTCAACTCACTGTAGTCTGTGCGGCAGTCAGTTGGTTATTGGTGAGCAATTTAGAGCCATTGATCTGCTGAGCGATCACACAAACATATTCACGCCCAGAGAAGCCAAAACCTTCGATGCGATCAACATACACACCCAAGAAAAAATCATCCTCAGACTCGTCCAGTCAGACGACCCTAGCCTCACCACACCCCTTTTAGAATCAGTCCTAGCGCTCAGACAGGTTCACTCTCTGAACATCGAACCAGGAATCATGCAGCTGGCCGACCCAAAAGGCTACTTCACCTGGCAGATTCTACCCGAAGAGCCAGAATCCCACTTCATGGCGACCAAAAAGGTAGAAGGAACGCCACTCAATGAATGGATAGAGCAAAACGAACCTATCAACGAAGAACTAGCTTCCACCTGGCTCCAACAGCTCGTCCAAAGCGCTGATGCACTCCACAGAGAAGGCTTTGTCCATCAAGATATCAAGCCCAGCAATATCGTCGTTAGACGCCGCGACCAGAAGCTAGTTTTAATCGACCTCGGCGCGATTCGCTACATCGACCCGCGCAGAAGCGTAAACCCTAATATTCAGCAGGGCTTAGAAGCCTACCCAGTCATCGGCACCCCCGGCTATCAAGCCCCGGAACAGGCAGAAGGAAAACCCAGCCAAGCATCCGACTACTACGCCATTGGCTGCACCCTCATTCATCTGTTAACGGGCACTCATCCAGCAGATTTGCCCAGCTCAGACTCAGGCGAAATTCTGTGGAGGGAGCAGCGATCGTCCAACGCGGCAACCCTATCCGAATCATTCACCAACCTAATTGATCGCCTGACACACCCCAATCATCTCTACAGGCCGCTGACCGCAAAAGACATCCTTGCGTACGTAGACAACCTGCCAGCAGCTAGACTTCAGCCATTAACGGCCCAGAGAAAAGTCGGACTAAACGCTCGCACCGCCAAACTAGCCGCGCTCATTGTGATCGGCCTATCCCTACCCTTCGCCGCCGGAGTAGGCACAGCATTCTCCGCATTCCAAAACAGAACTAACGCAAACAGGCTAGTCTCCGAAGCCAATCAACTCATCTCCAGTGGTGCGCCCGCACAGGCCATTCCAGCACTAGAAGAAGCCGTAGCGCTACTGCCTCGTTCAGTTGAGATCAAAGCAACTTTGGCACTTGCCTACGCCCTCAACGGCAACAACAGCTCAGCTATAGATACCTTCGAGTCCGCGCTTACCCTCGAACCAAACAATCCCATCGTTCAATTCAACTTGGCCAACGTATACGAGAGAGAAGATCCTCAGCTAGCGATTGAGTACTATCAAGCTGCCGCCACAGAAGGCTCGCCAGTTAGGGATGACGCCATCAATAATTTAGGAAGGCTCCACATCATCATGGGCAACCTCCAGCAAGCAGACGAGCTGCTAAACAATCAAGCTCTCCCCGAAGACGAACTAACTCGGGCGACCGTACTCAAAAATCTAGGCTGGCTCCAGTTTGAGCAGGGCAACGTAGACCTGGCGCTATCTTCTCTCAATCAATCAATAGACACCGACCCGACTAGACCAGACGCCTACTGCCTGTTAGCCATCATTAAGCAGCAGCAAGGCGTGGACAACAGGGATGACAGAATCACTTGCCTCAGCCTGCCAACTCCCAGCGACCGACCAGAGCTACAGCGATGGAAGCAGCAGCTCATCGCAGAGACAGCTTCTCAGTAGTATCACGCAGCAACTTACATCACTTTTTACAGCAGCTTTATAATTGAGTTTAAGGATTACGCATCTTCCAATCAACTCAATCTACACACCGTCAGACTCAATCATCTACAACATTTAATCGATAAGATCCGATGCCTAGACAACATAAGCTATGGCTTTGGGGCGCATTTTTGATTGGAAGCGCCCTGGTACTTCCCCACGCAAACGCGCAAGAGCAGCCTCAAAGATGCGATCCCATTGGGCGGATAACCCAAGGGAGCAGCGCCAACTTCAGACGAGGGCAAATTGTTTGCAGCGGCACTACCCTCACAGAGTTACAAGACGTTGAGTTTCTATGCTTCAGCAGCCTTACTGCCATTCCACTGACAGGAGACTCAGTTGTGGTTGATACAGAGACTTGCAGTGGCCAGGAGACTGATCAAGCCAGGGAGCGCTTATGCAATCGAGTTGGTATCGCAAGGTTGCTTTGCTTTATACCCAAGGGGCCTGACGAACAGTTCCTGGTCATCGCACCAGATGCACGTACGATCAGCACCCGTCCAGCTATTGAGTGGGAAGCAGTCGAAGGCGTGACATCTTACACCGTCATGGTAGCTGGGCCAGGAGTAGAGTGGGAGCGCACTGTGGCCGCTGATGTGACCCAGCTTTCGTATCCTTCTGAAGAAGAGCCGTTAAGTGTTGGCAATGCTTATGAAGTGATTGTGGTTGCCCACCAAGATACCGAAATGCACTTAGCTTCAAAAGTGGTTAACGTCCAAGGAGATGAGACGATTACCCTCCAACTAGAACAAAGGGAGCCCAGTAGAATGGGTGGTTAAATGTAGTGCTCTCCAAAAGTGTCACCTGCGCCTGCTGAAGCGCTTCAGCTTGGTTAAGCCCTTTACCGATGCCTTCGTAAAACTGCTCCATTAGCACCGAGCTGCCAGTGGTATCGACTAGCCACAGGGATGCGATCGCACTTCTAGCCCCAGATTGAACCGCCACACCAGCCAGCCCTAACACAGAGCGCTCGTCTCCAGCTGCTGTCTGACAAGCGCTGAGCACAAGCAAATCAATATTCCCAGCCCTCTGGAAAGTACGCGCCATATCTCGAACATCAATCAGCTCATCCCAGGCGACGAGGAAGGTTTGCTCAGGTACGGAGCTGAACTGTCCGTGCGTAGAAATGTGTATAGCCTGATAGTTGCCAGTCGCAACTTCATCAGCAAACCGCTCAGCTGTGAACGCACCGTCAAGCAGCGTCTCTGAACGCAGTGTCTCTTGGACAGCGATCGCTTCAAATTCTGTTTCAGGTAACGCACCAAAACTATCAGGCACTCGCGGATCGTCGTAGCTGGGGCCAGTTTCTATCAGACCCGCAAACAGGGCACGAGACCTGCCGCTTAAAGTGGGTTCAGAGCGCTGTAATCCGAGCGCATTTGAGATCGTATGTGTTTCTGCCAAATATTGACTGCCATCGTGCATCATGCCCATAGGGATAGATTGAAAGGGAGCATCTAGAACAAAGTTCAAGCGCTTAGCACTAGAGAGAATGCCTGCTTCTTCAGCAGGTCTCAAAATCGCATCGTACAGATGCTGAGAGTAAGGCAAAAACTCTTCTTCTGGCGTTGTCAGAAAAGTAGGTGCTTGAATGTTGACAGTTAAATTTTCAGCGGCTTGTAAAATCTCGCTCGCGGGTACGCTGTAGCCGTAATATTCTTTAGCATCGGAAACAACAACCTCGATAAAACTGCCAAGATTAATGACATGTATCGTCACAATATCGTCAAGCGCAGGCGCAGGCGAAACCAATCGACCACATCGAAGAAAGTTCTCTATCTGCGCAAGCTGGAGCGAATCGTGAACTTCAATGGCTTTAGCAAAATCAGACTCAGACGCATCGACCAGAAACTGGATGTAATCTCTGTAGACCGGCTCTATCTTCTGTGCAAATTCAAATCTGAGTTCGGAGTTCACCGCTACCAAGTCTTCACGCACTTGAGTCAGCGCAGCTAAGGCAGTTTCGTAATACCTGACGGCCTTATCATTACGCCCAGCGGCTTCGTTGAGCTGGGCTAAACGGTAGGCCCAGTCGTATGAGATATCAGAAGCCTGTATCGACTGAGCTAAGGAAAGCGCCTGAACGTATCGTGTCTCGACTACCGCTGGAGAGGCTGATTTTAGCGATTCCAGCTCAGCTGCTGTTCCGTATGCGAAGGAAAGTGCTCTCTTATTGTCTAGTTTCTCGGCTATAGCTGTCGCATCAGACACCAGTCTTTCAATAGCTGGTAAATTCACATTGTTGTCAAAGTTACCGTCAAATAGGGAACGAGCCCTCTCTGATTTAATAACTGCAATCAAATTGCTTGCCAAGTTCAACCTACCGTAGACACGGTCTATCTCAGGGTTCTGTTCAAAACCCGTTTGGCTTAGCTGTCTGTATGCTTCGACAGCATTGGAATTGAGCTGGGCAGATACTTCAGGCGTTAATGTCGATGGAGGCAGGGAAGCGTTGACCGTAACCTCTACGAATAGCTTTATCAGATTCAGATTTGCTATTGTTGCACTCCTACTATCGCTAGTTTGCACCACGCTACGGTAATTAGAAATCGCTTGCTCCAGCTGTGAGTTAATTTGAGCGATGATGTCATTTCGGCTCTGAACCTCACGAAAGCCAACCCTCATGTAAGACTGAATTGCCGCCTTGGTAGCAAAGTGATGAACATCTCCAAGCACTAGGGCAATTCGACTGGATTCTATCGAATTTGAAGCAGTTTGCGCCTGCACGAATGTCAATGCGGATTCTGCCTCGACTAAATTGCCCAGCAGCCTTAGATTTTCGCCCAGCAGACGAACACCAATCCGATTTACCTCGCTCAGCTCAACTTCTGAGAGGGAAGAGAGAACAGCGTCTTCGCCATAGCCTGGCTGACAAATTTGCGAAGAAATAGCGATCGCCTGAGTAACCGTCCTGCAAGCACGTGGATATAGTCCCAAAGACTGCTCTGCCAGCGATTGATTGAGCTGAGTGCCTGTAATCCCTTCTACATTGTTCTGTTCTCTATACAGCTCCTCCGCCTGCTGCCAAGAAGAGAGTGCTTCAGTCGCTGCACCATTGTGAAGAAAAACAAAACCTTCCTGATTTAGCTGATCGGCGCTCAGAGCCTGAGACTTAGACGTCCCAGAAAAAATCAGCACCGCAAGAAAAGTGAGAAAAATCAGCAATAAAGGACGAAGCTTAGAAGACATACGGGTTCTATCCACTACTCACGGTAAGATTATAGGTATCAAATCGAACATTAAACAACTTTTCTTTTTATCAGTGTTCAAAAGAAGTCTCATTGGGTTTACAACAACTATTTCAACTTTTGTTGTTGTAAATTCAGAAACCAAGGCTCAGCCAGCACCAACCTTACCGCCTTCTCAAATTCCACAGCCACCGTCTCTGCCATCGGATACAATTCAGGTTCCGGAAATAGAACGTGAACCGATAGAAACACCAAGTATTCCTGAACCCACCTTTACACCTGAAATACCCCAAGTAGAAGAAACTATTTTCATCTCGGAGTTTAGGTTTATCGGCAACACTGTCTTTACAGATGAACAACTTTTAGAGGTTGCTCAAACTTACTTGAATCGAGAGGTTTCTTTTGCTGAATTAGTACAGCTTCGCTCAGAGATTACAGATCTCTACGTCAACAGTGGCTACACAACCTCTGGTGCGTTTCTTCCTATCGAAGAGAACCAGGCCGTTAATATCCGTTCGGCCACTATCGCGATTCAAGTCGTAGAAGGCACTGTAGAAGAAATAGACTTTAGCGGAGACGAGCACCTGAATCAGTATGTGATCGCAAGACTGGACAATGCGATCGCCCCCGTGCTCAATCAACCAAAGCTAGAAGAAGCGCTCCGACTGCTGCAAATCGATCCGCTCATTGCAAGCATTTCGGCTAATCTATCAGCGGGCAATCAAGTCGGGTCGAGTATTTTGACGGTGCAAGCAGAAGCCGAACCCAGTTTTCGGGCCAGAATAGGCACTGACAATTACAGAGCACCCTCAACAGGTAGCATCCAAGCGGAAGCTCAACTCAGCGCTGCTAACCTTTTGGCATGGGGTGAAGAACTCAGGATTGGCTACAGCCTCACCGAAGGTAGCGATGGGTTTAGTGCTGGCATCAGCGTTCCTATCAACGAAAGCAACACCACGCTTGCGTTTGACTACGCTCAGCTAGAAGGTCAAATCGTGGAAGAGCCCCTTGATGACTTTGACATTCAAACTGACAGTCAGGTCTATAGCTTGTCGCTCCGTCACCCTCTCATCAGAAAGGCTAGTGAGTCCAGTATTGAAGAGTTTGCGCTCGGCATCAGTGCAAACAGAATTGAGAGTGAGACGACAGTAGCTGGGTTCCCATTCCCCTTGTCGCCAGGAGCCGATGAAGACGGCAGAACTCAAATTACGGAATTAACACTCTCTCAAGAATACCTGCGACAGACCAGAGCTAACGCCTTGCTGATGAGGTCCAGGCTAGGACTCGGACTCGGTGCCTTCGATTCCACCGGCGGAGCCGAGCCAAACGGACAATTCCTTGTTTGGAGAGGTCAAGCGCTCTGGCTACAAAGCATTGGCGAAGAGTCTCAATTAACCATCAGTGGAGACATTCAGCTCACTAGCGATCAGCTCGTACCTGTCAGGCAATTCAGCATAGGTGGCCCCACTTCCGTTCGAGGCTATCGGCAGGATGCCATTATTGCAGACAACGGCCTGACCGTAACCGCTGAAATAGAGATTCCAGTTCTAGAGCTAGGAAGCAACCAGCAGCTAAGCCTGATTCCTTTCGCGGGGACTGGCGTTGGTTGGAATAATGGCGGGGATAGGGCGCTTGAGCAAAACATTCTGGCCTCTGTTGGCGTTGGGATGCAGTATGAGTGGGAAGAACTCACCGCCCGATTGAACTACGCGGTCCCCTTTAGCGAGGTGGGGATAGACGGCGAGAGCCTGCAAGAAGATGGGTTAGATTTTTCGCTCGTTTATCAGTTTCGTTTTAAAATTCGGCTTTATGACACCGGCCCATTGACGCAGGCAGTGCGTCGAGGTGCGGAACTGATCAGATTTGTAGTCCTATCAGTGAACCGGATCGTACCGTCTCCATTGGACAACCAGCCTTGAGCCTCAGCGATCTGAGATGAGTGCTTAGGTTGCACTGTGTCGGTGGCAGAGGGCGTTGATCGCCATCCGCTGTAAGTCTGCTGAATTTCATCGGGTGCAGTCGGTAGGCCGCCCCTGCCAGTAACTGTAAATTCGCCATTTTGTCTGCCACCTTGAGCGCAAGCAGCAGCGACCTGAGGAACTTCCACAGCAGGTGGCTCAATATCTGACTCTGCTCTAGGAGCCTCGTCAGGGGCTCGTACCTCTACGACCCCATCTTGCGCAACCGCTGAAGTCGCTGAAATTAAGCTACCTGGCGACTCTAGAAGCGCATCGGTTGAGATAATGACTTGGCCACCAGAGCCTAATTCGGCGTTGGCACTGATACTGCTGTCTTGTAGTAGTGCGATCGCATCACTGTTGATAACAACATTGCCCCCTCTCCCTGATTCAGCAGCCGATGCGCTAATTGCAGAATCGTCGAACAAGGCAAGACTATTTGCAGAGATATCGATGCTGCCGCCCTGTCCGCCGCTTGTGGCAGCAGTCATTGTACCGCCCGATTCCAGTCGGAGTTGATTTGCAGTAATACCAAGATCACCAGCATCACCTGAGCCATCATTTTGCACCCGAACTGCCCCGCCGTCTCTTATCAGAATTTCTGGAGCAATAATAGAGAGGTTCCCGGCATTACCTGTAAGCGGAGTCGGCGGCGAGACTCTGGCAATTAGCTGCGTGATAGGGTTAATTACGGTAACGCTTGAATCGAGACTGCTCGGATTGATAGCGTTTGGGAAAGAACCGCTCACCTCAATAAAGTCATCTGCGCGGATGAAAGTATCTCCGGCATCCGCCGAGCCGATTGAGGTTGTGCCTACCGCACCACCATCTATCACCTGCAATGTATCTGTACTAACAACGAGCTGCCCTGAGCCGCCTGTACCAGCGGTCGCAATGCCTAAGAAGGAAGGCTTCAGTAAGGTTGGTAGCGCACCCTCAACGGTAATATTTTCTGCGGTAATCTCAACGTTACCAGGGATTCCGATACCAGCGATCGCCCCGATCTGAGCCCCAGAAGTTATTCTGATATCACCAGCACTTACCGTAAAAAGCCCAGAGCGTCCTGGCCCCAGTGCATTTGTTGTAATACTGCTAGGAATATCTTCTGCAACAGAGCTGAAGCCATCAACCTGAAGAGAATCTAAAGCATTGATAGTCAGGTTGCCGGATGAGCCGAGAGCATATGCATTCGCCAGCACTTGACCACCATTTTGAACTGTTACCTGCGGAGCATCAACAGAGATATCTGCGCCATTTTCTGAGCCCAAGTTTTGGCTAATCATCCCACTTACCAGTGTTTCTGGTCGAGAAGACTGACCAATTTGAAGTGAGCTAGCAGCATCTACCTCAATCTGACCTGGACTCTCTCTGTCAAAACTTCGCATAAATACCAAAGAACCATCTCGCAAGATAATATCTCGGCCAACTATGCGAATCTGGCTTGGGGAAAGTGCCTCTACTAGAGAAAGCTGAGAGAAATCGATATCTCCAAACTCTCCCACTGATTGATAATCAAAAGACAGACCGCGATTTTCAGAGGAGAGAGTCACTATACCCTCGCGAACGCCGCCGATTTCCACACGGCCTCCGGCGCTTCGTAAGATTCCACCCTCTACCTCAACGTTGCCACCAATGAGTGCAAGCGTTTGCACAGGCGCAACGGCTAAACCAACATCCGACGAAAGTTCATCAAAAGAAATATCATCGACGATATCTCTGCCATTACTTCTAACTGAAATTGTTGAGGCTTCTACAAAGCCTAAGCCAATCGGAACATCGACTGTCAGCACAGGCAGTAAATCATCTGTTGCCAAAAATTCTGTGCCGTCTTGAAACTGAACGCTGTTCGCTGTTGTAGCAACCAAAGAGCCGCCTAACTCTAAACGAGCGTTCGGGCCAAAGTTGATGCCGTCAGGGTTGAGTATGAAAAGCTCTGCGCCGCCTAGTACGCCAAGCGTTCCGTTGATATCAGAGGGGAGTTCACCCGTAACTCTAGAAAAGATGCGCGTAATTCCTTCAGGGTTCAAAAAATCTGCCCTTTGGCTAGCAGAAATATTAAACAACTCAAAACTATGAAACAGATTTTCACCTCTCGCTGCGCCACCAGAGATAATTTGGCTTTGCTCTCCGCTAATCTGTTCTAAAGTTACAGCAGACGATTCCCTCGCCAAACTTGAATCTGGAACAATTTGAGCTTTGGCAGCGCCTGCGAGCAAGAAGAGTATTGAGTTAAGGAGCAACCCACCCGTAAAGCAAAAAAGGTATGGAAGTTTCTGTATTCTTAATTTATGCTCCGGTAGAGTCGAAAGCCCCATAGTTTTTTGTGAACGTGAACAACATGTCAAGAAGAAAGAACATCAGACGTGTGATAGTTGCACTTGTTTTGATAACGGCTTTCGACATGATAGCGGGCGGTAGCATTTATCACCCGCTTGTTCACGTATACAGACTTAGTAGCTGGATACTATGCCGATCAGCAGCAGCGAATTGTGAGTACGAAGCAGTTCCTGCACAGAGCGGGCAAGCTGCTGTATCCACCAGCCATCATCAGGCCACTCAAGTCGGTATAGACGTGCTTGCACAGGGAGGCAATGCAATCGATGCGGCGATCGCTATCGGCTATGCTCTGGCTGTCGTTCATCCCTGCTGCGGCAATTTGGGGGGCGGTGGCTTTATGACTATCCGGCTGGCCGACGGCACTCAAACCTTCATCAACTTTCGAGAAACTGCGCCGTTGGCTGCGTCTCCAACGCTGTATCAAAACGATTCAGGCCAGGTAATTCCAAAGCTCAGTACGGAGGGCTATTTAGCGGTAGCCGTACCTGGAACGGTAGCAGGCTTGGAATACACGCTTGAGAAATATGGCAGCGGGAACTGGACCCGTCAACAGTTAATAGCGCCTGCTCAGACACTCGCAGAAAATGGATTTGTTCTGAGTGAGGCTGAGCAGCAGCTGTATGAGCGGCAGGCTGATGAGTTTAAAGCGGAAGACAATGTTGCTAAGATTTTTTTGACTGAAGGGCGTTCGCTGAAGTCAGGCGATCGCTTAGTTCAAAAAGACTTGGCGCAGACCCTCAGCCAAATTGCAACAGACGGAGAGGACGCATTCTACCGGGGGGCGATCGCACAAAAGATTGTCGAGGCTAGCCAGCAGCATGGCGGCATCTTGAGTCTTGAAGACTTTGAAACTTACCAAGTAGAGGAGATATCGCCGCTTACCTGTGACTATCGCGGCTATACCATCATTACGACTCCACCACCGGGAGGTGGGCCTGTGCTGTGCCAGATGCTGGGCATTCTCGAAGGCTATCCAATGGGAGAGATGGACTATCGTTCGGCACAGCATTTGCACTGGATGCTATCAGCCATGTTGTTTGCTTATCGCGATCGCAATCTATACTTTGGAGATCCAAATTTTTCAGACATCCCATTAGATAAACTGCTTTCCAAAGAATACGCAGGTTCTCTGCGTGCTCAGACGCCTAAAAATAAAGCCGTTCAGTTAGAAAAGGATTTACCTACGGCAGCAGAAGGTCAGAATACAACTCATTTCTCAGTAGCTGATAAAGAAGGTAATGCAGTTTCTGTCACATACACAATAAATACTCTTTTTGGAGCAGGTGTAATT
Organism: Cyanobacteria bacterium P01_D01_bin.1; assembly: GCA_039111275.1. Taxonomy (GTDB): domain Bacteria; phylum Cyanobacteriota; class Cyanobacteriia; order Phormidesmidales; family Phormidesmidaceae; genus Phormidesmis. Next base: position 24,046 of record JBCCOH010000010.1, on the reverse strand, counting down.
GCCTCAGACACCGGCTTTTTTCTAAATAATGAGATGGACGATTTTACAGCGAAGGTCGGCAGTTCCAACTCTTATGGATTACTGCAAGGAAGCGCTAACCAAATTGAGCCGGGGAAGCAACCTTTGAGTTCTATGGCTCCCACTATAGTTTTGGATCAGAACCAGGATTTCTATTTTGCAACAGGCAGTCCCGGAGGTTCTACTATTCCAACAACAGTTTTCCAAATTCTCGTGAACCTTATCGACTTTGAGATGACAGCTAGCGAAGCTATCAATCAACCTCGCATACACTATCAAGGAAGCCCAAATGTAGTCCTGACTGAGCCATCAGGACTACCAGGCCAGACGTTTGTTGACTTATGGAACTACGGTTATCGAGTCAGTCCATTTATTAATTGGGGTGCAGCGATGTCTGTTGGGAAGGAAAATGATGAGATACAACCTGTTTTGGATACTCGCAGGCCGCAAGGGAAAGCTGATGCGATCAGCGAGTGATGCTATTCACAGCACAGAGAAAACTCTAGGTCTTTCTTCATAATCGCGAATTTCTAAATGATTGCCCACAGCATTTATTTACCGCTGTGCAATCGGATTTTTTCAGGATTGATTTGAAATTCTACGAGCACATTACTCTTTCGCTTTCCTGGCAGTTCTCGGGCGCTGAGAACAAACCCCTTAGCGGTCAAGTCGTCAACTGTGCGCCAAAATAGTTTGTTGTTCCGAGAAGAGTTCTTTCCAAAGAGTTCTAAGTTTTTATGCAGAGTCCTTCTCGAAATAGTTAAGTACTGACCATCTTTTGGAGAGTCCCACTTCAGACGACCAGCCAAATAGATCAGAAGCTTCGTTCCGTAATCATGTTCTGCGCTGTTTCCAATATCTTGGTGCATGTCGATATTACCGAAAAGCACGTAATCTCCATCAGCACGAGTTGGCGTATGAAAAAACTCTAAGTTGACTGTGTAGGCATCAGCAGAAGCATAGGTATAATCAGCAGCATTATCAAGGTCAAAATCACGCTGAACATTGTCAATTTTGAATGATATTATTTTTAAAACACTCTTTATGAAGATGTCTGCTTCCATCCTGCCTTCGATAGCAGTCTTCTCAGCATAGACTAGCTCTGTTCGATGAAGCGCCATCATGTCGCTGTGCAATTGAGACCTAATGACTGAATGAAACCCTCCATCGACGGTTCTGTTATATCCCATAACTTCCAACAACTCATTGGAACGGAACTGAACGACAGCACCAGTACCTTCTACTGCTGCTGCCCTATATAGGTACAGAACAAGCTGTACCTGACGCGGATTTAGGAAAGTTAGCAATGTGGCTGTTAGTCGTCGGAAGCGCAAATCTTCTATTTGCTCTAGTCCCTTTATGCCTCTACTCAGACAGGCTTCTAGATCTAAGTCATCGTATTGCTGCTTAAGCTCCCTCCACTCTTCTGCGGAGATATTTTCTAGTGGTATACGGCGGGTTAAACCAACTTCACTAATTTCTTCTGGGTCTTCTTCAACCCTCATTTCTAGATAATAGCCACCACCTGACTCAGATCGAAGGACAGGCAATCTGACATCAGGGTTTCGGAATGAAGCGCCTGCCCGAGGCAGAAGCTTAACTAGCTTACTGTCAACGGCAAAAAGATCTAATTGAGAACAGGTATCGTTCATAGCAAAACTTTTAGCTTCGACCAGCGGATGGCATCAATATAGATTACTTCTTCCTAAAATAGAACCCACCTACCAATTTGGCGTACGTTTTATGGGCATTGACCTACCAATTTGGCGTATATAAATGCCTACCAATTTGGCGTATCAAGCAGACATTGGCCTACCAATTTGGCGTATATAAATGCCTACCAATTTGGCGTATCAAGCAGACATTGGCCTACCAATTTGGCGTATATAAATACCTACCAATTTGGCGTATCAAGCAGACATTGGCCTACCAATTTGGCGTATATAAATGCCTACCAATTTAGCGTATCAATTTTTCCAAGGATTTGGTTAAAGAGTGATTACTCCAAGGCTTATCTTCTTGGCCTACCAATTTAGCGTATGAAATTGCCTACCAATTTGGCGTATTTTATCTTCTTGGCCTACCAATTTAGCGTATGAAATTGCCTACCAATTTGGCGTATTTTATCTTCTTGGCCTACCAATTTGGCGTATGAAATTGCCTACCAATTTGGCGTATTTTTGCGCTACCAATTTGGCGTATTAAGATTTTCAACTGCTTGAAGCGTAGACATTCCAGTGATAATGTCGCTGTGTCAAAACAGATGTACTTGCTGTGAGTAAAGCTTAAAAAGCTTGGGCTTTCTCATTTCAGAGGATTCAATCTCTGACCAGTAGCTCAATCATCTAAGCTCAATCATCTATTAGCTACATGCAGCAATTACGATACAAACGCAACTCACGACTGGCTTCTAAGTCGGTTAACGAGACCATAGCCGTAGAAAAGTATATTCACAGTAGAGAGATTTATACTTTATTTTGATCTTTCCGTAAAGGCTATATACTTTTTATGAGCTTTAGTAAATTTTCGGAGAAAAAACCATGTAGCGTAATCCAAATCAAAAGCCCCAACTGATAAACAGCTAGGGCTTAAATGCTTCAGTTCGACCTTTATATCTGTTTAGGAACCCCAGTCACGCCTGCCAGCTATGAAATGGCGTTCCTAGATAGCTTTAAGGACTTCAACCTTTGAGCCGTACTCTGATCTTAGCAGTATGGCAAGTCTTGTAGCAACATTATTTGCTGCAAATGGCGTGCTGCAAATTTTTACGGCTCTATCACCACTACACGATAGAGACCTATGCCCTTATCACTAGCACCATCGGTGATGTTGAAGCCAAGCATCACTGCGGAATCTGCAACGGCACAGATTGAAGCCAACAAGTCTACAAATGCTTTGCCGGCAGATCCCTTGCCTACAGACCCTTATGGTCAACGATTTTGTGAGATATTCGGCCAATACCTGTACTGCTCGATTTATGCAGATGCAACAGAGGATGCGACAGCGAAGCCTAAATGGTACACGCAGCGCCGCTATAAGCTTAAGCATCGTGTTCTCTATAGAGATTGGCAAGACCCAGAAAAGCTAATCGGCGTTCGGACAGGTCATACGACCGCCTATGCCCTGCTCGATATTGATATTGAGAGTCCTTACCATCCGAGACAAGACGCGAGTGCGATCGCCCGCATAGAAGCTATTCTCGAAACCATCGGCATTACCCGCACGCTCTGCATCCGCAGCAGTTGGAGCGAAGGAATACATCTCTACATTCCACTGCCCGAGCCCGTCAAAACTTTCGACTTTGCAGTTGCACTAAAGAACTGCCTGGAGCCACAGGGCTTCAAACTCAAGCAAGGACAGTTGGAGTGCTTTCCAAACGTCAAAGCCTACGGAAATATCATCAAAACCGAGTATCTGGCTCACCGGCTACCGCTACAGCCAGCCAGCGGCTCTTGTCTGTTAGATGAGGCGTTTAATCCTAGCAGCAGTCAGCTAGCAGACTTTCTAAATCAGTGGGACATCGCCGCCGCAGGGCAAGATATTCAGACCCTGCGGCAAGCTCTGCCGCTAGCTCGCAAAAACCGATTTAAGAAGGTACGCAACCGGCTGGGCAAGGTAGAGAGCTGGAAGCGGGATCTAGAAACAGTAATCGCAGAAGGCTGGAGCGGGCCTAGCCAAACAAATCAGCTTTTGAAAGAAATTGGCTGCTACGGTCACGTTTTTCTAGGGCATACGGGCGAAGCGCTGGTGGACTTTATCTACCAGCAGGCGATTTCTAGCCCTGGCTACGAAAAGTGGTGCCGCCATCAGCGCGAAATTAGGATGCGATCGCGCGTCTGGGCCACAGCCATCGAAAAGTACTACTGGCCAATCGGCTCATACGGTAAAGCTCGCAAAACAATAGCAAGCACGACAGCAGCAGCAGTCAACGACCTACGTGCTCAAAGCGCACAGGAAAGCATTCGAGCTGCTATGCAGCAGCTTGAGACTGCTGGCAACCTGCCTCAAAGAGTAACCGCCAGAGCAGAAGCTATCCGAAAAGCTCAGGCATCTCTCAGCTCAACTTCCAGCAGCCTGGAAACCCTCTACAAAGCTGAAAACAAAAAGCTCTGGCACCCTGACTACTACCTCCTCAATTGCGACCTCAACGAGCAAAGTCCAGAAGAAAATGACACTCTGCCCGTAATCCCTCCAGTGACAAAGACTTCAAGCGTTCAGAAGGCAGACATGCTTCCATCTGTAGAACCGCTGGAAAACAGTGAAGACGGGAAATTACGGACTGAGGAGGAAATAATGAAGTGTGAGAGCAACGAGCATGACGTTCTTGCCTCTGCCAAAACGAAGTTTTATTCCGGAAGGGGGGTGCGGGGGGATTTTCCAAGTTTTCCACAGACCCAACGGAAGCCTGAACCGAGCAAACCTACCTTAGGATGTACGACCCAAACAGGCAAAAAGGAAGTTCTAAGCTCAAAGGATGTAGCGAGCACAAGGCATCCTGAAAAGCCTAGACCCAAGCTCAAAAAGATATCTCCAGGACTTCACACTTCCGCTACCATTCTCACAGAGGAAAGAAACACCCGTCCCAGGAAGGGTATCTCACAAGCTGCTGCTGACACGATTACAGCGACACAATTCATTGTTCAGAAGTTAGGCTGGTCCATTGAGCAAGTTAAAGAACTTGTCGCTGAGAAATTTCAGGGACGACGGCGCTCCCAGCTGTCAGATGATGAGGCATTTGAGCTTTTGTACTATCTACAAGCTCAGCACCTTAAGCTTGAGAGCTATTTAGTACCGCCCCCGCTGGCGTAAAAACAGCCACCTCATTTCTGTCCATAGCCAGTGTCTGTGAAGCCGTACCAAGAAGCTTATACTTTTTGAGCAAAAAAGCTAGAATCAGATCAAAAGTATATTCACAAAGGTGTACCACATAGACTTTTTCCAGAAATCCATTGCCTGAATTTCGTCACTTATCTCTGCCTCCTCTTACCTGCGTTATCGATCAAGCCTCTACACAACCGCAAAACATGTCTGATCCATCGGCATCTGTAGGACTATACGTTCAAATTCCAGAGAGACTGATGTCTCAACTTCAAGAAGACATTCCACTCTCCGGGCAAGGCACCAAGAAACGGTACATGACCGAAATGCTAAAAGCTGTCCTGAACGAGGATAGCCAGCCAGTATTTGATAGGTCAAAGCTGGGAGATTTGCTGACCCGGAAAAAAGTCTTAGACTCGATGCCCATTTCAGAAATCAAGCGCTTAGCAAAGATACATCGCCGATCAGACGACCAAATGATTCTCTACTTAGTGGACGTGGGAATAAAGCTCATTGAATCGCAGTCAATCATTGGTTAGTAGCAGCCAAAAAACTCAATCCAGCAGTGCTGAATAGAACGTTTTAGCCTCTAAATTCATTCATGTTGTCGAATGATAGGTAGAAAAAACAACACGAATGAATAATCTAGAATTCTTCTAGATAGACTAAAGAAAAAGCACTCGAAGACCGCATAGGTCACGATAAATCGAAAATCTTTTAATTGTCAGGCTCCAGCCCCATAGTGGTACTACCACCAAACTATTCGTGTTACCATTTGCTAATCATAAAAAACAACACGAATAGCTGAATGGACGATCGTGACCATGTGAAAGCAGAAATAAAAGAACTGCAAGAAAAGCTGGCTGCATTAAGGGTTCAGGGAAAATTTCTTACTGACGTTTGGGTTGAGCGAACCGCTGCCGGTGGGACAGCTTCTCAAAAATCTAAAGGTGAATGTAAGTACGCCAGGCTCAGAGCAGGTAAGGGGAAACGTTTAGACAACGGAAAAAAGTCGAAATATATTCCAGTACATGAAATCGATAAGTATCAGGCAATGTGCAATCGAGGTAAATCTATAAAACGGCTGGAAAGAAAGATTGAACGCCTCCAACAAAAGCTGAGACGGCTGAATGCGATCGCTACTGAGCTTGGTCTTTAGTGACTTTTTCTGAGGTAGAAATGATTGCTATCCAGAAAAACAGAGCATTTTTCAGCTAAGTCCACTCAAAAGCACATCCAAAAACAGTCTGAAGCTGCACCTTCTGTTCAAAGCAAAGGGAATCATTAAGAAAAAATCAGAGAGGTCTGATATGTGGAAGCGTCTCCTTACCTTGTTTCCTTCTCCAAAACCTAGCCAGCTAACGATTAGCAGCCATGGTCAAGAAACCTGTAACCTCCCTTTCGATCAAATTCGAGAAGCAATGGAGTGGTTAGGGCTAAGCCTGATTGCGGCTGGCTATCAAGCTCAGGCACACATTGTTTGGGATGACCCTGATACTCCACTGAACCTGAAAGCCATATTCAAAGGCTACCTGAGACGAGATGAACCAACCTTTTTGTATCGCTGTGGTGTTCGCCCAATGCAACCACCGTCAGGCTGCTATTGGCAGCTAATGCCAGAGTATCCGAATCTGCGAATGTATCAGCTAGAGCGGAAAGGAATTTCGTGAACGCAAGACATGAGTGATCGCACCCTCATCCTGCGTTCATTGAGACTACCTAGCTAAGCAGTAGTGCCTGCTTTATATTTGCTACGGCTACTGCCGTGACTGCCTCCCAGTCATCATCATTTGTCCATTCACAAGCCAGCTTATTACCACTGCTGTCTCGAAGGGAAACCATAAGCGTATTGTCTCCAGTATTCAGCGCTTTGATATAGGTAGCCATCTGTATTGGCTGTGCTAGCACTTCAGGAGACGTAGAAGCGAAGGCCGCTAGAATGCTTTTGCTGAAGAAACAATCTTGACCTGACTCAAAAGTTGTTGTTTCCCCGTCAGCTCTCATAAACAGGTGAAACTTCACCACGTCTTTTCCTCGACGCTCAACAGTTGGGAATCTCACACCTAAGACCCGCCCACGAAAGATTGATTTTTGAGTATGGGCATTTCCTTCTTGCAGCGTGTACCAGCCATCGCCATTTCCTTTTGTGATGTTGCAATAGACCTTGGGTCCATAAAAGGCGTCCAGCTTGCTAAAAAGCCGCGCTGTGTCAAACTGCCGGAAGCTGTTGATGCAGCTATTGAGGCCATGCCAAAAAAAGAACGCTCTGCTTGGATTCGGCAGGCAATTTGGAAAGTAGCGATTGAACAAGGGCTCGTTGAAACAGTCTCTGATCAGGGAGCTGTGGATTCAGCGACATAGCCTTCAGTTACATAGCCTAAAGAGGCAAAAATATTTGCTTTTCTAGTGCTTAGGGCAAACACCTTTTCTTGTTTTGCGTGTCTTTTCAGCTTTCAGACTCAATCCAGTGAAAGACCATACGCTCTTGCGGTCTAGGGCCATGTGGTTTCCCAGTACCTGCAAGAACTTCCATCCGGTCAGCAATTTCTTGCCACTCCCCTGGTAGCGCCCAGACGGCTTCTGTCAGCTCAACTGGAATATCGTCTGGCAACGTTTGCATGAATGACCACTTTTTGAACTCATCCGGGATATCCCATAGCACTAGATGAATCTGAGACCATCGGTTGAGAGGTTGCTCGCTCAATAGTGCGCCAATGACACCAACACCGCCAACACGATGCTCCTCGACTAACTGACGAGCCAGCTCTCTAGCCTGCTTCCACCACTGCGCTTTTCGTTCGTTATCTTGTGCCGCTTCTCGGGTTAGTCGCCGGAGCACCCTTACCCATTCATAGCCGGACATCAGCTTGACGGTTTCGACAAGACCCAGGCTCATAAGCAGCAGCGCAATCGCATTTCTCGTTCCTATTTCGCCGCCGCCAATCAGTGGAAATGGCCCGCCTTCGAGCTTCGTCTCAGGGCACCAGGAGATGAACTGCTCTGGGGTAATTGGCTGTGGGGTCAGCCCAACTGATGGCAAAAAAGGAACGCTACCATAGCCAATCTCTGTACTCGGCTCTTTGCGAAATTCCCACTCTCTAGACTGAGCAACGGTCGTAAAAGCAGGGAGTTTTTGGGTGTAGGGCGATTGATTCTCTTCCATATTGAGCCAGAAAATCTCTGGACTAAAGCTCATATCACCAACGCCGCGATAGCAGCCGTCCGGGTCTAGTTCTCTAAGCTGATATCCCTCAGGCGACCATTGCCAGAACTCAAACTGTTGTTTTTGGGGATCGACAATCCAATAGTGCTGAACTTGTGCCTGCTCGTAGAGTGATCGCCTAGTCTCCCGATCAACCGCATCTTGTTCGGGGTAGGTGATTTCAATAACCAGATGGGCAACCGCTTCGGTGTAATAGCTATAAACCACATCTTGAGCGAGCTGGCGAGTGCTCAGCAGCAAGATATCAGGCGTTAATACGTCTTGAGCGAGCTGCATACCGTAATTTGGCCCAAAGCATCGGCCCCATCCGCCTTTGCCAATCGCTAACGAAAGTGCTTGCCATAGATAGTCGCGAATCCAGCGGTGCTCTCCTGCATACTGGGAGCCTAAAGGTGGATAGATCTCATCTTTGTAGTTTGAAGAGAGCGGTAGCGCATCGGCCCAGAGTAGCCATTCTTCCTGAGAGCGACAAGAAATATCGTGGGCTTGTCGCAGCGCTTCCCACCACTGTTCGAGGGGTGCGAAGGCGATCGCTGCTTCCAACCCCCAGCCGATGAGCGCTTCTTTGAGTAGCCAGCGACTGCCTTCCAAGGTGCCACCGACTAAAAATTGGCCGTTGACTAGCTCCAGACGAAACTCGGGCCACTGCCAAAATTGCAGATCTATTGACTGCGAAGCACAGGCGTTACTCAGCTCCTCTTGGGGTGAGCGGTCTGGAGGTTGAGCTGGAGTAGCCATAGCGAAAAGGGGCCTGCACTATGTTTTACAGTCTATAGCTACAGCGCTGATAGTATTAGGGCGAAGTATTTAGCATTGCGTTGGCTTCGCTAATATTATTCGTGTTGTCTTTTCTATGTCATCAAAAACAACACGAATAGCTTGTTCAGCTTTATTCATCATTTCTGTACACTGTGAATGTGTCTTCTCGCTGCGATTAGGTGGCAAGTTCTTTGCGATATCACCGCTCGAAATTCTGGATTTACTCTTGCCTGATTTTGGCAGTGGCGGGATGTGCTGCTTTCCAGAATACAGCACCAACGTCTGCACCGGATCCTGTACCAACAAGGACAGAAGCGACTTCTAGCTTGCCAACGACGTCTAATCAGACAGCAGATGCTGCCAATCAAGCCTCAACGGAAGAAGCGCTCTGGGCAAAGCTCATGGAAGCGGACGAAGAGACTTACGTTGTGCTTTTGCGTCATGCGATCGCACCCGGCACAGGCGATCCTGCCAGCTTTGAACTCAACGACTGCTCTACCCAGCGCAACCTTTCAGAAGCTGGACGGCAGCAGGCTAGGGAAATTGGCGAAGCGTTTCGCGATCGCAACGTTCCCGTCACTAAAGTCCTCTCCAGCCAGTGGTGCCGGTGTCTGGAAACCGCCGAGCTGATGGATATTGCACCAGTGGAGCCTTTTCCTCCGCTGAATTCGTTCTTTCGCGATCGTAGTACTGCAGAGACTCAGACAGCTCAGTTAAAAGACTACATTGCTGGCAACGAAGCTTCTTCCGGTATCGTTATCATGGTGACTCATCAGGTGAATATCACTGCGCTGAGCGATATATTTCCGCAGTCTGGAAGCGCAGTCGTTGTGCAACTAAACGATGGGCAGTTGGAGGTGTTGGGTCAGCTTCTAGAGAATGATTCGTAATTGTTGGCTGTTAGTTTGCTTCATTAGAGGTAGCTTAATGGAAACAGCGGTAGAGCAGACTATCTACCACTGATTTTTCTACAACCTTATTCGTATTACTTCTTCAGCTTTCTGCGAACGTAACACGAATAATTTCCAGCACTTGTCCTACTTCTCTCTATGCTTCCCTCCACTGTTCGAATGAGACGAAGGTGCTCACAGCCTCCAGGAACTAGCCAGTAAAGGCTTCTTCTGTGAGTTGATACGAAACAGGTATGAAGGGCAGAAGTCTGTAAGTTAGTTGCTTATTCAAGAGTTAATTACAGTTTTGCTAGGTACCTTCCGATTTCCAGGAACACGAACAACAACAACTAATCGCTCTGTAAAACCATTTGGGGAAGTAAGAATCTCCACATTTATGTTATCTTCTATGCTATTGCCTCCGTGTGACTTTTCGGTAAGATCTAGCACTAACAGAAACCCTAATTTGACGTTAGTGTTTTGGTATTCTGCTGCTTGCCCGAGATACTTCTTTCTCAATGCTTCGAACGAACAATCTTTTTGATCACGTTTTACTTCCGCTGTGAAATGAATCGCTCCAAACGAAAAGTAGACATCAACACGACCGCTTGAAACATCAGAAACTTCAGATTTTATATCCCCACAGACTATGTTCCCGAACATGTAGTCGTGGTAGTCTTCTTGTAGTTTTCGTTCTTTTGGAAGAGAGTCTTCTTCTTTCCCTTTTAGGAGATATCCTACTCTAGGGTTATTCTTTTTAGTCATATCCATTCTGCTCTCTAAAAAACGCAGCGTATGGAGAAGAAGAAGGTTGAATGATTCTTTGACTCTAGGCGCTTCGTAATCTTTTATTCTCGAAGCAAGGGAGAGAATTCTTTCTAATATCCTTTCTAGAACAGGAGAAACGCCTTTTTGTTGGAGGCTTGTACAATCTTCCCAAAGTTGTGAAATCGCAGATTTTTCTGCTTTAGGAAGATCTGCAATAAGATCTGACATGGGGACAGTATTTCTAGTGCTAGCGACTGTCCCCGGCTGCTTTCCCAGGCTGTTATCTTCTTTGCAGAGCTTTACTCTTTCTATGAGCTTCTTACCTACGGAGTTGAGTTTTGTTTTGGAAGAACGCTTTAACCATTTTTCTAAAACGTATAGTTGGCCTTGGTTCTGAATTAAACTCGCTTCAATTTTAGGCTGTAATAGTATTTCAAGGGCTCCATTACTATCACGCTTTAAAATAGTTCGACTTGCTTTGTAAATTTCGAGAAGTGATTGTTCAATAACAATGATAGGTTCGAGCCAACTTGGTTCAGCAAGATGATTTGATAAAGCATCCAGCTTTATTGCTAGTGCATACCAATTTGCCATTTCAGTTTTCTTTGCTTTAGTCCAGATCTCTTCCTGCTCGTGACCATTCCACGCTTCGTGAAGAGTAATTGCTTGTTTCAGTCTTTGTAAATTTTGCTGATAGCTCTTATGCGGTTCATCTTTCTCAAATGAAAGTAATGTACTGATGGAAGCGTCAAATACTTCCGCATCAAGTCGGACTTCTCTTGCGCTTGCGGCTTTCTCAAATAGCAGCTGAGCTTTTTTGAATTCAGCCCTAGCGATATCAGCAGATGGCGCGTCCAAAGCCACAGATAAAGACGCTATCCCTAGCTCGAAGAGTGCTTCGTCAGCACCTGACTTTTGCTCAGATAGCTTTTCGAGTACTAAAATTAAATCTTCTTCTGCCCAGAATGTGTGAGCTAGCCCGATGATTTTTGCTGCGTGTCGCAGATAGTTAAACTCATCTTCGGTTGGAAGTTCAATAAGATAGCTTATAAGTTGATAGCGCAGCGCTTTACTATCGATAGCCAATCGGAAAGCTTCCTTTAAACTCCATGCTCTAGTTATCGCAGGTTTGTGCTGGTTTTTCGCTGCTTTCAGAAATACCTTAAAGCAATCATTTGTGAAGCGTTTTGATAGTGGACGATGAGATTCGAGGCAGCTAATCGCTTCTTGAATTGCTAGCTCATCTGTAACGTTCTCGAAGCATATTAGAATAAACGACTCTGCCAGCTCCGTATCACTAGGTTTGTAGCGCTCTAGCCCTTCTAGAGCTGTAGATATAAATGTGGCTATCAATGGAGAACAGGAAAGCACATCTCTATTGTTATGTAGAACTTGTATCCCACCTACCTCTTTTAAGCTAAGATTACGATTTTCTTTTAATGCAGATACAGCCATCTTCTCTATTGAGTGAAGAGCCATTTGCTTCCCTCAGATTTTCATAAGTTCTCTTCTCGTCACCATAAAAAGCTGTTGCCTTTTGCATATTTTCGATGATCTTCGTCAAAATGTCGAAGGATGCTTTTGGACGATGTCGTTGCCAGAATAATTTGTAGATGTGGAAGGCTTTCAGTTAGAGATGCGAGCCCAGAAATTAGCTGCTCTACATCTTTCTCTACGATTTCCTCAGTCTTTGGGGAATCTATTAAAAGAAGTCCAGGATGCCTGCCAATGTTTTTCTCCTCTGCGATTGAGACTAAAGCAATTATTGATGCGATTTTTAACCGGAGCTTTTCTCCGTCAGTACATTTTGAGTATGTTGTCTCAATTCCATCTTTACTAATTCGTAGCTGAGGATGACTTGTAAGTTCAACATTTGTGATAGATGTCATGCCAAATCGAGTAGCATATTCCCTGATTTTCTTGCTGACCTCCTGAAGCAAATCTTTTTGGAGATGTACTATACGCTTTTTTGTCTCTTCTACTGCTGCTTTTATTATTTTCTTATCTTTATTCAATTTTGTAATGTGTTCTTCCTCGTTAGAGATGGCAACGTCTTCGTGATCTTCTAGTAGAAACGTTAAACCAGAAATCTTTCTCTCCAGTTCGTAGCGCTCATCAAAGTTTTTGGTCTCTCTCTCTAGTCTTTGATATTCAGCATCATAGCGCAATGCACTATTTTGAGAATGAGCTATTTTTGTATTCAGCGATTGAATCGTTTTTTGAGTTTCCTCAAGTGCTTTTTTGGAAGCCGACAATCTATTTTGATAACCTTCCTCTAGCATATCTGCGCTGTCTGCATCTGTCATGTGCTCGCCGCACACTGAACAAGAACTATCCTCTATCTCTCGAAGTCGGCGTTCATCTGAAATCGATATTTGGCAGTGAGGACAGCAAGTAGGTTCTAATTGTTTAAAGACTGCTCTGGCTGCTTGAGCTTCTCGAAAGTTTAGAAGTGCTTGTTCGTCTTCAACAGCAGCCCTATTGAATTCGTTGAAATCTCGCTTAGCATTATCCAACTCATACTCTAGTTGCCTTACTTCATTCATTGCGTTTGTGTGAGACGATGCAGTAGCTCTTAAGGATTTTCTCAAATCCTCATCTGATGGCATCCTTCTGAGATCGGCGCGATACCGACGTATCTCAGCCTCTATTCGTGCCTTCTGACCTCTTTGTGTATCTTTCATCACACGATTTTTCTCAGAAATTATATTTTCCTGACTATCAATCTTTTTTATGGCTACTTTTAGCGCAGCGAGCGTAGAAATCCATGGTAATCCCAAGTACATGTTCATTAATCGATTATTAAGCCCATCTTGAACAATGTCTCCAAAAAGGGCTTTACTGTTACCACCTCTGATAAATAGAACTCCTGACACTGCTGCCCAGTCGTGAGAAACAACAAGGCCCGACGTGCCCACTTCACTACCTTTTCTCCATGCAGATGTAATGTCTAAAGACAGCTGCTGCATCATAAATGCGGACATGCTTGCCTCGAATTCGTCTTCAGAGGAAAACTGACAGATTTCTACGATCTCAGCTTTCCTAGATCGCTCTGTCAGCTTTCCATCTATTCCACCTTCTGTTTGAGATATTTTAATGCTGTAATTCGCTGCATCTATTGAGAAGTCTAGTGAAGCTTTGCCTACCCAGCTCTTTACTCCACATTGAAGGTAGTCGGAGGCTTTGCCACGGAGCAACCATCTAACTACTTCGAGCACAGACGTTTTCCCTTTCAAGTTGCCATCAGAAATTAAACCCCATAAACCATACCCAATATCATCGAACTCAAAGTGAAAAGAGTTGCTATGCTTCCCAGCCTTTCTCCCGGAAAACCTAATGCGGTTTAAAACTAGGCGTTTTGGCTTGCCAATGTTTGGGCTTGGACGAATACCATACTGTTGGATGGTCTGCCTAACATCCTCCCTCGACTCTTGACTTCTTTTGGAAACTTCACCCAACCAATCTTCCTGCTTCTGAGAGCCTGCCACTTATGTTATCTCCTACTTATCTACTTCTCGTTAAATATTTCAATCTAGACCTGACTTCTCAACTGTCGGAGTTTTAGCTGGACTTCATCTGTGATGGGTTTGATTATTTGTCCACCGCTGGTGCTAGCGTAGGCTATATGCTTATACTGCTGCGCTTTTAGTGCAGTTCCTCCTCTGCTCCCTGCGACCTTAGCTACTAGATCAGCTCGCTCTTTATACCATTCAAGAATAGGAAATTCCCGTGTTATGCGATCTGCCAATGCATATGCTGATGGCATGATGAAAAAATGGGATTCTTGAATACCTGCTTTTCCCCTAGTTCCATCTTGGTGTACTAGCCCTTTGGCTATAAGAATGCTGAGCGTATCATCAATCCTGTCGTAGGCTCCCCATCGGTAGCGAATCATAGGAATTCTACGCAGGTCAGGTTCGTGGCTGTTAAAAATGGCCTCTGCTGAGATTAAACAAGAAGTGTCTTGAGTGCTTTCAAAGATATTGATGAGTTCGTAAGCAAGATAGTCGGGATATCTCACCCAGAAATCCATTGCATGTAACTTGGTTTCTCCCTTAAACAAACCATCGGCTTCGATGCTACTTCCTTGTTCCAGTTTTTCAGCACCGCTGACTAAAATGTACAGTAGCCTAATAGCATTTTGATATGGTGTGGGCGCGTTCTTCATCTGCTTCTAAGACCTATCTGTATATTTTTGTCATTACTGTAGGCGGTAGCTTGGAGATTGACGCCATGTAACCGCGTGCTCAAAAAAACATCGTCCAAATTGGCTGCCGAAAGGATACGCAGCGTTTCGGCATCTCTTGTATTGACAGCAACCAGCGCCTGGTTGTGAACTGGTAGCCACGGCTCGCCGAGTTCAATAATTTGTGAATCTAGGCGCTTTATGTTTGGTGCAGTCATAAGCTCAACCCTGTTATTTCGTTGTGCTTTCTATCCCTCTTAGCTCTCGTCTGATGTAGTGCGATCGCCGCCCCTAGTTTCTCCGAGAGGCTCGTAGGACTGTGGGATTTCGCCTTCACTCTTAGCGTGAGAAATCATCAAAGCTTCTAAATATTTAGGAAGGCTCATGTTAGCTTTCTTCGCCAAGCGCCTGAAAGCTTCTAGAGCCTCTACGTCAAGAGTAATAGTTGTTCGTTTGCGCGGCATGAAGGCGGTCAGCATGTTTGTATCCCTTCCTAATAGCACTACACCGCCATCCTACAGTCAAACGTATGCGTTTTGACATCGCTCTGCCTTATGCTATTCTGCCGCTTTAATTTTGATTATTGATGTCAAATATATGTCAAACGTAATACTTTTGAAGTAGTCTGTGATCAGTTGGTCAATTTTGACCTTCGGGATCGAGCTTGTCCTCATCTCTCAAGCCGTAGATGTTGCTCGATAAACCTTTGTCTCGGCCTTTTCGGAAGGTTCCGCTTGTCTATGAACTCTGCTTTTTACCAACCTGACCTAGACGCGATCGCCCGAAACCTCATCGCACTAGATCTCGCCCACCTCAGCCCCGAAGAATCTGCCCAGTACGAGCACGAGCTATCTGTGCTTGCCGCGCTCAACGAAGCATTAGAAGCCTCTGCCGCCGCGCTCAAAACCGCAGACCCACCTGAGTTTTGGCGGCAGCTTTATCCGCGTCTCTCAGATGTCGCTGCCCTCGTCAGTAGCCAGATAGCTCCTCTGCTTGACCTCAACGCAGAGTGCAGTTTTGAGCTGTCCGAACGTCAGGTATCCAGGCCATTGGCGCTATCGACTCCTGGCTCCTCCTGTTAAAGTCCCCACCCCCATCTACTGCCATGAAACGGAAATGGATCGAAGACAATAAGCTCGAAATCGGCAGTGCTATTGCTGCCGCTTGCCTGCTCGCCGCCAATAGCGGAAGCATCAGCGCCTACATGCAGCAGAGCGCCGCTGAAAAGCAAGCCTACAGCGCGACCATGCAGCAAATCGCGCTGATTGATGCTGCTGAACTTGCTCGTAAAGAAGCAGAACCTATTGCGAGGGCGCGGTACATAGATGGCTGCGAGCTGGTTTTCAATCTTGATGATCAGGGCCTCTACACTGCCTTAGTCAAAGGCGCACCGGTTATTAAAGGCGACTACGCCCCTTTTTACGCAGCTAACCCCAGCGCAGAGATTAACCCCGGTCACGTTTTACCGGCTGGAATGACCGTTTGCGATGCCTACGGCAACAGCGCAGTGCTGGGATATTTAGATCCCTCCTCCACGTTGCCGGTCGCACTGTCTTTTTTGACCACAACCGATAAAGCGCTAGTAGAAAGCGTCCTATTGCAGCACCCCGACGCCCAGCGACCCAAGGCCGTCAACTAACTGTTTCCTAAACAATGTTCCGTTACTCAACTACCACATAGGTCACGCACTATGAGCAATCAAGACACATACGGCTATCACAACCGCCGAACAGCCAGAGGTTCCGGTCGTAGAACCCGCCGCCAACGAGCCACCGAAGCGCTGAGAGACTTTGGCCGAGAGGTACGTGATAATCCCATCTTGACCTTTATCTCCTGGCTAATGCTGCTGGGCTTAATCGTCGCACTGGTGAAGGTCGCTTCTATCAACATTGCGCCTTACTACCTGCTCATGAGCTACGACGACGGCTCCGGCTGGGTGAGCCAGCTGCCGCTGATAGGTGGTGTCCTCAAAGCTTGGGATGGCGCGGTCAACTCCATCGGTGCCATTCTAATTTGGGCGCTGACCCAGTCACTGCAAATACTGTGGATTTTGATTGGCCTTGATCGCAAAGCCCATGCCAACGCGCTTAGAGAATCCGCCAAATTTGAATTCGGTTCGTTCTCCAGCGCAGCAAACGCCGAACTAGACGCGGATCGTTACACGCGCCGGATGGCCCGTAAGTCTCGCCGTATTCCCTTTTTCTTCGTTCGCTGGTCGCTGCTGCTGGGTCTCTCTGCCTACATTGCAGATCTGATTGTCGGCCTGCGCATCTATCCGCCTGCTGACTCGCTGCGAGCCATTGGCCGAGCGCTGAGCATCGGTACAACAAATGGCATCAATGGTGACAATCTCGTTCAGCTAGCCATCATGCTCTTTTCTTTTGAAGCGATCGCGATTCCTGCCATCGTCGTCGGCCAGTGGGTATGGACTCGCAACCGCGAGTAGAGAACAAGGAGGTAGAGAGACAAGAGTAAGGCTCAGACTGTGGGTAAGACTCAGACCATGCAGACACCACCAATAAGAAACAACAGGCGAGACAACAAGAGAGAAAACATCGTGACTATGATATCGGTTCGCAGCGGGCGAGAGCTGAAGATCCGCGAGATTGACTTTCCTCGAATTGCTGCGATTAGAGAACGGGCCGAGCGAGATCTTGGCAACGGCTCAACCTGGAAACTTTTTGCCGGTGGCGCTTGCTTCTTAATCCTCATAGAACCTGTCGGCGCACTGGTAGCGGGCACCATCGGCGGCATGTTTATTCTCTCTCTGATTAAAGATTCTGTAGCGAAGGGTGCGCAGTCAGAATACATTCAACGCACCAACAACTTTGCTCATCGCCTGAGCGAACCCGAGCTGATTCGCCTAATTAAGATGGTCGGCATTGAAGGCGTTATCGACAGCTGCTTAGAAGCCAGGGACGATGGACAAACGCTCAGCGCTGATGCTCAAAGGCTACTGGCCGCAGCCGACGAGAAACAGCAGCAGCATTCTCTAGACGATCTTCTAGCCGCTGGGCTATTGGAAGAGGCTAAAGCAGCCGCGCCCTCGCTCACTGGGCCGCTAACTCGCCTGGGCAGCGAACCTATTGAAGTCGCTGCGCTTCCCGTAGCCGAGAGTTCTCCTACAAATCTATTGTCTCAATACCTGGGCGATTGCTATCCCTCAAATTCTGAGCCAGGCGACCAGGACAACAACCAGAGCGATGAACAAAGCGACGAACAGATCAGTGAGCAAGACCACGATCAGCTCATCCGCCGACAGATGGCACAGCCTAAATCCTCTGTTCTGATTGCAGTCGGCGGCGGTGGCAAGGGAATGTATCTAGCTAACCAGGTGCGGGTACGAGCAGCTGACGATCCTCGCTACGTCGCATTCTGGATCGATCCAAAGGGCGTCGATGATGAGTCAGGCTACTTTGCACATCCGCAGATTGCGGCCTATCGCTTTTGTGCAACTGAGTGCTCACCAGCAGAAATTAGCGCCCATATCAAAAATGCAATGCAGCACTACAGAGCGCTGTGCTACTCACTGCCACCTAAAACACCTGTACAGCTAATCGTCGATGAGTGGTACTTCATTCAAGCGCAGCTAAAAGACGGTGATGAGGCGGCGAAAGCGGCGTTACTTGATATTGTCAGTAGCCTGCGAGCGATGGTTTCTCTTCTAGACGGTGAGCACAAACACATTACGCTCGTGAGCCAATCTCCTAAAGTGAACGACATCTTGCAAGGTGGTGGCGGCATTCTCACCAACTTGGAAAAGATTGTTCTACTCAGCAATGACGGTCGCGGCATTGATGTATTGGATAAATGCGCTCAGTGCCGCGTGATTCCGCGTTCGCTGAATAGCCCTGAGACCTTGCAGGCGATCGCCAGTCAGTCAGAAGTGAACCGAGCCATCTATGTGGTCGGCCAGCTGCGGCCTATGCCGGTACTAGAAAACTACAGCGCCTACGACAGAGACAACCAGCGGGCACTTACCCCTATTAGTGCCACTGTGATTAACTTGGCTGAATTGCCTTTACCA
This sequence comes from Cyanobacteria bacterium P01_D01_bin.1, assembly GCA_039111275.1. Lineage (GTDB taxonomy): Bacteria > Cyanobacteriota > Cyanobacteriia > Phormidesmidales > Phormidesmidaceae > Phormidesmis. The sequence continues at coordinate 5,357 of JBCCOH010000010.1, read as the reverse complement.
GATGGCACTAAATCTGCTGCTCAGTCGGAGTCTGTACATTCGGAGTCTGTACATATGGATTCAGCGCTGGCGCTAGCCGGAGGCGGCGAAGACCCCGGCGGCAATACAGATGCGCAAAGAGATCGAGAAAATCTCGAAGAGACGCTGGCCGGTAAGCCATTGTCTTCTCTGGTTAGGCGCGTGTTGAACGCGCTAGATAACAGCTCTGATTTTCAAAAACGCTTATCTGGATTGACCCCAAAGTACGCGGTGGTTCTACTGCGACCGTTCAACAACGACGAGCGAGAGGAACTAAAGCCACATTGCTACCAGCTAGCCAGGGCAGTCGCAGAGGCGTCTGATGATCGCATTACGTTGACAACTATGAATGGTGAAGCGAAAGCAAATGGTAGCAACGTGCTTGTTATGTATCGTCCTAATGGATTTGGGAGCTGACCTTATGACTATCCAAGCAAGCAATCTGGCCAAGCAAGCAATCTGGGGAAGGGAAGTTGGGGAAGCGCTGAAAAGACAGGTATTACCCCTTGGGGAACAAGGGGAAGTTCTGGGGAAGCCTCTTCCCCTCATTGTTTCACACTTCCCCATTCCCCAGATGTTCCCCAGATATTCCCCAGAACTTTCCCGGCACTTCCCCAGATTTTGACTGACTAGAACAATCGTCACGAGTGCGTCATATGACGCATATACAACGCACAAAGACCAAACATCACATCTAACATCTGTAACTACTTTGGAGATTGAATCGATGAGCGCCGTAGACATTTATTTGGGTTTTGACCCAGGCAATGGTGAAACAAAAGCCCTCTCTGGCACGGGCCGATACTCAGCGCCGAGTGTTGTAACGGTAGCAGGGATGAGTGCCAATGCAATTACCCTGACTTCGGAGGGAAAGACAGAAACCTTTTGTCATGGCTATGTCTCCAGGGAAAGCAGCGTTCAAACAGTAGCGAGTCGCCGGGGTAAAGCCGAACAGATTCAGAAGCTGTATGCGATCGCGCTTTCGCTGCTGCCAGAAATATCGGCAGGTCAGTATGTAGTCCACCTAGTATGCAGCTCGCCTTATCACGGCAGCGCCGACCACGAACTGTTCAAAAGAGAGTTGAGTAAAGACCTTATATTACAGACTTCTACTCAAAGAGCAGAGGTTAAAACCAACGTGCTTGCTGTTGAACAAGAGGGTTGGGGACTTGTTCGCAATACGTCATTTAAGACCGCAGCAGGCCCTGCGATAAAGCATATGAACAGAGGGGGCGTAAAGGTTATTGAGCTGGGCTGCGGCACGGTGAATACCTCTTTCTATGTCGATGGCAGTCTAATTGATTTTAAGACCGATCACCACGGCGTTTGGTCTCTTGCTGAGATTGTCGCAAAGCTTGCGAAAGCTGAATATCGTACGACGTTTGAGGTGTATGAAGTGCTTCAGGCTATTCAGTCACCTAGAGCAATGAAAAACTGCGACGGCTACGATCTCACCGCGAGCTACAAGAAAGCTGTGGGCATGTGGCGCGATCGCGGTCTTGCCGAAGTGCTCTCAGATGCTTTGCTATCAGCCGATAGCTGCCCTGTCATTTGGGCTGGTGGAGGAATGCTCTTGCCTGGACTCGGAAAGGGGTTAATGAAGAAGCACAAAAATTTCTACTGTCCTTTTAGAGAATCAGACCCAGAGTTCGCGAAATATGCTCACGTTGAAGGTATGTACAACGCTGCTATTAGAGAGATTGCGAGGGCTGCTTAATGACCACTGATGGAAGAGTAAGGTTGACGCTGCCAGTTCGCTACCGTGCAATTTTGCACCGCCATCGAGGATCGATGTCTGATGCAGGCTTTCTAGCTTGGGTCTTAGACAATATCGATCGTGGCGTGCTGGCCGTGGGCGTTGAACCAACCTCAACAGTCGTGCCGTTGATGCCCGCTAATGCTGTGCCGCTGCCAAAAGCGCTGTCTGTGGTTAGTGCTTCTGAGCCAGATGATGAGTTTGAAGATGTTATTTAATCAGCGCTATCACTTGTTCCTCTGACTTCAGCTTAATGTCTATTCTTTCAAGGGATTCAGCGCTATAGATAAGTCTCTGACTGCTGCTTTTCGGCCCTAGCTTTTCGGATAGAAGAACTACAAAAAAGACCAGGACTAAGGGGTTGAAAGAAGGATGAGAATTTAAGCGATTTAGCGCGGGACGGGACTGACTTATTCATTCGGTTGTATGAGCTTTTAACGGGTAATCCTTTCGGGTTGACTGACGGAGCGTAGTGGCCATTTTTCCGTTGTTTTAGCTGTTGTTTGATAAGGGTGTTTTGATGGTTGTCTTGATTATTGATGATTTGCCAGAAGGGATTTCTGAGCGTTTGCAAGCGTTTTTGATGCAGCGCCCTGGATGGTCACAGAAGCGTGTTATGCAGAACGCGCTGTCACTATTCCTTTTGCAAAATGGTGTGGACGACCAAGCCGTCTCCCAGCTGTATTTAGAGTCAATGTTTCCGAGCCGTCAGTTTGAGAGCAGTCAGTCTGAGGGAGGCGCAGCGAAATGAGCATCCGCCAGATACTGCAAGTTTGGGAGCATCAGTTTTCCCACCCTCACCAGGCCGTAATGTTGGCCCTGGCCGACCATGCTCATGAAGACGGCACAGGCATTCGACCTTCAATCAATCGCATTGCCTGGAAGACAGGCTATTCAGAGCGCTCTGTGCAGAACATTATGGCTCAGCTGCGGCAGATTGGTGTTTTGGCGATTGCTGTGCCTGCGACACACAATACGCCTAATGAGTACAAATTCGATTGGTCAGCAGCAACGCCAAAGCCTTCCTTCGATGAGTACCTGGCTCAAAAGAAGGGCCGAAAAAGCAGGGGTGCAAATTCTGCACCCCTATCAAAAGCACCTAAAAAGAAGGAAAAGAGGGGTGCAGCTCCAGTGCAACAGGGGTGCAGTAGCGATGCAGCAGGGGTGCAATTGCCGTGCGATAGGGGTGCAGTTCCCGTGCAGGAGGGGTGCAAACAGTTGCACCCGATCCGTAAAGAACCTTCTAGAGAACCGTCAATAGAAACAAAAGAACCGGAAGACGAACCAAAAGAAGAAATTTTGAAATTTGGTGTGGTGACATATCGGCGACCACCGGATGAAATTGATTTTGCCGATCTGTGGGCGACGAATCCAGGGATGGCGAAGATGGAACTGCGGGCGATCTCGCCTGGTCACAAACGATGGAATATGGTCGCTCACGGCTTTGGGCAATGGTGGGTTGGCCCCAAGCTAAATGACTTTGATGAATTTTTGATCAAAGCCTGTCAAAAGCAAAAGCGGAAATTTCAACAGCCTGATAGTGTTGGTGATGCCAAAACATTCATAAACAATATGCTGAAATCTGGAGACTGGGCTAATTTGTCAGTGCGCTGTGATGATGCGAGGGAACTACGCGATCACGCTATAACTATGGAGATCGCCACTCAAAAGCCTGTATCTGTATTCTCGCCAGCTAATGTCTTAGAGCGCTCTAAAGTAGAACAGCGAGAAGCCTCGGTCGGGCTCGCTAAGTTTAAGCTCAGCCAGGGAGATATTGTGAGAGCTAAAGAAATTGCAGACTTGTGTAGCATTCCATATACAGAACTTGGTCTAACAGCGGATGGTATGCATTGAACTATGCCTTTTTGTATCACAGAAGTTATCGGCAGTTTATTAACGTGAATGATAGGTCAGAGAGCTGGCTTCAAGCCCATGTGATGATCCATTAGTGCCTCCTCTCAAACAAACCAGCAGCAGCTTTTAACCGAATTTGCTGCTAAGACCCTTGCGTATCCTGAATGAATAGATCAGCCAATCAGGGCTAAAAGTGGCCGTATCTAAATATCTTCGCTGGTAAAGAGTACTACCGGGAATAATAGATAACAACCAAACTCTGTTTTATCTCAAGATGAGTGTATCTACTAAAGAGGTTGACCGTGCTTCCTCAAATGTGCTAGAAACTTCCGCAGAATCAGAACAAGCAAATTATTGGCTAGATCTTATTTCTACCAATAGTACGGAAACTTCTGGTTCCTTCAGAGATGCTAAGTGGGTATTACCCGGAGAACATATCGAAATAGCTGGGTTTGATATTAACTGCGGAATGATTTACGTTGGGAGGCACTTGCCAGACGATCACCATATGTCTGAAGATCCCTGTTTGATAAATCCTACGTTGAAGGTCAATAGAGTTTGTTTTAATCGAACAGGGAAGTGCAAAGGGCCTGGTACGTCATATCAAAAGATGTCTGCTACGCGTAAGTCGGCTTACCTAGAGTGGCTGTCGGATGGACGATGTAGTGCAAAGGCATACACTGGATTCGTTTTTCAGTTTCTCTATGGTTTGGAATATAGAGTACTACGAGAGCTTAAAGAAGGTAGAAGTAATGACGGAGTAGTATCGGAACTTACTCAAATAAGAGAAGAGGTTGCGCGACTGCAAAGTATTTACGGAGACGCTAGCACGTCCTTCAAAGAATATGCCTCTCGCTTTTTAGACATTTGCGATCTTTTAAGAAAGTCAGACAGTGTTTATAAAGCAGAACCTTCGCTGAGTGAAAACCTCTGGGGCACAGAACCATGTTGGCACTTTAGGTTACGACTCAAAGTCACTCTAGCTCAAATAGCAAAAGAAAAGCAGCCAGTTCCAATAGATTGGTTGTTTGCATGGTGGTTTAATGCTAAGCGAGCAGAGCAGTCGTATCTTTATAACACGGAGAAGTTTCGTGGACTAATTCGCCAGAAATATGAAGAAAAATACGGTGAAGGTATTGTTATTGAACTTGGAACAGATCCCTTAAGAGTAAGCTACAGAACTGCAAATTCAGGTTTCTCACACTCAGAAGCTTGTCTCACTATTGAAGGATTAACTGATGTCAGTTTCTCAGAGCAAACATTTCATGCAATCCAGGTTTTGGTGGATGAATGCACTTTAGAGACAGAGACTTATCTCAAAAAAGAAAGGTACTATAAAGGATCTAATAAAGAGGCGTCGATAGAGAAAGTAAAAGAAGATATTCCTGGCCTGCAACAGTGGCTGAGAAAGATGGTTGGGCGAAAACACTGCGCTAATGTTTCTGTGAGAGTCTTGTTGGAAAAGTGCTCTATGCCAAACTTTCAATTAATAAGTAATTACCGACTGGTAGAGGTTTGTCAAGCATTAGAAACCTTAGGATATGGGATAGAGCCAGATATCTTATCTAAAAGAAAGGAACTGAAAGAAGATATAGCGGTTCCCGAATGAGTGAGGTACGATTCTAGCAGTACTCTTCAGGAATGAACCAAAGTAGTCATGAAAGCATACTCGCTAGACTTTCGAGAGAAGATAATGGCGGTCTACCACGCAGGCGGGACTTCGCAGCGT
>JBCCOH010000009.1:0-75262 GCA_039111275.1 Cyanobacteria bacterium P01_D01_bin.1 | reverse complement strand
GCTTATTTGGGCACGAGTTTCCTGACCTATTTGAATGGATGCTTGCACACGTTGGCGAGTTACCTATGCCTCGTAGGTCTTCTAAACCACACCAACCAAAACCCTTATACGCAGACGTTTTCCCGGCTTAAGTTGGTACCCCACTTCCACTATCGTAGTCGCAGGGAGATACTCCATGAAGTATGCCTACCTCGCTGTGCTTACTTTGCTTAGAGTAGTGTATCGGGGTCGACGCCCTGCCGCCTTAGCTGCGCTTGCAGGGCAGCAAGTTTTTCCTCAGCAGCGTTGGCTCTTTGCTCTTCTGCTTCCGCTCTTTGCTTTTCTGCCTCAGCTCTTTGTTTTTCTGCCTCAGCTTCTTGTCTGGCGTTTTCTGCCTCTGTCGGCAGCCAGTCCCCATCCTCTCCGTACCATCGCAGCCAGAGTCTAAGATTTCCCTGCCTGTAGATACCGTGCCAGAGCCCTATACCGATTTTCAGCTCCGGTAGCCAGAATCGGTTACCTAAGAGTGTTTGTCGCTGATACACTCCAGCTTCAAGCTTATACACTTTTAGCTCGTCAGTATAACGATTGAAAACCACGTAGTAAGGAACTCTCAAAATCTGTTCATAGACCGTCCACTTAACTGGTGGCGACCCTGGCTTTGATGTAGTTTGTCCTAAATCTTCATCTTCTGTGCCAGGAGAAATTAGCTCGACTACAAGATACGGATTTGCCGCTTCTTGCCAAGTAACATAGCTCAGCCGCATATCGCGGCTCTCGTACAAAGGTGGGACACCAACTGCTAGGAACCAATCCGGGCGCTTGTGCCACAAAGGATGCTCTAGATCGTAATAGACATTGAGATCGCTACCTGTGAAGTATTCTTCATTGGTATAATCTGGCAGGGCTAGCGACAATCCCAGAAGCTCAGGCTGCGACTGGTGGAAGACGTCTGGCAAACCGGATTCCTCAGGGAACTCACTCGGCAAGTCGTACATAGTCGGCAGTTCATGACGAGGCAGCCGATTAGCTATCTTATTCTTTATGCCAGGCTGAGTAAAAGTCATAGGCATCAGCATGATACGACTATCTTCATTATGCCATTCCTAGTGGGAAAGCGTTACTTCAAAGCGTTCAAATAAGCTTTGACAGCGCTGGCGTATCCCATTTCCAGCGCGTCGGCTGTCAGCGCATGTCCAATAGAGACTTCTAATAAGTTGGGAATCTCTTTGAACATGGGCAAGTTGTCCAGGTTCAAATCGTGGCCGCCATTAACGCCAAGTCCAACAGATTGAGCGCATGCTGCGGCTGCCTTATATATCTCGAAGCTTTCTTCGCCTCTTCCTGCTCGGTAGGCAGTGGCGTAGGGCTCTGTGTACAGCTCAATTCTCTCGCAACCTAACTGCGGAACTCGCTTAATCTGTTCTATGTCTGGGTCAATAAACAAGCTGACCCGGCAGCCAAGCGAGTTTAGCTGATCAATTATTGGCTTTAGCTTCTCTCCATCTCTGGTGACGTTCCATCCGTGGTCTGAAGTATTCTGATCTGGGTCATCAGGAACTAGCGTGCATTGATCTGGTTTCACTTCTCTGATGATGTCCATGAAAGGAGATTCGAGCGGATTGCCTTCGATGTTGTATTCGATCGCGGGGTGAGCCTTCAACAAGTCGGCAAGATCGTAGACATCGGTGCGGCGAATGTGACGCTCGTCTGGACGAGGATGAACGGTGAGGCCGTGGGCTCCGGCGGCGATGCTGATTTCACCCATCTTGACGACGCTGGGAATCGTCAGAGGACGGGCGTTGCGCAGCATAGCGACTTTGTTGAGGTTAACACTAAGGTTGGTCATAAGGATCGAGTTAGCGTACGTTGTGTCATCTTTATCTACCATATCCACCGCCACCGGGTGTCTGGATAATGATTTCATCGTCAGGCTGCATCTCTACGGTAGCAGTAGCCGGAAGGTCTACTTGAGTTTGGTCTTTTCGCCGGATGGTTGCGTTCCCCGATTGGCCAGCGGTGCCCCCCGCTAGGCCGAAGGGCACCGTAGTACGGCGACCGGAGAGGAGATTAGCGGTCATCGGTTGGCGAAACTGAAGATGGCGAGTGACGCCGTTACCACCAGGGTATTGGCCATTGCCGCCGCTGCCTGCGCGGATGGAGAATTCTTTTAGCAGGACGGGGAAGCGAGTCTCTAGGATTTCAGGATCGGTGAGACGAGAGTTGGTCATGTGGGTTTGAACGGCATCTGTTCCGGCAAAGCCAGTGCTGTCGAAGTTGATGCCTGCACCAGAGCCGCCGCAGATGGTTTCGTAGTATTGGTATTGGTCGTTGCCGAAGGTGAAGTTATTCATGGTGCCTTGGGAGGCGGCGAGAATGCCGAGTGCGCCATAGAGCGCATCGGTGATGGCCTGAGAGGTTTCGACATTGCCAGCGACGACAGCGGCGGGATAGGTCGGATTGAGTAAGGAGCCTTGAGGGACTTTTATATCGAGCGGCTTGAGGCAGCCTGCATTGAGAGGAATGGGGATGTCCACGAGGGTACGGAAGACGTAGAGAACGGCGGCTTTGCAGACAGCGAGAGGGGCGTTGAAGTTGTTGGGCTGTTGAGCAGAGGTGCCAGTGAAGTCGATGATGGCGCTGTTGTCTGTCGGGTTGAGGGCGATCGCAACTTTGATAGTAGCGCCGCAGTCCATAGGCACGGTGCAGGTTAGCGGAGCGGAACCGTGCTGGCTGTGAAGCACGCTGATGACTTTGCGAACGGCTTGTTCGGCATTGTTTTGAACATGTTTCATGTATGCCTGGACGGTCTCTAATCCAAACTGTTGAACGGTATTTTGCAGCTCTTGAATGCCTTTGTTGTTAGCAGCGACTTGAGCCTGAAGATCGGCTAGATTCTGCTGAAAATTGCGAACGGGAAGAGGGGAGTTAGTCAGCTGTTGTTCTAGTTCCGCTACTTGTAGGGCGTTGTTTTTAACCAGGTGAAAGTTATCTAATAGAATGCCTTCCTGGTCGAGATGGGTGCTGTGAGGGGGGACCGAGCCGGGGGTGATGCCGCCGATGTCGGCATGGTGGCCGCGTGAGGCGACGAAGAATAGTGCTACTCGAAGAGAAGGTGGAACGCCTACGGCTGCGCTCAGCCGCCGGGCGAAGACGGGGGCGATCGCAGTGACATCTGGCAGGTGCGTCCCGCCGTTGTAAGGATTGTTCGACACGTACATGTCACCCGGCTGAAAAGGCTGCGGACAGTCTTTGATCAAGGCTTTGACGCTCTCACCCATAGAGCCCAGGTGGACGGGAATGTGGGGGGCGTTGGCGACGAGTTCGCCGTTTGCGTCGAAAATGGCGCAGGAGAAGTCTAGGCGCTCTTTGATGTTGACTGAGGAGCTGGTGTTTTGGAGAGTGACGCCCATCTGCTGTGCGATCGCCTGAAACAGATTGTTGAAAATCTCTAGCCGCACAGGATCAGGCGCGGTACCGACAGTCTCGTATTCTGTCGAGGACGTTTTGTCGATGTGAACTAATACCAAATTCCCGCCGTCTCGGACCTCGGCTTCCCAGCCGGGCTCGATTACATTTGTTCCTGTGCCTTCTAGAATCAAGGCAGGACCCGTCACCTTTTGCCCTAGTGAAAGCGAACCTCTTCTGAATACAGGCGCGTCTAACCATTGATTGTTAGAGAACAAGGGCACTGTGCTTTCTGGTGCTGCTAGTACTACGGCTGTAAGCAATTCTGTAGCGGCAGCTGGTTTAGTTTTGCCAATGGCTTCTACGGTGATGGTCGCAATGACGAGTTGCTTGCCTGGTAGGGTGATGCCGTACTGCTGTTGGTAGGATTGTTCAAACTGCTTGGCCATGCTGTCGGTGCTAGCAAAATCTACAGCCAGGGTAGAGTCTGTTCCGGCATAGCGCAGGTGACATTGTCGAGAGATTTCTAGGCTATGAATGTCGCGATCGCCTTGTTCTTTTAGAGTTGCGATCGCCTGCTCTTCTAGTCTATCTAGCTGCTGTTCTAAATCTGCTATCTCACCTATCTCCATCTCGATAGAAGCCTCTTTGATAACGTTTCTATCGGCTAGTCCCATGCCGTATGCAGAGAGCACTCCCGCATAGGGATGAATCAAAACGGTCCGCATGCCCAAGGCTGCCGCTAGCTGACAAACGTGCTGTCCACCTGCACCGCCAAAGCAACAAAGTGTGTAGCCGCCTACGTCATAGCCTTTTTGTACAGAGACTTTTTTAATTGCGTTGGCCATGTTGTCGATTGCAATCCTTAGAAAGCCTGCCGCTGCCTGCTCTGGCGTTTGCTTGATTTTAGAAACGGCCTCAATCTCTTTTATCAATGCTGAAAACTTCGAGACAACGGCTGCGCGATCTAGTGGCTGGTCTCCGTTAGGTCCGAAAACGCTTGGGAAGAAGTCGGGCTGAATTTTCCCAAGCATTACGTTGCAGTCTGTAACCGTAAGCGGACCGTTTTTGCGGTAGCAAGTAGGCCCAGGATCGGCTCCGGCTGAGTCTGGGCCGACCTGATAGCGGGCACCGTCGAAGTTCAGGATGGAGCCACCGCCTGCTGCTACGGTGTGGATTGCCATCATGGGCGATCGCAATCGCACGCCTGCGACTTCTGTTTCAAAGACACGCTCATAGTTAGCTGTTGTTCTACTCTTATTTCCTTTCGCGTTGAAGTGGGCTACATCAGTGGAGGTACCGCCCATGTCGAAGGTAATGATCTTGTCGAAGCCTGCGGCGATGCTGGTCTGGACCGCGCCGACGATACCACCAGCGGGCCCGGAGAGAATGCTGTCTTTGCCCTGGAAGAATTTAGCGGGGGTGAGGCCGCCGTTTGATTGCATGAATAGGATCTGAGGGGATAGCTGATCGGTGACTCCGCTCAGTCCTCTTTCTGCCTGATAGGAAGTAGAGGACGTGAAGGCTTGTTCTATGCGATCTACGTAGCGGCGCAGCAAGGGCGATAGGTAGGCGTCGACGACGGTGGTGTCGGCACGGCTGACCCATTTAATTAGCGGGCTGGTTTGGTGGGAGATGGAAACTTGAGTGAAACCGATTTGGGTGGTGAGCTGGGCGACTTTTTGTTCGTGGGTGGGGTAGCGGTAGCTGTGGAGCAGGGCGATCGCACAGGCCCGAATGCCAGAATCGTAGGCAGCTTGCAGATCTGCCAAAATCTGTTGTTCTATTTCGGCTGTGATGGGCTGTAGAGCTTCCCCTTTGGCACTGATTCTTTCTTCTATCTCTACGACCCGCTCGTACAGCATCTCTGGTAAGACAATCTCTCTAGCAAAAATGTCGGGGCGGTTTTGATAGCCGATGCGCAGACCGTCGCGAAAGCCTTTGGTGGTGATCAAGAAGGTGCGATCGCCTTTGCGTTCGAGCAGTGCATTAGTCGCAACCGTAGTACCCATCTTGATCACCGCAATCTGTTCTGCCGGAATCGGCTCTTCTGCTGTGAGGCCCATCAGCTCACGAATGCCCTGAATAGGCGCATCAAGATATCGCTCTGGATTTTCAGAAAGAAGCTTGTGGACAACGGTGCTGCCGTGTGGGTTTTGGGCCACGATGTCGGTAAAGGTGCCGCCCCGATCAATCCAGAACTGCCATCTTTTTTGATTACGTGTAAATTGAGAGGCCATGACTTTACGCACGTCGATTTCTATCTCTATCCGTAGTGTTAGCGTAAAACAATCCGTTTCTGGTAGTCTCAGTAGGTTACAAGTCCCTTGTAAAAAGTTATGACTTACTGTTTAGGTGTTGCGGTGGAGAAGGGTCTGGTATTTGCTGCCGATTCTAGAACCAATGCAGGAGTGGACTATATTTCCTCCTACCAGAAGCTGTTTGATTTTTCGGTGCCGGGCGATCGCGTCATTGTCCTCTGCACCGCAGGCAGTTTGTCCACTTCTCAGGCAGTACTGCACAGCGTTCGGCAAGACATTGAGTCCGCTGTTGAAGGCATCGATACGCTCTATACCCTATCTTCTTTGCATGATGTCGCTAGCTATATCGGTCAAAAGCTGCGCACAATTCAAGACAAAGAGCGAACCTGGCTAGAGAAAGATGGCATCGACTATCAAAGTTCGTTCATCGTCGGCGGTCAGATTGCAGGCGAAGCGCCAGGTATATATCTGGTGTATAGCCAAGGTAACTTTATCGAAGCGACACCAGAAACGCCTTTCTTGCAAATTGGTGAAACGAAGTACGGAAAGCCGATACTAGATAGAACAATCAGCTACGATTCCTCATTAGAAAAAGCGGCCAAGACTGCCTTACTTTCTTTAGATTCGACCATGCGCTCCAATATTTCAGTCGGGCCACCCATCGATATGGTGCTGTACGAGACGGATGCGTTAGAGATTCGCAACCGGGTCAGACTGCAAGATGACGATCCGTATTTAGACAAGATTCGTGAGTATTGGGAGCGGGCGCTATCAGAGGCGTCTAGTCATCTGCCAGATATTGCCTGGAATCGAGTAGAAATTCAAGAGGAATTAGGCAGCGACTAGCCGAATATTCGTATCGAGCGTAGTGCTAACGCTCTGCCCTGGGTGCAGACTGCCGGAGACTGGCGCGGCTTGTCTTGGATCGGCGGCGGCGGCGATCGCAACATGCCGATCGCTTACTGCCAAACCCAAGGTCGGGTCAAACCCTCGCCAGCCGCCGCCCGGCACATACACTTCAGCCCACGCATGCAGATCGTGAGTACTCTGTTCTCCTCCTGCTACTTCAAGACTTCCTGCGTCAAGATTGTCTGCTTCTAGGTCGCCCTCTTGATAGCCGCTGACGAATCTAGCGGCTAATCCGACCGCTTGACAGACCGCCATAAATAGCACGGTAAAATCTCGGCAGGTGCCCACTTTCTTTTGAAGCGTGACAGCAGCAGGATAAGGTGCACCCTCTAGGCGTTGCTCGTAGGCACACTCATTCGGAATGTACTGCGCCAAGCGGGTTAGAAAGTAGCCGACATTGTCGCCAACTTCTTGGCGGATGGACTGGGCTAGCTGGATGACTTCGGGGGCGATCGCATCTCCCATCCCCCACCCGATTGGCTGTCCCAGATACGGCTGAAGCTGGCACGCCAGCGAACTCGGATAGTCTACAGGAAACTGCACGGCCCACGGTTCGGCCAGATAGTCAAAAGGATTGTCTCTCGTCGTTCTCACTTCGCTAAGTGCGTGAATCTTCCATGCCGTAATTGGCGAATCAAACGTAACGCTCAAACAGGTATTTCCCTGAGCGTCTAGAAAGTAAGCTCGATGGCTGGGCGCTGGCTCGACAGTGAGATCAAACCGTTCTAACCACTGAGTGCCGTCACTACGAGGGCACAGCCTGAGAATCTGAGGATGCAGTCTAGCTGCCTCGCTGTAATGGTAGTGAGTAGTATGAGAGATGCTGTAGCGCATGGGAGATAGGCTATTCCGCTGCGGTGGTGGCCAGTACGTTAGTTTCATCACTCTGGGGCGCGTTCTGGAGCGCGTTCTGGGGCGCACTCTGATGCTGAACGGACGGCTGAACAGAGGGCGGAATAGCGATGAAATCTGCGTGAACGCGGTCGCCCACCTGATTCAACCGTAGCTGCAGTCCATCTAGAAACTCATGTAGTCCCTGCGAGAAAATCTCTTCAAACGTGGCATACTCAATTTCTGCGCGTAGCTTTCCTATCTCTCTTTGGCTGGAAAACGAAATGTCTGAGCTAGGGCCGATGATACTTTCTAGCGATATTTCTGCATGCCGCAAGCAGAACTTGATCGAACGAGGAAACTGAGCGTTAAAAATTAGAAAGCGAGCCACGTTAGCTGGGGTTAGCTCCTGCGCTTCTTTTCGATACATTTCATAGGCACTTGCTGACTTTAGCAGAGAGATCCACTGCAAATTATCCAGCGGTGAACCGACTGCTTTGGCAGAGGGCAGCAGCAGAAAGTACTTGACGTCCAAGATGCGGCTAGTTTTGTCCGCGCGCTCTAGCAGCCGTCCTAAGCGGCCAAAGTGCCAGCTCTCGTTCCAAGATGAGGTCGCATTCATCACTCCGACAAAGCGGTGACTCGCCATTTTGACCTCCGCATAGAACGCATGGATATCGCAGATATCTTCTGGTTTGTTCTTAGCCGCTTCTTCGACCGTGAGATAAAAGCTGTTGATCTGCTCCCACATCTCGGATGAGATAGTCTCACGCACAGAGCGAGCATTCTCGCGGGCAGATCGCACGCAGGAGATAATGGAGTTCGGAGACTTGGTATCGAATGTCAGAAAGTTTAGAACATTATCAGAGGTGGTCTCACCGTAGCGCTCCTGGAAAAGGGTGCGATCGCCCGTCACCGCAATCAGCGGCTCCCACTGCTGCGTCACCCCCACCGGATTATCCATCAATAGATTCAGATTCACCTCCACAAAGCGAGCCACATTCTCAGCGCGCTCAACATAGCGATTGAGCCAATAAACAGAATCCGCAACACGACTTAGCATATTTTTTTACACTCCACTCACTACCCAAGTGTCCTTACTGCCGCCACCCTGGGAAGAATTCACTACCAGTGATCCCTCCTTTAGCGCTACCCGAGTTAGTCCGCCCGGATTGACATAGGGAGAACCACCCTGTCCATATAGAATAAAGGGCCGCAAATCAACATGTCGTCCCTGAAACGAATGGTCAATTAGCGTTGGCACTCTAGAAAGCGATAGCGTTGGCTGGGCGATATACCCTCTCGGATTCGCTTTGATCTTTTGCGCAAAGATCTGTTGTTCTTCTTTAGAGGACTGACAGCCAATTAGCATGCCATAGCCACCCGAAGCATCGGTTGCTTTCACTACCAGAGAGCCTAAATTAGCCAGTACGTGAGACTGTTGCTTCTCGTCTTCGCAGAAGTAGGTCGGCACGTTGGGAATAATCTGTTCTTCGTTGAGATAGTAGCGAATCATCTGAGGCACGTAGGCGTAAACCAGCTTGTCATCGGCGATGCCTGTGCCGGGCGCGTTGGCGATCGCAACTCTCCCCTTGCGATACACATCCATCAGCCCCGGCACACCTAACATAGAATCATCGCGAAACACCTGCGGGTCTAAGAAGTCATCATCGATTCGCCGATAGATTACGTCTATTTTGCACAGCCCTTTGGTGGTGCGCATCTTGACATAGCCGTCATCAATTACCAGATCCGGCCCTTCTACCAGCGCAATTCCCATCTGCTGTGCCAAAAAGGAATGCTCGAAATAAGCTGAATTAAAGGCTCCAGGCGTCAGCAGAACAACGGTCGGGCTACTTATGTAGTCAGGGGCGAGGGCTCGTAGCGTTCGAAGCAACTGCGAGGGATAGTCGTCAACGGCTTTGATGTCCAAAGCTTCAAACAGGCTCGGGAATGAGCTTTTCATCACGCTGCGATTTTCTAGCACGTAGGAAACGCCAGATGGACAGCGGAGGTTGTCTTCTAATACGTACCAGTTGCCCTGGCGATCGCGCACCAAATCGGTGCCCGTAATATGGCACCACACATCGCCCGGCGGCTTTAGTCCCATACAGGGTGACAGAAAGCCAGATGCCGATTCCACTGTACTCCTGGGAATCACACCATCTTCAATAATTCTTTGATCGTTGTAGATGTCATCTAGAAAGCAATTCAGTGCTGTAATTCGCTGCTGAAGCCCTTTCTCTATCCAGCTCCAATCCTGCCCCGTGATGATGCGAGGAACGACATCAAATGGGAAAACCTTCTCCGCACCCTGTTCGTCGCCGTACACGTTGAAGGTAACGCCCATCTTGAAGAGGGTATTTTGCGCCGCCTGCTGACGCACAATCAGGCTATCTATTGGTAAAGAGTCAATTCGCTCAATCAGTAGCGCCGCTGCGCTACGAGGAGTCCCAGGCGCTGTGAACAGCTCATCGTAAAAGTCACCAGGATCGTATGCTTTGAAGGACATGGCAGTGCGAATTTGACCGCGATTCAGATGTATTCATATCTATCGCGTATTGTGCAGCCTATGTGTGTATCTTCAAACGGACTTAAGACCGCGAGTATGGTAGAGACCGCTGAAATAAGGACCGCTGAAGTATCGAGCAAAGCTGATTACTAAAAAGAGTGGTCTGTAGATTTCTTTATCCTAGTAACAGTTCGCCTCTCAACGTAGTGACGGCTTGGCCACTGATCAGAATTCGATTCTTGCTATCGTCAGTGGCTGTGTTGCTATCTGGCATCGCGCAATGCATCCGAATGGTTCCTCCTCTCTTTGAGATCTGCCGTGCGAGCATGTCGGATTTTCCTAGTTTTTCTTGCCAGTAGGGAGCCAGCGATGCGTGAGCCGATCCGGTCACCGGATCTTCGTTGATGCCAGCGGCTGGGGCGAAGTATCGACTGACAAAATCATACGCTTCACTGTCAGCTGGCGCGGTAGCGATGATGCCTTGAACCGGAAGTTTTTTAATCTCTTCAAAGTCTGGTTCTAAGGCTAGCAATATCTTTTCTGACTGAAGCTCGATTAGATAGTTGGTGTCGTTCTTTGTCACTGTGCGAATGTTTCCGCCGCAGCAAAGAGACTTAATTAGCTCTGGCGTGACATGCAAGCTGACTGTCACCGGTCGTGCTGGAAAATCCATTTCTATCCAATTCTCTTTTTTGGTAGCGCTCAGCCAGCCACTCCTGGTACTGAAGCGGGCGACCGTCTCGGAATCTAAGTAACCTTCGCTCCAAAGCACATGGGCACTGGCGAGGGTGGCATGGCCGCACAGATCGACTTCTATCGCCGGAGTGAACCACCTCAGGCTGTAGCCGCCTTCGATCGGATGCAGAAAAGCGGTCTCAGAGAGATTCATTTCGGCTGCGATCGCCCGCATCAAATCGTCTTCTATCGGTTCATCCATCACACATACAGCCGCTGGATTCCCTGCAAAGGGCCGATCTGCAAACGCATCCACCTGAAGAATAGTCAGTGCCATTTCGCTCCATCTCTCACTAATCGTATAACTGTATTTTTCATTTTGGCAGATGTATAGAATGGAAAGCTGGTTCTAGGAAAATTTGGATGATCTTGATCTTACTAGGGGTTTTTGGCGTGGGGTTGTTGGCTGGTTTTGTCGATGCGATCGCCGGTGGGGGCGGCCTGATTATGCTGCCAGGATTGCTGGTGACTGGGCTGCCCGTGGGGGGTGCGATCGCTACCAACAAACTCTGCGGCACCTGCGGCTCATTCACCAGCTCATTGAAGTTTGCCCAGACTAACCAAATCAGCTGGCGGGCCTGCGCGCTGATGGGACTACCTGTTGTTTTTGGCGCTTATGTGGGGAGTCGCAGTATCAGCTTGCTGCCTACGGATTGGGCCGAGCCCGTCGTGATTGTTCTAATGGTAGTGATCACTCTTTTTGTTGTTCTCAAACCTGATTTTGGACTGATGGTGCCATCTTCTTCATCTACGCCGGAGACTTCCGGCCTCTCAGTTCGTAGACGGACAGTATGGAGTGTGACAGCAGGCGGAGCGATTGGTTTTCACGACGGATTCTTTGGTCCTGGCACAGGTGTCTTTCTAGTGTTTTCTCTACTCCTGCTCTGGCCAATTGACTTTTTAAGAGCCACTGGAACTACCAAAGTTCTCAATTTTTTGGCGAATGTCACTGCCCTAATCACCTTTGCCTTTGGTGGCGATATCGACTACGCCAAAGGGTTGGTGGGCGCGGCTGGTGTGACAGTTGGCTCCTTTCTAGGGGCCACATTTGCCACTAAGAAAGGAGCCAAGCTGATCAAGCCTATCTTTGTTGCTGTTACAACTGCTCTAGTTGCAAAGCTGCTGTTTGACTATGCCACTCGTTAGCTAACAGAATTCGCCCAGTCCTTCGCCCAAGCCAAGACCTCATGTACGCGCTCAGTCGAACCCGCCTCAGAATAAAGCCTGAGTACGGGTTCTGTTCCACTAAAGCGAATCAGCAGCCAGCTATTGTCTTCTAGATTGAACTTGTAGCCGTCAATCGTTAGACAGCTATCCACTTTCTTGCCAGCAACTTCTTCGGGTGTGCTCGATTGCAGAGCCTCTAGCAGCTTTGCGCGCACTTCCATATTCGCCAGCGGCAGATCAATCCGGTCATAGGCAGCGCTGAAGCCAGCTTGTTCTCTGAGCGAATCGTTCAGCTCACCAAAATCTTTGCCACTTTGTACCACCGCCTCTAGTAGATAGAGCGCAGAAAGCAACGCATCTCGCTCTGGAATGTGGTGGCCATAGCCAATGCCGCCTGACTCTTCACCGCCAATAAGAACATCTGTTTCCAGCATGCGATCGGCAATGTACTTGTAGCCAATCGGGGTCTCGTGCAAAGGCAAGTCGTAAAGCTTGGCCAGGGCAGGAAACAAATTCGAGCCGCTAATGGTCTTAACGACCTCGCCAGTCATGCCTCGGCGCTGGGTTAGGTGCTCCATTAAAATAGGGATCAGTACCTGAGAGCTGAAAAAGGTTGCCTTGCTGTCCATTCCGGCAATGCGATCGCTATCCCCATCAAAGATAAGTCCCACCGTTAGCCCATCCGCTCGTCGATTCGTCTGGTTCGCCTCAATCGCCTTAAACAGCTTCGGAATATACTTTGGCAATGGCTCCGGTGCACCCCCTTCAAACAACGGATCGGTCTCACTATCAATCTCATTAATCTCGCGCTCTAGCAGCCGCCCAATTCCTGTTGCCGCCGCCCCATGCATCACCTCAGAAAACACCGTCAGCCGCCCTTCATCTACCGCCTTTTGAATCGCTTCGATATCCACCATCGACTGCAGTGCCGAACAATAGCTAGGCCAAGGGTCAAACGCCGTAATGCTTCCGGGCTTGTCTGCTTTTGGCGCGTCTTGCTCCAGCATCGCCTCTAGCTTCTTTGTCACCTCCGGCGGCACCGACCCGCCAAACGCGCTTTTCACCTTCAGCCCGTTATACGCCGCCGGATTATGACTCGCCGTAATCACAACCGCCCCTAGCGCCTTTTGATCGAACGCCGCCCAGCTAAACGCAGGCGTTGGCGCAAAGCGTTCTGAAAGCATAACCTCGTATCCAGCCGCCGCGATCGACTCCGCCGCATACCGAGCAAAATCCGACGACAAAAACCGTCGGTCATACCCGACAATCACCGTCTTACTACCATTGTCGCCATATGTCTTTTCCAGCACCTGTGCTGCCAGCGCTGCTACCTTCCCCACCCGGCAAAACGTAAAATCAGCGGCAATAATGCCGCGCCAACCATCCGTACCAAATTTGATCGGTTTGTCAACAAAAGTCGAGGGAGAAACAGAAGCCATGATGGGTTTATCCGGTAGCAAAAGTAACATCACACAAGCAGGGCCAGCTTTCGCTCAAAGCCTCACCCACAGCAGTGTACCGATGACCCATTAAAAAAACCAGCGATATGAGGCATCCATAAAGCCCGGCTGCTTGCTCTCGCAGCTTAGCCAATTATTTAATTCTTTTTAATCCAGCGCTTGCGCCTCTAAGCTGATGCTCTACAATAGTTCAGCATAATTGTGCAAACAGACGGGATGTGGCGCAGTTTGGTAGCGCACCTCGTTCGGGACGAGGGGGCCGTGGGTTCGAATCCCGCCATCCCGATTTAATGTAGAGCTTGCCTCAAAGACAAAAGTTCCCCTCTATCCTCATAGGAGATAGAAGGGAACCTGTCAGCCGAGAGGAGAGATTTCGCAGCCAACAAACTAGAGGGTTCTAATGGCGCCTATGTCAGACTAGCGGGTGGTTTCCCTTCTTCGATCGCTATGCCTCGATAGGCGTGCCACAGATGTCCACCCAGAAACAAGATTCCTAAAGCAAGCTGTACAAATGACCGACCACCTAGCTGCGCCGTACCGTAAAGTTCGGGCGGAAAAACGGTCGTATTGTGACTGACAAAGGCCCAGGAGACAAAGGCCATAAACGCCAGTGATCCTAGACTATAAGAGAGAATGGCATCAGCGTTGAGTCGGATAGGAAATATAATTTTGGCATTTACCAAAATATGAAAAATACCGCCGATAATCAACATGGCACCGATCCAAGCATGTCCGCCAATGACGTCTTCTAGATTGTTCACGCTCGCTATCCCCCAAGCGCTCCATCCATCTGGCGTCAGCCCAACCAGGTAGCCAAAGATATCCGCTGGATTAAGATTCGGCTCAATGATGCGCACCTGTCCGACAGCTGGATCATAGATACCACCAAACTGGGTCGCCTTTGCTACAAAAGCCAGCGCCGCGGCACCTAGAAACAACAAATGATGTCCTAGAATTAGCGTTAGCTGATTGGGATCGTCCCACTCGTAGTGAAATTTTTTGGCCCAGCCATTGGCATCTGCTAATCGCTTAGGTCCGCCAAAAACATGAAACAATCCACCTGCGCCCAGAACAGCAGAGGCGACTAGGTGCAGCATTCCAATCACGAAAGCCGGGTAAAGCGTGTTGAGCTGACCACTGGCGTCGAGTCCCCATCCCAATCTAGAGATGTTGCTGATTAGCGCCAGTCCTTGATCTTCTAAAGGCAAGCTCTGGTCATAGTTGAGCGCTTGGGAAATGGTGATAGATCCAGCCCAAAACATAATCAACCCCGCATGGGCAATATGAGCGCCTAGAAGCTGGCCAGAAAGTGGGACTAGTCGGGCGTTGCCTTCTAGCAGATTTTGATAGTCTAGTGGAGAAGCGGTAGGCGCTTCGGACGCAGCAGAGCCATTGGCTGATGTCGATACCATATGAGGTCTCCGGTAAAAGAAACAGTTGAGAAAGAAACGGTTAAGAAAATATAGGAACGAACATTAGGAAACACGTCTGTAGCAATCTTGCTTCAAAGAAGTATTGGTATATTCCCTTTTTGGAGAAAGCTACAGAACGTGAGAGAGAAGATTGTAGCTATGAACATCTAGCCAAACCGACTAAATCCGTCTAACAGTAGGGCTGCAAATACTGCACCGCCTAAGCCACCAATTAGAAAACTAAAAGAGAACTGTCGCCAGCCTGCAACGCTCCGCATTGATTTTGGCAGTTCCAACACATCTCCAGCGGCTCTTGGTTTTCTATACACGGGGGTGATGCCTTGATCAGAAAGTGAAACTAGGCCGTACCCTAGTAAAACAATAAAGCCAATGACAACTAAACCACAGCCGGAGAGCGTTCCAGCAAGAAGAGCACCGTCTGTATCGCGCAGTGGCCCCAACTTTATGAAAGGCCCGATCGCCCAGTATCCATGCGCCATACCCACTTCTAATCCGCGTCTGAAAGGAGATAACCCATTTCGTAAGATTGGCAGATTGCGAATGAAGTCTAGGCTGAGATCAGAAGCGTTTAGCGGGGTTCTCAGTGTTCCTTCTAAGGTAATAGGCGCAGGTTTTATCGCTGGATCTTCTTTAAGATTCATACCAGCAGCGGCGGCCCTAGCTCTAAAGGCGTGCCACCAGTGACCTGTTAAAAACAGCACGCTGAGTGCAATATGGGTGAACGCTAACGAGCCCCTGAGCGTGACGCTTCCCATTAGTGTTCTTAGCTCTCCTACGGGGCCATAGAAAACTTCTGGATAGACGGTGTCGTTCACGGTAACGAAGTAAGCGGCAAGCAATCCCATGTATGAGAGTGCGGCCAAACTGTAGGATAGATAAGCCTCACCAGACCAGGTCAGAAAGCGCTTTGCCCAGGGCAAAGGCTTGGTCGCCATGTGCCAGAACCCGCCCAAAATACAGAGGCTGCCGATCCAAATATGGCCACCGACGACATCTTCTAGATTGTTGACGGCTGCCAATCCTTCTGAACCATAGCGACCAACGAGGTAGCCGAATATATGAGTGGGATCTAGTGTGGGAGACGCGATCGCCCTCACATCCGCCACCGCAGGATCATACAGCCCACCCCAAAACATCGCCTTGAACACCAGTAGCCAAGCGCCAGCGCCTAGCAGCACAATATGAATGCCCAAGATAGTCGATATCTTGTCCGGGTCTTGCCAATCATAGCCAAAGAATCCGAGCGCATCGTCTCCTTCAGGTAGAACAGCAGGGCCCTTAAATATGTGAAACAGCCCGCCCGCCCCCAAAAAAGCAGACGAAATCAGATGAACAGCGCCTACAACAAAGTAGGGATAGGTATCTATGACCGTGCCATTGGCGCCGACGCCTAGCCCTAGCGAAGCGAGGTGTGGAAGTAAAATCAGTCCTTGCTCGAACATCGGCTGCGAAATATCGAACCGCTTTAGCTCGAATAGGGTCATTGCGCCTGCCCAAAACACAATCAGTCCAGCGTGGGCGACATGAGCGCCCAGTAGCTGACCCGACAGGTTAGTCAGGCGAGCGTTGCCAGTAAGCCACCTACGATTGCTAAGGACGTTGAGATTGCCATAGGTCTGCATGGGTATCTCCAAATGAGAATGAGTTGTTGCAAAGCACCCGGGCGCTATCGAGAATAATGTCAATAACGGATACGCTTCACTTTAGATTGATTCCCAACAAAGGCGAGTTAATTTTTGTATTATTCAGTGGCAATTTTTAGCTTGCGCAAGACACTTCCTCAGCCTGCTAACTGAAAAATTCTGCCTCCGTTGGTTCTTGATTGACTGTGGGCAAACGGTTTGACGTTATGCAAAGCCGTTTTACCTTTCTGTTATTGATAATTAAAACCAATAAAAATGAGAAAACGTATAGGTAGAAAGTCTACAGTCGTCTGTCTTTTTTGTAGCTTTAGTCACCTTCGATTAGGTAGCAAATTCTGTTCCTTGCGACGCGACCCCGTCCAAAGACCTACACCATCCACAAGCATATCGTCAGGGAGAGGTAAAGCTTCAGTATGGGATTAAGGCGATCGTCTTGACCATCGATATCACCGATAACACTTCCGCCCAGGCGTATCGACGTGCTAAACCAGTCTGACCAGCTACGGGCGCCCCATCCTGTCAGCACCAACTGATTGCCCAAGCGATAGCCGTTGCCATTTCTGCCAATACGAAGGATGCTCGTCGCCTGACTTCCCCACGACCATCTGCCCGCCTGTCCCAGATACGTGACTCCTGGCCGCAGGTCAAAGGTGCCAGAGCCGATCTCCAGAGCCGATCTGCATAGGATAGGGCAAGATCTGGTCTGGTCCCATCGGTGTGGTGTCTCGCTCTTCGATCGAACCCGTCGGTAGGCTAAAGCCTAGGTTCAGATGGACTCGCTGCCGATTTCGATCGAGTAGCGTGTAGAGTCTGCCAATTTTTAGATCGCCAAATCCTTCTGAATTAGTCGTAAATTCTGTTCCCATGCGGGTGACATGGTCCATATCTTTGAAGATGTATGGCAGCATGCCCATTAGCGTAAGCTCGTCTGTTGGAGCCTACATTGACCCGAACATATGCATTTGCATGGTCATCTAGACCGACTAGAAGACTAAGAAACTTAGCTGGCTTGAAGTTGACGATACTCAACTCACACACTTTTGTAATTTGTTTCACAGACGACGGCGTTGATCCGGTGAATGCTCTCGGCCAATTCTTGTAGGATCTTAGCGCTAGTAGCGTTTACCCTTCAGGTATGGTCGATATTTCTCCGCTGTGGATATCTTTGCGGATTGCGGCGATCGCAACCACAATTACAGCGGTGCTGGGTATCAGCGCCGCTTACTTCATGCAGGGCTATCAGGGAAAGTGGCGATCGCTTTTAGAAAGTCTTTTTCTCGCACCGTTGGTGCTGCCACCCACGGTATTAGGATTTTTGCTGCTGCTGCTATTTGGCCAGAACGGACCGCTGGGTACACTGTTGACCCATACAGGTATCAGTGTTGTTTTTACCTGGTACGCTGCCATTATTACAGCAACCGTTGTCTCCTTTCCGCTGATGTACAAGACAGCGCTAGGCGCATTTGAACAGATTGACAGTAGCCTGCAGCAGGCCGCTAGAACCTTAGGAGCTTCAGAACGAACCGTTTTCCTGCGAATTACTCTACCGCTTGCGCTTCCTGGTCTGTTCGCTGGTCTAACGCTAGCGTTTTCTCGTGCTCTAGGTGAATTCGGTGCTACGCTGATGCTAGCTGGCAATATTCCGGGCCGAACTCAGACGTTACCGATGGCAATTTACTTTGCTGTAGAAAGCGGAAATTTTGGTGACGCGGCCCTGTGGTCGGCTGTCGTTCTTTGCATAACGCTAGGTGGAATTGTTCTAGTTAATGGCACGACCAGTCGCAAGCGCTACCAAAGTAGTGTGTTCAAAGAGGTATACAACAATCTATTCAGTCGACTGACTATGCACTCTAGAGGTTCTGAGCGTTCTAGAGATTCTGATCGCTCCGAGCGCTATAGGAAGATATTAGGTAATAGCAGTGGAAAGAAACAATCCTTGTTGGCCTCCCCGTCTCAATTTGAACCTCGCTTAGAAGTCAGTATTCGTAAGCGCTTATCTGACTACACGCTAGCGATTGACTTTGTTGCTGATGGTCAGCAGCCAATAGGGGTTCTAGGCGCGTCTGGGGCGGGAAAGAGTCTGATGCTGCGCTGCATAGCGGGCGTAGAAACGCCAGATGCAGGGCGGATTGTGTTGAATGATCGAGTGTTGTTTGATTCTGATCAGGGAATTGATTTGCCGAGCTGCGATCGCAAAATCAGCATTCTCTTTCAGAACTACGCCCTTTTCCCTCACCTGACTATTGCTCAAAACATCGCCTTTGGCCTCCCTGCCAAGCTGTCGACAGCGCAGATGCGCTCTGCCGTGGGCCAGCAGCTCGCCGCTGTTCAGCTCGAATCCTTCTCGCAGCGCTATCCCCACGAACTCTCTGGCGGACAGCAGCAGCGGGTTGCCTTAGCAAGAGCGCTGGCAAGCGAGCCCGAAGCCTTCTTGTTAGATGAGCCATTCTCCGCTCTTGATACCCACCTGCGTGGTCAGATCGAAAGGCAGATGTTCGCTCGGCTACGCAGCTATCACGGCTTTATCCTGCTGGTCACTCACAATCTAGAAGAAGCCTACCGGGTCTGTGATCAACTGTTGGTTCTAGACGATGGCAATATTCTTGCTTATCGCTCAAAGCATAGCGTTTTTGGTCAGCCACGCACGGTTCGCATTGCTCAGCTCACTGGCTGTAAGAATTTTTCTCCGGCTGTGCCCATCGGGGAAAAAAGAGTAGAAGCGCAGCATTGGCAGTGCAGCCTGGATGTTGAATCCATACCGCCGAACCTCAGGCAAGTCGGTATCCACGCTCACCAGATCATCTTCTTGCAAGCAGAAGCGGCTGTTTCATCTTCTCCGACTGTTTCTTCTTTGGCTGCTTCTAGCTTACCGAATACCTTTCAATGCTGGCTAGCTGCCACTAGTGAAACGCCTCACCGGATGACACTCTATCTAAAACTACATCAGTCTTCAAGCAGCGAGCGAGATTATCATCTGCAAGCAGAAGTGTCAAAGGAGCAGTGGCACTGGTTGAAAGCACAGCCACTCCCATGGCAAGTTCATTTAGATCCGAAATATCTACTGCCATTAACAGATTAGGCCATGGCTGCTTCTATAGCTTTCCGCTCTTAGCTCAAACCATTATTAAAAGCGGTAACCCTTGCTCTGTAAAGCGCTAAGAGCATAGCAAGCCACTAATGCATCAGCGGCTTGCTATACCTCGCGAGGATTCCATCGTGATCGCAACTCCTCAATGTGCATATTCTCCTCATGCTTCTTCAGATGACGCGGGCTGCTCTCAAAAGAGAGAGAAGAGGGCAGCGCTGTAGTGTCGTATACGTCTCGAATAAAACTATCTATCTGTGTGTACGAGGGAAACAGTGCATCGCTTACCGGCTGTCCTTTCTCTCTCAAATGATCCCGCAGCGCAGCGGAAAAAAGCCCTGTTCCATCATCAAAGAAACGTTCTGT
Source organism: Cyanobacteria bacterium P01_D01_bin.1 (assembly GCA_039111275.1). Taxonomy (GTDB): domain Bacteria; phylum Cyanobacteriota; class Cyanobacteriia; order Phormidesmidales; family Phormidesmidaceae; genus Phormidesmis. The sequence goes on along the minus strand of JBCCOH010000009.1, from coordinate 55,473 downwards.
CGTAGATCCATAGGCGTCATATGGATGGAAGGATAGCTGCTCAGGCGCTTGACTGGCTACCCACGAAGAATAGCACCAGTATTCACCAAAAGTATCAAACTGATTGGCCGATCGCATCATCAGACGCAGCCAGTGATCCTCAGACTCAAAAAACTGATTAACACGCTGCCCAAAAGATTTCAAATACTCTTGCTTTAGCCACATATGATGGGGAATGAAGGTGCCTATCGGGTCTGTAATAGCAGAGACACCCAGCACCTGGTTGATCCATCTCTCCCAGCTAGAAACAATATCGGCATTGCCCCAGCCATTATGCTGAAGCAGAGCAAAGGTATGCTTTAAGCCTGCCGTACCTGCTGTGAAGATAGGCCAGGTATCCACTGGCAGCAGATCGCTATCCCAGATCAGATACCACTCGCTAAGATTAGCAATGCCTTCAAAGGCACCTAGTTTGAGTAACTGCTGATAAAACCAACCGGGGGTATAGAGAGACTTCCCTAAGTCGAGTTCTGCGCAGATAGAGTCTTTGGTCAATCCTAGCGGACCAAAAAAGTCTTCTTCTGGATGAATTTCCAGGGGCGCGATCGCTCTATCTTTTGTAGCTTCCGCTAAGACACCCGCTTCCTCACCGGGGGTGACAATGTGAATAGATCTAGGACAATAGTGATAGGTTAGACCTTCTAACACCGCACAAGTATTCCATCGGACCTTGAAAAGGGGAATAACAATATCAAATACTTCTTTTGACCCAGATCTCTCTAATGACATGTGAAGTCCCTGCTTAGATGTCAGTGAGCAATTCTTCAGCGGCATCTTTAGGGCGTAGCACGCTAGCTCTTTTTGTTTAAATGCTGCGGTAGTTGAAGTAGTGCTCTATTGTGCCTACCATAAAAGCCTTTGACATTTCGATCAACTGTTTCGGTCCCGCACCGATGGTCTTATGATACGGTTCAGACAAAATCCATACCATTGCCTTCGCTATGAGCCTGCCGATTGTTTTAGAGATTGCCGTTGGACTGATCTTTGTCTATCTGACACTGAGTCTAGTTGCTAGCGAAATTCAAGAAATCCTTAGCGCCTTGTTTCAGTGGCGAGCAGAACATCTCAAGCGCTCAATCGAACAGCTCTTGGCAGGCGATAGTGTTCCGCATACGAAAGGATCGCCGCCCGAAGATAATCGAGAAGCAGCCAGAGTCCTAGCGGATAGACTCTATGACAATCCGCTAATCGAAAACCTCAACTACGAAGCGCAGGGGCGAGGGGCGTCTATTTTGCGGGGCATTTTACACGGTATCGGTGCGCTCTATCGGACGGTTACCTTTAGCCGTAATGTATTCGGCAATCGCACCAGCGGACCGTCCTATATTCCTGCCGAGACCTTTGCGACCAGTCTGATAGAGCGCTTGAGGCTGAAGGATTTTCAGCAGATACTGGTGCGATCGCGTTTCAGCACCTTTATAGAAGACGAAGTCATCATCCCGCTGCACAACATTGTTAACGAGCTCCGCGCCCGTCTGCAAAAAGAAGACCTAATGGACGCAGAGCTAGTTTACTTCGAGCAGTCGGTCAGCCAAATTGCTAGCGAACTCACTGCCCGCCGTCTAACTCTAGAAGCCGCCGTAGAGCAAATTCTCAGCCAGCTACAGGCTTTTGAGACCAGAGCCGCCGACGCTTCTTTAGGTGACTATGGCGCAGACGCCGAGATGATTGCGACCTTTCTCAATAGAATTCGCTATCTGCGTATCGGTCTCAGCGGCCATGCAGAGACTAACCATCTGTTGATCTCTAGACTGCGACCTAGCCTAGCCGATCTCACTGATCTGCTAGATCCTAATTCTCCTTCGTACGCCGAACTTGTCTCGCTCGCTCAAAAAGAAGGCGATGCCGTCCGTAGCGCGCTCGAAAAGCTTCAAGAAGAAGTTATTCCGCCGCGATTACAAGAGAGTCTGTCTACTCTAGCGAGAAGAGCCGAATCGAAAGTCGATGCGGCAGGCACAGAATTGCAGCAGCTCCAGTCAGAAGTCGAAAGCTGGTTTGACAATGGGATGGAAAGAGCGGGCGGAGTCTATCGGCGAAATGTCAAAGGCGTTGGACTACTAGTGGGATTGGCGATCGCATTCACTCTCAATGCCGATACTTTCTACATGTTCCAGCGGCTCAGCACCGACCAGGCAGTTCGCAGCAGTATTCTACAAACTGCCGACCAGATCGAAATTCGCGGTATCGATAGCGCCGAGGCCCTGGCCGAAGATCTCGATATTGACAACCTATCTGAAACCTTGGCCACCGATATTAAAAACGACCTCCGCTCAATCAGTTCAGCTGTAGAAGAAAGCCTTTCAGAATATCCTTTGCCTATTGGCCGTACTGAGCGCATCTTCAAAGCTCAGCAAAATGCCCAAGCCAACTGGCCTATTCCCTTCATTCCGCAAAGGCTAATTGGTTGGAGCATCACCGCTCTCGCTCTCTCGATGGGTGCTAGCTTCTGGTTCGACCTCCTGCGAAAAGTCACTTCTGTTAGAGCCTCGGGCAACAAACCCAATACCTGAGTCCAAGATCGTTAGCCAGAATGACTACTGCCTACTCATTTTGTGCCTGAGTACGAAGGTGAGCTGAGCCGCTTAAAAGAGCTGAGGTCACGGATTGAAGAAGTCCTTCCCTACGTCGATCTATCGAATGAAACTTCTCGTCGTGAAATTCTGATATCAAAGGTGGCGACAGAACTGGTCTACTACACAAAGGCAAGCCTACGAATTGAATATCCGCTGACGGTCAGCAGCCAGCTTCAAGGCTATTTGGACTATCTATTTAGAGGAGAGCGCGAACTTTTGGTGATTGAGGCTAAGCGTCAGGATTTGGACTATGGCATGACTCAGCTAGTTGCAGCGCTGATCGCTTGATAAGTGGGAGCGTACTCCGCAGCAGTCCACGCTACTAGGCTCTGTGACCACGGGTAAGCTTTGGGAGTTTGCTTTGTTAGATAGAGAGAAGCAGCATGTCTACGTTGGTCTAGAGAGCTATCGTGTGCCTGAAGATGTGGATACTTTGATGCGAATCTTAGTACAGGCGATTCTAGTCCACAGCCCGACGTTCAACCTCTAATAACCATACGATAAACGCCGTTCCTGGCCCAGATTCAGCGTCAAAGGCACTGGCAGGTAGCCACGGCGTTCCAGCGGCTGGACTGATGACCTCGATAAAGCCCTGCATTTCGGCGACTAGTGACTGGGCGATCGCCAGTCCCAACCCCGTCCCTGGAATATCACCCTCAGCCTGCACGCCCCGATAGTTCCGCTCAAATAGCCGCGCTAGATCATCAGCCGGAATCCCAGGGCCTGTATCACCAATCACAACGCCCTGGTACTGCCCCTGAAGAGAATGCTGACTGTCTGCCCTGCGGATACGCTGACTGTCTGCCTCGCGGATACGCTGACTATCGGTCTCGCGGATTCGACTGACGCCTGTTTGCACCCATACCTCAGCGCCTGCGGGCGAGTATTTAATGGCATTGTCTATCAAATTGTTGATAACTTCGCATAGCGCCTCTTCCTCTCCCCATACCAACGGTGTATCTGGTGCGACTTGAGTATGCAGTTGCACGCCCTTCTCGGTCGCTACGATACCAGCCACTGCCAGAACCGGCTCTACAATATCGGGCAAATACTGAGCAGAGAGCGTCAGCGCGTGTCCTAGCCCGAATCCTTGTCTCTCATCATCGATGTGCACCGTATTGGTAGCTGTACCGATGGCCGCTGATTCTGCTGTCTGCGGGCTTGAGGGCAGAGAGCTAGACGGCAGAGAGCTAGACGGCAAAGAGAGCGGCGAGCTAGAAGATGGACCGAGCGGTGGTCTAGTCTGCGCAGGTGGCAACAGCGGCGGGCTAATGGCCACCTCATCGGCTAGATCTGCGTCACCAACAGCGACCGTTTCGTCAAAGTGCGCTACCATCTCCCGCAGCCGTTTGCTTTCACGGACGATTCCGGTAGCGACCCGGTTGTTAGGATCCTCTGGCTCTAGCCTCCGCACTAGCAGTTGGCCAAAGGTCGTCACGGCGGTCAAAGGATTGCGAAACTGATGCAGCAGGTTATGAAAGATCTCTGACTGACGGCTTTGGAGTTCTCGTTTTGTGGAGATCTGCTGTTGTAGCCATTGATTGCGCCGCTCTAGTACGCAGCCTGCTGCAAGCATCTGGGCAACGGCTTCGATATGCTGCTGCTCCTCACTTCTCCACGGGCGATCGCACCTTACCGTCACCAGTAGACCCACCACCACGTCTGTATAGACCAGCGGCACTACTAGGCGCTGGTCTAGCTGTTGATCTGGCTGTTGGCTTGATCTTTGGCTTGACCTTTGGCTCGGTCGTTGACTTGGATGGTTGCTAGATCGAAGCTCTGGCCAGCTGCGATCGCCCTTCTCACTTAACGGGTCATCTGCACTCCCAGGTAGAGCCAATGTCTCAAACTCAGTTCCCTCCCGGCGCTCGTCACTGCGCCAATCTTCAAAATTTTCTACCCAGCGTTCAATCGACTCTGGATAGCTAACAATAGGAGCGAAGTCAGGCCGCTTGCGAGCATAGACGCCATCTGTCACGGCCCCTTCTGATTCGCCCATCGCCACCTCAGCAATATAGATGGCCGCAGAAGACTCTTCCATCTGCTGGACTAGCAAGCGCAGTTGAACCTCGCAAAGCGATAGGAACTCGGGACTGGCAATTACGGCCATAGAAAATAAAACGTCTGTGCAATGAAAACTGGCTGAAGATAAAAATTAGCTAAAAATGAAAACTAGCTGAATTAGAGAGCTAAGGTGGGGATAGTATTAAGTTTTTAATATTTCCTTAATACATTCTGTTCAACAATAGCCTCGTCCACAACTCATAGAACCACTGCCCGCTATGGAAAGCGCTCTAGAATCAGCTCTAGCTTAATCGCTAATCAATTTTTCAAACCAACTTGAAATTCTATGTTGCACCTGATATATTTTGCAAGGTCTTAATCATTTTGTAGCTCTTGCTACATCTGAATCACACTACTGGAGGGAAGAAATTGGCACGAAGACGCAAGCGGAAGAGCCGTCGTCGCCTAGAGGGACGACGTATTCTAGAGTCAGTTCCTCAATTTAGCATTGAGAGCGGAGAAGAAAAGCCTGTTACGGCGGCTCGAAACTATATTCATGCTCAGGGTATCTGTCCACCAGCGCTGCTGCTAGTCAAGCGAAACGAGCACACAACCGATCGCTACTTCTGGGCAGAGAAAGGGTTGTTTGGCGCTCAATACGTAGAAGAAAATCATTTCCTATTTCCCAGCCTACGTTTACTCATGAGCGAAGAAGAGGAAGAGGTTGCAGTTTCCCTCTAGCACTTTCATAGTCTACCTAGCGCTCTAAGCCGGAAGCAACCGAAGACAAAAAAGGGAGCCGTGGATGTCCACAGCTCCCTTTTTTGTTAGCTTCCTTTAACGTTAGTTCCCTTTAACGTTCCTCATGCTTGGGCTATATGCCTTGTGCATAGAATTAGCACCAAAGCATTAGCACTACAAAATCATCACAGCATCATCACCACAGATGCGTTCCCCACACCAGTAAGTTCCCTGTAGATGTGAAGAGTTCTCCAGCGATCGTTTTGATCTTGACGATGTCATTTGCTAGCGATAGCGATTGAATGTGGTACCAGCTGCCTCGCCTTAGCACCATGATATTAGCCCTAGAGACTTTTAATCCCATGGTTGTGGGGTGGTTCCCATTAGGGCAGGCTTTACCGTGCCAAACTTCCCATAGCTCTTGAGCGCTAGTGCGATAGACCTGACAGTCTTTCGGAATAGTGCAATGTTGAAAATGGCAGGTGCCATTGGTTCTCTGGCTAACAGGAAAAAAGCTGTTTTCTATCAGGATATGGCACGCTATCTCCCAGTAGATAGATCTGCGATTGACAATAGCTGTCGGCGACTCTCTTACAAGCTTGCTAGTGATAATGTTCCCTTCTGTTCGGCTAGTGAGCGTAGTCGCCTCTTTGTCGTGGCTAGCAACTAGGTCACCGCTAGCAAAAGAGGTCGGCTGTTGACGAATGAACGCTTCAATAAACGTTTTGATGCAACCAATCTCCCGTTGGTCAATCGATTGTTTCGCCTGGTCAAGAGCGCTATTTTCTAAGTTGCCTGCTAGTCTGCCTGCTGATTTGTTCGTCGACTTTCCTGCCGTTGTTGTTGTAGGATTGGCCGTCTCTGCTGTTTCTAAGACCGTTCTGAAGGTAAAAAGACTCCCTGTAATGTAGCCTGTCGTATCTCGAATCGCGATCGCCTGCCCTTCTACTGGAACAATCTCCAAAGACTTTGTCAACAGCTGCGCCTGGTGCGGTAGCGGTACGAGGTCTATGCCACCAGTGGCTGCTCCGAGCGTAGCTTCTAATATTCGGCTGACGCTATTCGAGCCATCGATAGTATCAGGCTGCTGGATCTTTCTTCGGAACGTCAGGATGTCTATAATCGGTCTATCTATCGCTTCTGTTAGAGCCCAGCCGGTAATCGATTCTGCTAGTGCGTTCATAAAGACCACATCACCCTGCTGGTCAGTTGCTATCACAGCTTCACTCAGTAATTGAAAAGCGGTAGCATACCAACGCTCGCTAGAGCGAATAATTTGTTCTTGTTCGTGCTTATGAAGCGCAATTTCGATTGCAATCTCTAATTCTCTTTCTACAAAAGGCTTGATTAAGTAGCCATATGGATCGGTCTGATTAGCTTCTTTGAACGTGCGGCTGTCTGCATTAGCAGTCAGATAGACAATTGGAATTTGAAAGTTTTCTTTTACTTTTCTAGAGACCTCAATCCCTGAGATCGCTCCTTTCAGATGAATGTCCATCAAAATTAGGTCAGGGCGGCTACTTTGGATTTTGGCCAGTGCATCATCTCCAGAAGCTGCGATACCAGCGATTTCATAGCCCAATCGCGTCAGACTGTTTTTGATATCAAGCGAAATGACGCTTTCATCTTCGACAATCATAATTTTCTTTGTCGGTATGTAGGTTGAGACGAGATCAGAGACTAATTGAGTTGTCATAGTTGTTTTTTCTACCTATGCAAAGATGGAGATGTGTAGTGGACAGCGGCTGCTAACTAGACAGCAGAAGATTATTGAATCTAAACTCCGTAGGTTTGGCTTTCTTTACTGATAATGTTCCTCCTAGCTGTTCAGTGAGCGTGCTAATCAGCTGTAGGCCGAGGGTTTTGGTATTTTCAATTTCTAAATCTTCTGGCAGTCCCGTTCCGCTATCCTGGTAGAGGATAGAGAAAGAATTCGAGCTAGTAAGTTTGGCTGTAATAATGATTTCTCCTTGATACTCCTGAGAAGATGAAGCCGCTGGAAAGGCATACTTCAAAGAGTTTGTAATCAGCTCGTTGATGATCAAGCCGCAGGATACAGCACTATCTATCTCTAGTGAAATCTGATCGATACGAATGTCTAATCGGACATGATTTTGATTGATTCCGTATGAGCGCAGCAGATAATTAGATAAGTCTCGAACATAAGCGGCTAGCTCGATAGTGCCAAAATCATTAGACCGGTATAGCTTTTCATGGACCATTGCCATTAGCCGAACTCGGTTCTGGCTTTCTCTGAAAAGCCCTGAAATATTGTCATCTTCGATAGAGTTTGACTGCAGACTTAACAGGCTAGAGATGATTTGTAGATTGTTCTTTACGCGGTGATGAACTTCTTTGAGTAGCGCTTCTTTTTCTCGAAGTGACTGTTTGATTCGCGCTTCGGCCTGCTGACGTTTGATGCTATCTCGCAGGCCCCGTACCCGATGGCGTAGCAGCGCCCAGTGGATTGGCTTGGTGACGTAGTCGCTTGCCCCTGCTGTAAATGCCTGCTCTACTGACTGTGAATCGTCTAGCGCAGTGATCATCAAAATAGGCGCTGGCATTTTCTCTTCTGGTGTAGGTAGTAATGTATCGGAGAGATTTCGCAGTGCGGCGCAGCAGCTAAATCCGTCCATTTCTGGCATCATGGCATCTAGTAGAACGATGTCGGGCCGTTCTTGCTCGAACAGTCTCAGGCACTCCATGCCATCGCCGGCTTCTATCACCCTAAAGCCTTCTTTTTGCATTGCTACGCGAAGCGATAGTCGAATGGTCGGCTCGTCATCGACAACTAGAATGGACAGGCTGTTTGGTGCTTCCCTGCTGATAGCAGGACTACTCTGGCTGAGGGGAACTGGGTGAAGGGCAACTTTGCCCTTAGGCTTGGTGAGGGTGTGTGGCATGTGGCTGATTTGGTCGAGCAAGTTCTACTGGGCGTTTTTGTAGGCTTGGATAGCGGTCTGAACGGTCTGATATTCGCTGGCGATCTGTTCTACAAGCTGTAGTGCTGGCTCTGTATGATTGTTTTTCCCTAGCATTTCTATGGCTTGGGCGATTTGAAACAGACCCATCGCACCCACGCAGCTACTCAGTGACTTCAGTGCATGGGCGCTATTGCTAAGCTCTACTGAATCTGCTTTGGCGATCGCACCTCTTACCGCTTCTATTCGTTTTGGCGCATCTGCCAAAAAACTGTCGCATACCTCAATCAAAAATGAGCTATCACTGCTAATGCTTTCTAGTGCTTGCGTATCTAGTGTTGGAACATCTTTCGTATTGATAGACATAGTCATCTCTATGAGATTTGTTTTCTACGGTCCTACTAGTTTGCAGAACCCTAAGAGGTGATTCTGCATTTCAATAGACTTGCAATAGGCCATAGGAGTACGCTAGCTCTATCCCTTGTGTCTGTTCCTATAAAGCCCATGTCGAGCAGCAGAAAAGCTAAGTGGTTCCTGCGATTTTCCTCAATTACTCTATGTCTACAGGACCACAAACTGGGTAGATCGATGCAGTGTTCCTGTCGCTTTATATACTTCCTGCCCTATCCCTATTACAACAATAGCCAATGGCCCTGCATATCAGACCATTGGCTATTGTTGCGATAGACCAGACAGTCCCCCAGTAGGGGTCTAGCATGCTAAATCCCTGCCGGGGGACATCGGAAGATTAAAGCGACTGTAGGAAGCGAACTAGCGCGATGCGATCATCTTGGTTCATGTCGACGAAAGTGTCTTTTGCTGTCTGCGCTTCACCGCCATGCCATAGGATAGCTTCTGCAAAGGTTCGCGCTCGTCCATCATGTAGATAGCCAGAGTAAGGCAGTACGGTCTGAGCTAGCCCTACACCCCACAGCGAAGGCGTTCGCCACTCTTGACCGTTGGCTTCAAAGTCGGGTCGGTTGTCTGCTAGCGCTGGGCCCATATCGTGAAGCAACAGATCGGTAAAAGGATGAATTGCTTGATTCTCTAGAGCCGGATACTTGTGCGAACCCGTTGTGAAAGTCGCGGTGTGACAGGCCGTGCAGCTCGCGTCTGCAAACAGCTTTTCACCGCGCTGAATTTGCGGGTCGTCTACTTTGGCGCGAGCAGGTACGGCTAGCGTCTGGGCATAGGCAGCCGCAGCGACTAACGTTTCTTCGTCGATCTCGGTAGAGCCATCTGCTGCTGGAAACAGTGGGTTGGTGATACCCATATCATTCAGGTAGGCTTCGCCGCTTTGTTGTAACAGATTGGGGGCGCTGGCTTTCCAGCCGAAGCGACCGAGCTCAATCTGGTTGTTTTTGACGTTGAGCACTCGGTTGGGCTTCCCTGAAATACCGTCGCCATCGAGATCGTCCGGATCGGCTAGGGCAACAATATCGTCTTCAGTAATGGCTTCGAGCAAGCCTGTGCCGTATACGTGAGGGGGAACGCGCGGCGATACCTGAATGTGTTTTGGTAGAGGCTGACCATTGCTAAGAGCGATGTCGAACTGGGGCGATCGCAATCGATAAGGCGTGCCATCAGCATAGCTACCAGCGCTCTCTTCCCACAGAATCTTGACAGTTGCTTCGGGCTCTTGGCCTACCACGCCAAAATCTTGAATCTGGTTACCCAGCTCTAGCACAGCCGGTTCGCTATTTGCCGCTTGCGCTTCTACAACACCCGCTGGCTCTTCTGGGTTCAAAGATTGGTTAGGAGAGGCTTGAGCAGTGGGTTCTATTGGAATCAACACATTATCATGAGCGCCTGATGCCAACGGATCGCTAATGCGTAACAGGAGCTGTCCTGGCTCAGGCATGCCTCGACCGTTACGAATATGGCAGCTGACACAAGAGGCATTATTGAAAACGGGTCCAAGACCAGAATTACGTAGTCCAGGCGTTAGGACAAAGGCTTCTTCAAAGGCTTCGTCTCCTAGATCATGGTCAGCTTGGGCCAAGGCAGAGAGATTAGGCGGCGCTTCTTCATAGGCGCTAGAGGTTCGATTGAAGGCGGTCGCTTCATCTGCTAAGGCCGCTACGAGAAATTCGGGCGGCTGGGCTCCCACAGCTGCTGAAAGCCATGCGCTTGCAGCAACGCACAAGAAGGTAGTGACAGTCGTTAGGAACAGCCTTTGCCTTAGTTTTGGCGAAGGGACTAGAGTCATGACCCGAGCAGGCAGTCGACTGTGGAAGAGTGACCGGAATTTAGCCATGAGACGATCAAAGATAGTAGATGTCATAGCAAGAATTAAGGGTGAGTTGTTGGGTTTTGAGGTTTGTTCTTCAGCCTTGTTGTTTTAGCTACTTTATTCTTGTGCAAGTGGTAGAACGTCACTATCTATCAGGGCGTGAGCCGTTTGCAACGAGTCTAGCGCGACAGTAAGTGCGAAAGAGATCACATCTGGGTCCTGAGGTTCTTGCGCAGCAGCTATCAAGACAGTTGCAGTTTCTAGAGATTGTTGTATCTGCTGCTGACTCTGATCGCTACTGCTATTGACAAGTTCAGAAAACCCTGTTGACCGTGAGGCTAACTGAATACCCATTAGCGTACTGTTCAAGAGTTGTAGATCGAGGGCGCTTTCAGCTAGCTGCTCAGGTGCGGCGATTAGACCGGGTAGCTCTTCATTGACGACCACATCCAAGCTGTTGAACAACCCTCTAATAATCTCTTCTGTTCCTGAGCGCGTCGAAATATAAACGGCATTGTCAGGAGAACCCGCATTCGCGAGTACCGTGGCGTATGCGGGATAATTGTTCCACCCGGTCTGCCAAACTTCTAAAAGATCAGTAGTAGCAGTCTGCACTTCGGCAGCGAGATAATTCAGGTAGGTCCGCTCGGTAGTGGAAAAGTCACTGGCCAGTCGATTGCCACTTTCAGGTGTCTTTTCGGGATGGTAGAGGAGGTGGGCGATCGCCTCTAACCCTTTGAGCGAAGGATGAATTGATCCCTCAGTAAGGTAGTTTGCCAAAGCAGCACTGCCTTCTGTTTCTGAAAGCTGATTTTCTGAGAGCTGATTTTCTGAGAGTTGATTCTCTGAAAGCTGGTTAAGTAGGAGATCTAGCCCAGTGGTATCTACTGGCGATGCGATCGCCGGACCATAGCCTAGAGAGTGCACTGGCCCAAACTCAAAAGCATTGCTCTGAGCCCAGGTCAGCTCGACTGCCAACCAAGCGTCCCTCAAGTTCGACAGATTAGCCTCTGTAGGCGTATTTTCAAACGTTACGCTAGCCAGCGCGAGACGAGACGTCTGCTCCGCTAGCGTTTGATAGGTAGGAATAACCACCGTCGCAGCAAACTGCTGATTGATCTGCTGGAGCTGAGCCACGCGACTATTTTCTGCTTTAGTCTCTATTTCGGTATTTGGCCCCTCGGCTGCCTGACCCTCTGTAATTACAAAGCCGCTGCTGAAAATCAGCATAGCGGTAAGCAGTGCTCGCTTCAGGGTGTGATAGTGCTGAGTCCGTGGTCTTTGTACCCGTGGTCTTTGTATACGTAATCCTTGAACGGACGGTTTCTGCCGATGAAAATTGAACATGGCTGATGGATGCTACCTGTCTAGCAATATTGATTTTTGAACGACTTGATAAGTCGCTACACAATTGAATTCGGATATAAAGCAGTCGTGAACAGTTGTGAGAAAACCGTGAAAATACGGATCAATCTATTGCAACGTGGTGCAGCCACATAGTAGAGCATTACGTACTGTGTTAAAGACACATTTGATACTTTGTTTATATTTGATGTCCATCTAGAATTACGCAGCCGAAACTTATTCGGACAGTCATGCTGCCTCTTTAAAGCGCTCAATCGACCATCTCGACTACCGCTCTCTGGAGATAAGTGCTGAGTGCAGAGACACCTAGAATCGCTAATTTTCTCTGCGCGTATGATTTTTTGCCCACTAATTTTTTCACATACAAAAGGACACGTAACGAAGGCGTACGTAGAAGCCTTGCGCAGAATTCTCTGCTGTAAAGCATGCTTTACGGGTACGTAGACTTTCGTGGTGAGTTTTCTACCGGTGATTTTTTCTACCGATGATTTTTTCTACCGGTGATTTTTTCTACCAAGGCTGCAGCGTAGACGATAGCGCATTTCTTAGCTCAGCTAGTTCGTCTCTGTGGCCTCGAACTGTCAATTTAGAAGCAAAGTTCTCAGTCTCTCCAGCCTCTACCCTAAACATTACCTTTTCGGGGCGGCTGGACTTTTGCCAATAGAAAACACCTGCTAGGGGAGAAGCCAAGACCAGTCCAAACATCAGCTGGCCCCAGTCTGGAAAGAGGGTGACCATCACTAGAGCCAAGCAAGCGAAGCCTACTGCTGCTAAAGTCGACAGGAAGACTGCTAGAAACCAGCTAGGACTGACTAATCCTGCTACTGTAACGGTTGCCTCGTCTGTCAATGCTGCGACAGGCTTTTTGCTATCTGTGGCGTCTGGCACTGTCTCTATTTGTCTGTAGGCGCGATTTTGAAAGTAGGCCATCACCGCCTGCTGCAAAGGTTCAGCAGCCTGAGTGGACCCAAACTGAGCAACCTCTATTCTGTCTTTGGTAGAGGCTCTAATAAAGAAGACCAGTCCAATCACCATCAGACTAGTGAGCAGTAGTGTAGACGTTCGAGTAGGGTCAGTGAACACGCAGGGAAAAGGCTCCGAAACAAACGGTAGAAATTAGAGCAGCAAGTCAGGACTACCGCACAGGCTACGCCCCTTACTTTCCCACAAAACATCCCATAAGAAATGCTGTGGCAGACAACCACCACAGCGCTGAAATTTGTCTTAGTCGACCGAATGCTAGCCTAGAACTAACTACGAACCAGCGTACTTAACGCCAGTGGGCAAAGAGGGCATTTGGGCTGCGGTAATTTGCATGCCGCTCTTTTGAGAGATTGCTGGCGCAGCAGTTTGTTTGCCTACCATGTAGCGCTGCCACAGGTCGGCTAGCTCGCGGGCTTTCATCTGCCAATCTGGCCGGAGGCGATACATCCGTCTAGGCCGACCTCGACCTTCCACCTTTTTCCAGTAGCCCATAATTGCGGCCTGGTTTTCAAGGAACTTGAGCGCGCTATAGAGCACCGTATCGGACAGCCGATAGTTTGGATAATCTTCTTCGATAGCGTGAATCAGTTCAGTGCCGTACGAGTCATGGCGGATGAGCACTGCAAGAACGTAGCAAACAGCGAGCTCTTTGTTGAGATAAACCGGCGGCGGATCTTCAAAAAACTGATAGATATCTTCAAACTTCATAGGGAAGCTCCGAGGCGGGTGAGTAAAGGAGCAGCAATGGCCGATTGGAATAAGAGGCTCTGCAAGCTTTCGTCTGCGAACTCTCGTCTATAAGCTCTATCTAGAAGCGCCATCTATAGGCTTTCGTTAGACGTTTGCTAGAGCTGCTGACTTATTCTAGACACGAAATAAAAGATTTACTTAACTTTTGCGTAAGTAGTAATCATCTGAAAGATTTTGTCAGATATGGCGTTGGATTTATGATAAAAAGTCTGGTTTCTTTATGTTCGTGTGAGCTTTTGCTCTGTTTAGGAAAACTTTTGTTGCACGATGTTGATTTTCACATACAAGCTCACACCCAGACGAATACAGCTAGCTAGAACGAAGCGGGCCCTTTGGGCACGTCAGGTGATAGGTCCACTGACAGATTCTGAGTTGTGAAAAGCACTTGCTCGTTTTGAACGGCGGCTAGTCCTAGGTAGACCGGTCCGATTGTGTAGGTAGGCTGACTGGCGATTGCCTGAATTTCTAGCGGTTGTCCATAGGCTTGAACCTGACGTAAAAAGTTCAAAACCGGATCGTTCAACCCCCTAGCAACAATTGGGTTGAAATAGATGATGCCATCTCTTCTTGCTTGAATCTCGGCGCGTACCTGTAGCGCTCTATAGCGCTCTGCTAGTCCCTCGTCTGCCAGGTCCTCTCTATCGATTTGGACAGAGGCTACGGTCTCACCAAGATCATATCGAATCTCATTGACAGGTGCTTCCAGGTTGACCTGTAAACAGGGGTCACCATCTGCATTCAAGATCTCTCCAATGCAGGGTTCTCCAACGACGTAGTTGGCCGCTGAGGAAACTCTGATGATGTAGCTCCTGGTGTCTGTAGTTTCTTGGACAATCTGCCTGGCAATCTCAGTATCAAAACTAATTACGAAGTCGTTGACTTCGTCTAACCCTGGCCAAATTGCCCGTAGGGCCACTCCATTGGCCTGGACAAGGGCTGCTTCTACCGCCCGTTGGGCGGCTTCTTCGGAGTCAGACCGGGCCAGTGTAACTGCTAGGGTTTCGTTGCGACGAATGGCAACGTTCCCTAACCGCAGAACTTGAAATTCGTCGTCTAGGCGAGCAATTTCTTCGGTGAGTAGAGTCTGTTGCTCTTGAAGATCTTCTAATCGGCGGGCGCGTTCATTGATTTCTCGATCGCGTTGGGCAATTTGGCGATCACGTTCGATTAGAGCTTGGTCACGGGCTCGAAGTGCCTGATCGCGTTGGGCAATTTGTGATCGCACCGCTGCTCTTTCTTCTATCAGCACCTGCCGCTCCGAACGTAAGCCGCCAATCTCGTCGCGTAGACTGCCAATCTGGTTCGAGACGCTATCTAACTGCGCTTGGGTCTCGACCAGATTACTGAGCGTTTCTTCCTCACTGGCGATCGCGCTGCGCAAAGATCGATTGGTATCTCTTAGCCGTGATCGCGCCTCATCTTCTAGTCGCTTTGACTCTTCTAGCGTCCCTTCTACCGCCTCTCGCTCTGCCACCGCCGCTTCTAGAGCGCTCTGAGCTTCGGAGAGATCCTGCTGAATATCATCTAGCTGAAATAGCCCCTTACGCAGCTGGCTATCTAGGGCAATTAGCAGCATCAGCGTAGAAAAAGAGGCAACCATGCCAGTCACAACGCTCACCAGCGTAGCCGTTTGACGTGGTCTGAGGTTGAACAGACTCAGGCGAGACTTGCCCACCTTCATGCCAATGCGATCGCCCACTGTGGCAATCACACCGCCCAAACAAGCCACCGCAAACAGCAATACAAATCCAGTCATTCACCCCTACTACGGACACAAAAAATCCCAGCCGTCCGCATCCAGATAGTAACCGATTGTTCTATGATGCGCGGATACGCAGTAGGGTCGTGGCATTCTATGCCCCTACCAGCTCGCATTCTTTACGTGAACTGCTGCGATAGTGTGACTGGGTCATGGACCGTGATTTTCTTCTTATGAATAGAGATCATTTCCTGCTCACGCAGGTCGCCTAGCAGGCGGGTTACTGTGACTCGCGTCGAGCCGATGGCCTCTGCGATCGCCTGATGAGACAGCTTTAGATCAACCGTGATGCCGTCACTGCCAGGTACGCCAAAATCGCGGCAAAGAATCAGCAAAAAACTCACCAGCCGAGAGCCCATATCTCGGTGGGCCAGCGTCTCGATCATCATCTCGGTTTGCAGGATTCGCGAAGAGAGACCCCGCAGCATCATCGCCGACAGCTCCGGATGCTCTTTTAGCGCTACGCTCATCTGGTCCGCCTGCAAAGACATTAGTTCAACCGGGGTAAATGCCACTGCATGATAGAACCGGTCTGACCGGTCGCCTGTGATCAAAGAGAGCACACCAAACACGCTATTCTCACGCAGCAAAGCCACCGTGATCTCTTCACCAGCTTCGTACACCCGAGAAAGTTTTACCGCCCCCTTCGTCAAAAAATAAACCCGCTCAGCCGGGTCGCCTGGAAAGAAAATCGTCTTATTGCGCTCATACGACTCGACTACCGGGGGGAGGGTTCCGCCGACAACAGAGCGAAACATATCGGCAATAGGCGAACTGGGAACTGCGACCATGATGAAAGAAGGAAAGGGACTTGAGGGCTAAGACTGGCCTATGCATATCAAAAAGTCAAGACTTTCTCGAGCGCAACCCCTCAAAATGTCAGGGGAAGCTCACCTATGCTACCTACACTAAAGCCTATGCCACCGAGGACGTTTTGTGTTCAGTGCTACAAAACGTACCCCCTATCCGGCGATCCCCTTTTTTCAGTATGCTCCTAAAGCGCATTTAACGAAGTATTAGATAAAAAGAGTCATGCTAGATCTGACCGGAAAGAAAGCCCTTGTGACTGGCATCGCCAACAATCGCTCCATCGCCTGGGGGATTGCTCAGCAGCTCCACGCGGCTGGTGCAGAGATTGGCGTTACCTATCTCCCTGATGAAAAAGGCCGCGCCGAAAAGAAAGTCCGCGACCTGACTGAGCCGCTAGCGCCCAGCCTGTTCCTGCCTTGCAATGTTCAAGATGACGATCAGGTCAACGCCCTTTTCGACACTGTCAAAGACAAATGGGGCAGCTTTGACATCTTGATCCACTGTCTTGCCTTTGCCAACCGCGACGACCTCACTGGCGCGTTTAGCGATACCTCCCGTGCCGGATTCGACCTAGCCCTGAGCGTCAGCGCCTACTCCCTCACCCGCCTAGCACAAGGCGCCAAGGAGCTAATGCCAGAAGGCGGCAGCATCGTCACCTTGACCTATCTAGGCGGCGTCCGGGTTGTACCCAACTACAACGTCATGGGCGTTGCCAAAGCCGCCTTAGAAATGAGCGTACGCTATCTAGCCGCCGACCTAGGCCCACAGAATATCCGTGTCAACGGCATTTCAGCGGGCCCGATCCGCACTCTAGCCTCCTCCGCCATCGGCGGCATTCTCGATATGATTCACCACGTTGAAGAGACAGCTCCCTTGCGGCGTACCGTAACCCAGACAGAAGTTGGTAATGCGGCTGCGTTTTTGTGCAGCGATCTGTCTAGTGGGATTACCGGGCAGGTGGTTTATGTAGATTCTGGCTACGCAACGATGGGCATGTAGCAATGTCATTCGAAATAAATTTTCTTTAGAGAAAGCAAAGGATAGTTCTCCAACTACCCCAGCTGTATATAGTCTATACAGGCCAAAAGACAGAGAAACATGGTCCAGACTTTTCAACTGGGCCAAAGTTACAATTAAGCACAGCTAAGTCAAAGATAACTGTTGAGCTTTCAAAAATAACTGTCGAGCTTTAAGACTTATGGCCTGTCTCCAGATTCGCGGTTATTTGTTTACCTCTAAAATATACTGAGTCTCTGGACTCGACACGATTTATGTTTGATTGGTTGCGCTCTCCTAAGGTCGTCGGTAGCATCATCATTAGCGTGCTACTGATCACTGGCACACTACAGTCCTCTACCTTTGTAGAGTTAATACTTAGCCTTCAGGATCCCGTTGTAGAATCTGATGAAAGCGCTAAAGCAGATGTCATTGTCAAATTTTACGTCACTGATATGGACAGTGGAGAACCCATTGAAAATGTAACAGGCAAGTTCATCTTCGATGGTGCTCCCATAATCCGGTACACAGATGGTAACGGGTACATGAGTGTCGAGATTCCGGCCAGAAAAGAGGTCAGAGTTAGACTGGAAGCTCGAGGATATAGACCTTCGGATCAAACGATTAATCTTGCTGTAAATCGCGAGACGGTTGAATATCGTCTAGAGAAGGAGATTTCTGAAAGTAGTAATGGTGCAGAATCAACAGAAGATGATGATAGGTTAGTCCAAAACTTTGAAGACGGAGATGATGTCGAATCTAACAGGACTGACAGCGACGAGGATGATTTGTTTGATCCAGCACAAGCTTTAGAGACTGGTGAACTGTCAGAGGAGCCACAACCCCGCACAGGCGCGGAACGAAATTCACCAAACTCGACCGTGGAAGGCACGCTACCAAGACAGAGTGCTGAAGGGTACTATTACAATGCAAACAACTGGAGTAGATGGCGAGTAGTTGTTTTGCAGCTCTCGTGTCGTAGCAACCCCAGCTTGCAAGGACGGGAGATCTCTATCCTTCATGCTGATGAGCTTGTGTATCTTGATAAAGAAGCTGGTGACCCGATTGCATTGGATAATGAGGGCAAGCCTTTTCTAAGAGTAAGTAGAGGAAGTGAAACCTGCTTCACTAGAGCAAGATCCAGGTACATTGTCCCTTTATCTATGAGCGAACAAAGAAGCGAAGTTCTCAGGGAAAAATCTTCGATGCCTCAGCAGGACAGCAATGGATACTACTTCGATACTCGCAGTTGGGAAACCTGGCGGGTTGTTCCATTACGACTTTCCTGTCGAGAAAGACCTAGTTTGCAAAGCCAAAATGTATTCACTTTCAATACCGATAGCCTAATTCGTACGAGTCTCCCTGCCCGCTCAGCAATATTGATGGGCAGTGATAAACTGCCTTGGTTAAAGATCAATAGAAATAACGGTGGTACTTGCTTTGTAAAAGCTAGGTCGAGATACATCATTCCATCCAAATAGCCTAGAACACAGTGCCCTTGCAAAACTACTTATCAACAAGGCGTCTAAGTATCTTTTAGTCCTTACTGATAAGATCAGCTCGACCTCGCGCGAAGACTTCAATAGCAGCTTCTGAGCCGACGTAACGCCAATGCCAAGGTTCGAAGCTGACACCTTGTAAGTTGTTTCGAGGAAAGGACTGCTCGAAGCCATAACGGTGAGCGTTGGTCAGCAGCCAACTGTAGGCAGGAGTGTTTTGGAAGTCATAGGTGATGTCAGCATTAGGCAGGGTTAGATCGCCGATATCAACCGCGTATCCAGTGTGGTGCTCGCTGTGTCCAGGAGGAGCGCTAATTTTGGCAGCAGCGGCTTCGCTACCAAGCTTGACAACTTGATCTTGGAAGAGGGCTGATTGGCGGGCAATGGTCCGAAAGCCGGAGATTGCCTGAAGTTTGATAGAGTCAGCGGCAGCGGCAGTCTTCATCTGTTTGAAGGCAGCAGCGGCTTCATGATGCAGGTATTCTTCGTGTTTGTAGAATTCTCGGGTGAACATGCCGATTGATTCGATATCACCACCGTAGGCTTCGTCGTAGGAAAAGTGGTTGTATTTCGTGACGGGTTCGTACTGCTGCGCGTATTCTTCTAGCTGCGGCAGATTCTGTACAGGTTCTAGCGAACCCTTTGCTTCAGCAATCGTTGGACTGACAGAATTCAAGCCGTTAGGCTTCGGATTATCAGACTCTGGGCTTGTCGGAACAGGTGTGATAATCAGCTCGGAAGGCTCTAGGGAAGTGCTTTCGTCCTGCGCCGGGAGGCTGGGCACATCAGTCCTAGCTAGCTCAGCGGGTTCAGCGCCTGTATTAAGAAAGGTCAAGTAGACAGTCAGCCCGATCAGCGGAATGCTGACAGCAGTGACAGTGGCGATCGCAACAAAGCGATAGCGACGAGGAATGATATCAAACAACTTTGACAACATAGCAAGTCGAGACGAAGAGCGCGGATGTGAACGTTTCTTTGAACAGAGGTTGCCTCTAGTCTAGTCGCGTTTAACTAGTTGCGAAGCAATCCAGCCTTCTGCACCCGATTTTGGAAAGGTAACCTCATACCAGGTGTAGCCGCCTGTATCGGCTGAACTATTTTGGATGATGACGCGATCACCCGGATATGCAATGTGCTGAACCGAGTAGTTAGTCCCTGGACCAGAGCGGACGTTTTTACTTCCTGACTCCTCACTCACAATCGTTGCGTTGGTCCGATCAACTGGCGTTGGCATTGGGGTAGGTGTTGGGCTGGGCGTCGGTCGCGATAGCTCGGAGCCTGGTGTCGGCAGAGAAGGTAGCCTAGCCTCACCATCCATCTGAATTAGCTGTCCAGCAATCCAACCCTGCGTTCCGCTGGGCGTCGAAATTTGGTACCAAGGAAAACCTTCCGAGTCAGTTGTCCGATTAACTACTCGAATTCGGTTACCCACCTGCACCGTATCAACTACGGAAAAAGTAATCCCTGCTCCTGCTCGAACGTTTTTGCTGCCTCCTTGCCCAACGACAGAGCCGTTTGAATCACGCGCGGAGGCTGGAGGTGGGACTACTGGCGGTGCCGCGGGTGGGAGAGTTTTCGAGTCTGGTATGGGCGTGGATGATGCCGTAGGAGTGGGCACTTCGTCTACTGTTTCCACAACTGGGCCGATGAAATCTGTATCCTCTCTGGTAGAGAAGCCAGGTATCCGCTGAGTAACGATTAGCGTGCCGACCACGACGCCGAAGCCTACCATACCCCCAACAATCGCCGCGACTTTCCGTACAGGCATTCTTATCACGGACGTCTGATTATCTACTGGGTAAGCTCCGCCTTGATAAGCATCTGAGTCGGGTTGGTAAGTCAGTGGCTGATTGGCCGAACTGTTGCCCGAACTGAAAGACTCTATGGGTGAAACAGCAATGGTTTGTCGTACAGTTGCTGGCGACGGAACTGGCGCAACTGGCGCAGACGAAGCAACAGTTTGGTTGAGCATCAGCGTATTGAGTACGGACTGCATGTCCTGCACGGTGGCAAACCGACTCTGCGGACTGACGTGGGTAGCACAGTCTAGAAAATTAGCAAATCCATTGCTGATATTGGGCGCGTATTCTCGCCAGCTAAGAGAGCCCGTTTGCGGGTCGGTCATCAACTCCTGCGGAATTTTACCCGTCAGCAGATAGATAGCGCTTATGCCAAGGCTGTAGATGTCGCTGGCGTAGATCGGTCGACCAGAGACTTGTTCACTAGGCATGTAGCCAGGCGTGCCAACGACGATGGAATGAGAGCTCTGCTGACCGCTGTTGATGACGGTTTTCATCGTCTCTTTGACCGCGCCAAAGTCGATCAGTACAGGCATCCCGTCTCTGGCTCTAAGGATGATATTGTCGGGTTTGATATCTCGGTGGACTATCTTTTGGCTGTGGACGTAGGCGATCGCAGGCAGCAAATTCGCCACCACCGCTTGCACCGTCTTCTCAGGCTGCGGCCCTGCGCTCTGCACCTTCTGCGTCAGCGTCACGCCCTCTACCCACTCTTCTACTAGGTAGAACTCACCGCCCTCTTGAAAATAGGCATGCAGCCGAGGAATCTGATCGTGCGCCTCCCCCAGCTTCTCTAGCGTCGCTGCCTCTCGCTCAAATCGATCCTTTACCATCTGCGCTAGCTCAGGCTTGTCCTGAACTGGCTTTAGCTGCTTTAGCACGCACCGCTTCAACGACGGCATGTGTAAGTCCTCGACCAAAAAAGTCTTGCCAAAGCCACCGTCACCGAGCAGACTCAGCACGCGATACCGATTGCTGAGCAAAATTAGAGGCATATCACCTAGTCGTTCGTTAGCAGCGTTTTCTGGCAAACTCTCTGAAGACATCGAAAACGTTTCCTATCTGGATAAATAATGAATTAAAGGACTATATCTATTTTGAGAATATCTGTATATGATGTAGCGCTCGCCGTGCAACCAAGTGAGCCATCTTGCACTACTGCATCAGCGCTACTTTTGATGAATTGTAGTAGCTTTCTCCTTCGTAAAAAACAAAAATCTATTAAAGATACGTGTAGCTCTTCTATTGATATCTTTCCAGTATCAGCGCGTCTATTCACCTTGCTCATCTCTGCTCATATCTGTTTACAGGTACAAATTTCCCTCTTCTTTTATGACTTCATATACTAATCCCTATGTTGAATTGAGCAATCGCGGTCAGGTACTGAGATTCGAGTTAACGCAGCCTATTCATCGTCTAGGGAGAGATAGTACGTGGGCAGATCTAGTCGTGCCAGCGCAGGACTGGGGTGTAGTTTCGGGGCGACATATTGTCTTTACCAAAGAAGGCGAGTACTACCGCATTCAAGATGGCGACGGTCAGGCAAAGCCCAGTACGAACGGTCTATTTATCAACCATACGCGGGTGACGATGCAGCCGGGCATGATACTCAGCAAGAATGCCCAGTTCCAGATTGGCCAAAATCCTCAGAATATGATCCTGATGGATTATGTTGTGCAGCCGAGCGTGCCAATCACCGCGCAGCTTAGGCAAACAAAGTTAAATCTGCGAGGGTTGGATTCTGTAGTGGCATTAGGCCGAGAGCCTGCGGCGGTGACAGACACGGTGTCGATGGCATTAGATGCGCCTTCGGTGTCCAGGTATCATGCATCGATCCAGCGGGAAGGTCCGAGGTATGTTTTGCGCGATCGCTCGACCAACGGTACCTATGTCAACCGCCACCGCCTCACCCGTCCCTATGCACTACAAGAAGGCGACATCATCCAAATCGGGCCGTTTACGCTCCTGTTTCGTGGCGACATTCTAGAAATATTTGACCGAGGCGATCAGCTGCGGGTTGACGCGCTGAACCTAGTGCGCAAAGTAAAGTACGCCAAGACTGAAAAAACAATCCTCAACGATGTCTCTCTCGCAATTGACCCAGGCCAACTCGTGGCGATTGTCGGCGGCAGCGGTGCGGGCAAATCTACGCTGATGAAAACGCTGCTGGGAATCGCACCCACTACTTCTGGCACGGTGTTGTTAAACGGAGATGACTTGCGAAAGAACTTCGATCTCTACCGTGCTGAGATTGGCTATGTGCCACAAGACGATATTGTTCATTACAATCTCACAGTAGAAGAAGTTCTCTCCTATGCCTGCGAACTGCGCTTGCCACCCGATACGGATATTCCAACAGCGGTAACTCGCACGTTAGAACAGGTCAAGCTCAGCCACGTTCGCCATACGGTCATCTCTCGGCTCAGCGGCGGACAGAGAAAGCGAGTCAGTATCGCAGTAGAACTGCTGGCAAATCCAAAGTTGTTTTTTCTCGATGAGCCGACTTCAGGTCTCGATCCAGGTTTGGATAAGAAGATGATGGAACTGCTACGAGAGCTAGCAGACCAGGGACGGACGATTGTGCTGGTGACGCATGCGACGTCTAATTTGGAAGTGTGCGATCGCGTTGTCTTCATGGGCAGCGGCGGTCAGCTCTGCTACTTTGGCCCACCCAAAAAGGCCATGACTTTCTTTGATAAGCCTGATGATTTCAAATACTTTGCCGATATTTACATCGAACTAGACGAAGGCGAGAGCGACGACGAACGAGTCAGGAATGTTCAACACTGGGCGCAGAAGTTTCAGAACTCGCCTGACCACACTCAGTACGTACAGTCGGTACTTAGCACCACTAGCAATTCAACAACTGCTGAACCGCCCAAAAGACAAAAGACGTCTTCCTGGCGGCAGTGGCTGATTTTAGGGCGTCGGTATTTGAAGCTAGTTAGGCGCGATCGCTTCAGCCTACTTCTGCTTTTCCTCACTGCTCCTATCGGTGTCTTCCTCATCCGCCTCGCTCTTCAAGCTGAAAATCCTCTGGCCGAACCCCCTACGCCCGTTGATCCTGCGCAAGGTCCGCTTGCCCTTCAGGTTCTGTTCGTCTTCACCTGCGCCACCATTTGGGTCGGACTCTCCGGCACCGCTCAGACCATTGTCAAAGAAGCAAATATCTACCTGCGCGAGCGCTTAGTCAACCTTCGCCTTGTTCCTTACCTAGGCTCCAAATTCTCTATCCACGCTGGACTAGCCATTATCCAAACTTTACTGCTAGTCCTAGTGATTATTTTCACCTTCGAATCTCCGCAGCCGGAGCTAATTCCTTGGGGTCTAAGTCTGATAGTCACTAGCTTTCTAACCCTACTAGCTAGCACAAGCTTGGGTCTGATGATTTCTTCTTTTGTTAGCAATCCAACCCAGGCAAATAGCACGCTTCCTCTAATCCTAATTCCTCAGATTGTTTTTTCTGGCATTCTGTTCAAACTAGAAGGAGCTTCTAGAATAGTCTCTTGGATTATGGTTAGCCGCTGGTCAATCGGAGCCTACGCCGCCGGATTGAACGTAAATCAGATGGCACCCAAACCCGTAGAAGGAATGACCGCTATCTTTGAGAGCACACCTACCTACGACGCCACCTGGGGCAACCTAATGCTGAACTGGGGAATATTGTGCGTCCATAGCTTAGTGTATTTGTGCGTTAGCCTGTGGCAACAGAAACAAAAGGATATCCTGTAATGTCTCCTATCAGCCACCTGCCTATCAGCCACCTTTTGATATCACGCCTAGGAGTTCCATCTGGTTGGGGAACTGCGCTTCAATAACTGCTGAATACAAGCTGATTTTTGCTCAGAGTCAAGCAGTTTGTTGTCGATAGCTTAGCTAGCCAACCAGCAGGCGAGTGGAAAGATTAGATACTCTACGAAAAAGAGCTTCCAGATAAACTGATAGAAAGCAGGGTAGGAAATATCTTTTCTAACTGGTGTGGGATCGAGATCGACTCTGCGGCTGAGCCACCAGAAAGAAAGAATGCCGATGCTCTGAGCAACAATCAAAAAGAGAGAGTTTATGCCTACTAAAAAAGGGGCCGCTATGATTAGGCCGCCATAGCAGCTGGTGAGGACCCAGCGAGCGAGATTAAAGACTTTTTTCTGACCGAGTTGTAGGGTATAGGTAGAAATGTTGAACTGACGATCGCCTTCGAGATCGGGAATATCTTTAAAGATTGCGATCGCAAAGCTAAACACCAACACAAACAAAGTCAGCGCCCATACCCGAGCAGGTACTGCCGCATTCAACCCCAGCACTGTTGCAAAGTACAGATACAATCCTAAATTCACAATCGCACCACGCACCACTAGAATACACAGCGAGGCCCAGAAGGGATAGCGCTTGAGCCGGATGGGGGGCAAAGAGTAGGCAGTACCGATAACCAGGCTAAGGCCAACTGTTAGCATCAGATAAACGTTCTGAGAGACGATAGAAAGTGCGATCGCCCCCATCCCAGTTAGCCACACTAACCTCTGCCCCTGCGGCTTGGTAAACTCCCCAGAAGCAATCGGCAGATGCGGCTTGTTGATCCGATCGATGGCGATATCTTCTACCTGATTGAGGCCAACGATGTAAACATTGCCGCATAGACAGGCCACCCAGGCAATTAGCCAACTAATAACAATCCAACCGACAACAACAGGTTGCGCCAAGACAGTCTCAGGAGAGGATGCGATCGCAATCAACAACAGCGCTAAAGTGCTTAGGCTAGTGCCGATCACGGTGTGCGGACGAGAAAACTTCCAAAAAGCCTGTAGCCACGCTACCGGATCTTTTAGCGGGTGCAGCGGTTCCTTTAAGCCGGGTGCCTCTATGCCAGCAGAAGGCGCAGACTTAGGAGAGTTAGCCATGTTCAAAAAACTGGTGAGTATCTGGTTTGCAAAGCTTTTTGTATGCGTATGCTATTAAAGCTTTGATACACACTATAAATTCCAATGCTATGCGTACCCTAGCAAATTACTCAGATTCCACGCGCTCAGATTGACTGCCTGATACGACGACTCTGAGTGATCTGCCAGCTCAGCACAATTACCGGCAACAGCCCAACAACCAGGATAGTCAGAGCGGGGGCGGCGGCTTCTGCCAATCGTTCGTCAGAGGCGTATTGATATACTCGCACTGCCAGCGTATCAAAGTTAAAAGGTCGCATCACCAGCGTAGCAGGCAGCTCTTTCATCACATCGACGAACACCAGCATCACTGCCGTCAGCAGGCTGCCAGTCATTAGCGGCGCGTGGATTCTTACCAGCGTTTTAGTTGGAGAATAGCCCAGGCTACGAGCGGCGTTATCTAGGTTCGGGCGAATTTTGTCTAGTCCAGATTCGACCGAGCCGAGGGCAACGGCTAGAAAACGTACGAGGTAGGCGAATATTAGCGCCGTAATAGTGCCGCTAATTAGCAGACCAGGCGAGGCATCGAAGATTGACTTGGCCCAGGCGGCGATCGCCTTGTCCAGTGTCGTCACCGGAATCAAAATGCCAACGGCAATCACCGCTCCCGGAATGCCATAGCCCATCGCCGATAGCCGCACGCCCAGCCGCATCGGGCGAGTCCCCTCTAGCCTTTGACCATAGGCCAGTACCAAAGCGAGAACCAGTGCGATCGCTGCTGTCATTCCTGCCAGGGTTAGGCTGTTCGTCAATAGCTCAGCAAAGCGGCTACCCAGTGCCCCTTCCCAGTTTTTCCATACCATCAGTGCCAGTAGTCCACCAGGAAGGAGTAGGCCCAGCCCGACCGGCAGCAAACAGGCCAAACAAGCAAGAATTCCACGTACACTCTTCAGCCGATAGACCGTCGGCATCTGCATGCTATTGTTTGCCTGATAGTATTTTGCCTGCCGCCTAGACCAGCGTTCTAGCAAGATCAGCGCTAGCACAAACAGCATCGACATTGCCGAAAGCTGGGCAGCAGCAATGCGCTCACCCATGCCAAACCAGGTGCGATAGATCCCAGTAGTGAAGGTAGGCACGCTGAAATATTGCACCGTACCAAAATCATTCAGCGTCTCCATTAGGGCCAGTGAGAGTCCGGCGATAATGGCTGGTCGAGCCAGCGGCACTGCGACTTTGGCAAAGCTACGCCACGGACCGCAGCCCAAAGAACGACTGGCCTCTAGTGTGCAGGCCGACTGCTCTAAAAAGGCAACTCGAGCCAGCATGTAGACATACGGATATAGCGTCAGGCTGAACATAGCGATCGCACCCCACACAGACCGCACGTTGGGAAACCAATAGTCACTCGCCTGCTCCCAGCCAAAGCGTGATCGCAATCCGGTCTGAACCGGGCCAAAATATTCCAACCAGTCGGTATAGGTATAGGCCAGTAGATAAGCAGGCGCGGCCAAAGGCAGCAGCAGAGCCCATTCAAAAATCTGTACACCCGGAAACTGACACATTGTCACTAGCCACGCCGTACCGATGCCAATTGTCAGTACGCCTGCTGCTACCCCAACTAGCAACGTCAAAGAATTCGTGATGTACTTGGTCAAGACGGTCTCGGCTAAATGGGTCCAGATCTCACCTGTATCGGCGAAGATACTGCCCAGTACGACGAGTACAGGTAGGAAGACTAATGCAGCCGTTATCCAGGTTGCGATCGCCCAGCCGCTTGGGAATCCGCTCGTCCACTGCTCGAAGCGAGAGCTGGAGCTGAAGCGAGATTCGAGGTGAGGTTTGGGCAGCGGTTTGGCTTTGATAGGAGTTGATGAAAATAAACGCAAACGAGACATACTCTTAAGAAACGGAGGTATTAATAGTCTAAATCACCGCCGTTAACCAGCCAGGACTGAAGACTTATCGATGGACCCTTATCTCTCTAGCGTCTGATTCTAGCGTTCGGTTACTGACTGCTGTCTATTGTTTAGAGCGCGCTGAGTGTCTTTTGATTGGTTCTGCGTAGGCGTCAGTTTAAGAAGCGATTACGCGATCGCATCGCAATTTTGAGCTGCTCTTCCGTCTGATCTGATGCGGTCTGGCTCAAGGCGGTCTGGCTCGAGGATATCTGGCTCAAGGAAATCTGATTTGAAAAGGTCTGATCCGAAGATGACAGCCGTCGCAAATCCTGTCTGCTTGCTTTTGACAGCTCTGGTCCGTACAGTTCTGCTCTAATGCGCCGAGACGTGCGATCGCGGCGTCGCTTCTGTCTGCCTTCCCAATTCCACTGCCAAGAGAGCCATAGTGCATAGCCCAGACCCACCACAGCGCCGAAGAGCAATAGCCAGTGGTCCCAACGAGAGGCGTCAAACCCTGCTTCATTCATTGCATACCATCCGCACAATCGAGAGCTAATCCCATCAATACTACTGCATGCATTTAGAGAAATCAAATGTATGCAGTAGAGCCTTCAACCTATCTCAGTCATCAGAGCGGCGCCAGTCAGCGCCAATCAACGCCATCTATGCAGGACTATAGATTCTACAGTTGAAATAGGTTCTTGTTAGACAGTCGCATCCGGGGATCTACCTACGACAGTGATCAAATTCTAGGCCGACCTACCCATACGTGTGAAGCTTCCCTGAAAGCGTTCAAACAGCGATGAAATAAGAATTAGAGCGCTACCAAACACACCTCAGCAAAAGCCTCAGCAGAAGCGCTATTTAGATATATTTCTCAATAAGCATCAACTGTTGCAAACGAGTCGTCGATTCGCTATCATTCTCATTAGTTAGACGTTGTTGATTCTCACCAAGGGGATTCTTAGGATATGGTCGCATACACACCAACCGCCCTCAAAGCTGAGCTGCACGAACGTGGTTGGCGTATGACGCCTCAGCGAGAGACCATTCTTAAAACGTTTCAGAATTTGCCAGAGGGTCGACACCTTAGCGCCGAAGACTTGCGCGACCTGCTCAAAGAAGAGGGCGATCCCATTGGCCTGTCTACAATCTATCGAAACCTAAAGCTGATGGCGCGGATGGGAATCTTGCGCGAGCTAGAGCTGGCCGAAGACCAAAAGCGTTACGAGATCAATCGACCTGCCCCCCACCATCATCATCATTTGATCTGCGTCCGCTGTAACAAAACAATCGAATTCAAGAATGACTCTGTTTTGAAAGTAGGGGCTAAGACCGCTGAAAAGTCTGGCTATCAGCTTTTAGACTGTCAGCTTTCTATTCATGCGGTGTGCCCTGCCTGCCAACGTTCGATTCTGCCAATCTAGACAGCATCCGATCAATCCGAACGGATTCTACTCAAATTATTGAAGAGGCTCTACTACGCAGCACGCGCAGCAGAGCCTTTTTGGTAGATGCTAACTTGCCCTATGGCAGCAGCTACCGATAGCTATTCTGATTTAGGCTTCTACTCAATCGCTAATTTTCCTCAACTATAGATAGTATCTAGCACTTATAGAAATCATCGAATAGTGACAAATGCTTCTTTCTAAAAAATAGAAAATCGCCGATTTTATCTGGGTTTTAGACTATGAAGCCCGGATATCAAGGCTAGCAGCTCAGTGTTGCCAATAGCGAAAATCAGCAGCAGTTCGTCTGAATTATCCTCAACGACTTGACCTTTTGGGTCATCCTAAATAAGAATGATTACTAGTTTAGCCGGATAGGGTATGCCTTTTTTGTCGGATACAGCGCTGAAGGAAGAACTCAACGCGAGGGGCTATCGTTCAACACCTCAGAGAAAGAAGGTCTTGAGCATATTCATGGAGCTGACGCAGGGTGAACATCTCAGCGCTGAGGATTTGCACACCCTCTTAGAAGGAGAAGGCGAGCGCATCAGCCTGTCTACGGTGTATCGCACACTGCACCTGATGGTTTATATGGGACTGCTACGCGAGCTAGAACTAGCGGAAGGCCATAAGCACTATGAACTCAATCGACCGCTGCGAGATCATCACCACATTGTCTGCGTGCACTGCAATCAAACGCTGGAATTCTCTGAGAGTTCGGTGTCCCAGATTGGTGAAAAGACAGCGAAAGCGGCTGGATATCATGTGCTTGACTGTCAGCTGACGCTGTACGGAATCTGCCAGAAATGCAGGCGCCAGCAGCAGAAACTGTAGACGGATTGGGTAGGAGCGTAGTACACGTGACCCGCTGTAAGGCTGTGTTTCTACGCGGGGGCGTGCTATCTGTCGGCGTCTTCCTTAGTTTGCGAAACCGCTAGTCAAACACCTAACGAAATCCATTTTCAATAGATATGATTCCATTCAAGCAGCCATAGCGATAAATGGCAGACTGGCCCGTTGGCCAGAGGTCTGCCTGTAGACCCTGGTAAAGAAAAGAAGCGTTGCTACCCAAGGGATGCATAAATTCTCTCAACAAAACTAATGAGAATGTTTTCTGATAGGTAAATCCTGGGGTATACTTCATATAATTGTTTATTGAGTATTAATCTCAACAAGGAGTGACCCTATGTATCGAAAGACTGAGGCGCTTTGGTTGTCTGTGAGTCCATCTCTAAAGTGTTTCGATCAGCGGCTGTTGAGTCGGCTCTCAAAGGGTAGAAGCATCCGACGCTGGCAGTACTGTCAGACTATTGATGAGCCTTGCTCGGCGACGGCAGTAGTCGAAGCGCTGCATGAATATCTGCGATCGCGCCCTGCTCTACCAACCGGTCAGCCTGCGCCCAAAGTCCATCTGATCGGTCATGGGGTCAGCGGCACTATCGCACTGCTCTATGCTCGTCAGTATCCGCAGCATGTCGCTTCGCTCACCTTGCTGTCAGTAGGCGATCAACCTGCCGTCAACTGGCAGGCACACTACTATGCGCTACGGCGGCTCATTCCCTGTAGCCGCGAGATTATCCTAGGTCAGATGGTTCGACTGCTATTTGGAGAGCAAGCCCCTAGATTTGCAAGAGCGTTGACTCATCTACTGGCCAAAGATCTCGATAGCAATCTCACACTGCACTCTCTAACGCACAGCGACCATATTGAATCAGGTGGCGTTACCGTCCCTCTACTGATTTGCAACGGAGAAAAAGACGAAATTACAGCGCCTAGTCAGGCGAAGCCCTGGCAAAAGTGGCTAAAATCTGGCGATCTGCTTTGGCACTGTCCTGATGGTCAATATTTCTTTCACTTTTATCACTATCAGGCAGTCGCTAAAGCTATTAGTAGTTATTGGTCTGGGCTTTCCCCACAGACACCTGTGCAGACACCTGGGCAGACGCCTGAGCAAACGCTTGGCCAGACATCTAGTCAGTCTCTCGAGGTAATAGCTGATAGCAAGACCGCTGCAGAATCTGGCTCGCACTCTTGTATACCTCACTTTCTAGAACAAGAGTTGATAGATATCCCTACTAGCCAATCTTTGGCGGCTCGTCGTTCAGCCACTCTCAACTAGAACACTCATCTAAAACAAACGTCCAAAGCAGATGCCTAAAACAGGCATCTATAGCAACCCTCTCGCCTGGATAAGTTTACAAGAGACACCTATGCTCAAAACCGAATTTAGGCCGCTTCATGCTCAAAGCAGATCTTCTACACATTCTCAACTGCCTACCGCACAAAGGAGACCTCAGACCACTCCAAAATTAGTCAAGCTCAAGCGTCAGAATCAGTTGAGCTTTGTGAATCACAGTCTGTGGAAAATTCACAAGGGATACATTCGCACGCTGACTTATGACTCTCAAGGCGAGCCTGTACCCATTGGCTTCTGGTCGGTAGGAGACATTGTGGGCTATCCGATTGCGCAAACGTATCCATACATTGCGGAGTGTTTGACGACTGTAGAGGTAGAGTACTTGGATATAGGCTATAGACTTTCGCGTGAGATGCTGCTCTCACAGGTGCGACAGTCTAATGAGCTGTTGAAGATTGCGCACTGTCAGCAAGCGGAAGAGCGGCTGCTACAGCTGATTTGCTGGCTAGCAGAGCGCTTTGGCCACCGGGCTGGCAACAGTCATCAGATAGATCTAAAGCTAACTCACCAAGAGATTGCAGAGTCTACTGGCATGACCAGAGTGACGGTTACCAGACTAATCAAGTCTTTAGAACGGAAGGGCCATATTGTGTGGAGTGCTCGCCAAAGGCTACTGTCCGAAGCCACTTTCAAGCAGTGCTACGCCTCAGTTAATCGTTGCTAGTGAGCCGAAGAAATAGTTTTAATGATTTCACTAGCGGCTTTGGGCGTCACTCTGGTGTGTCGCGCTGACTTTGTGCGACTGTTTTGATGGCTAGAGACAACGACCATATTCGGCCCGAGCTTGCAGTTTTTGAGGCAGCCAGTTGCAGTGAGGGTGATGTTGATTTGGTGGGGCGATCGCGCGATCGCCTCTGCAACTGCCTGGCTCACCTGCGCACTGCCTCTCTGCCTACAGCCAGACTGCTGACAGACCAAAACTCTCACTGGAACGGGCTTTTCTACCCCGTTCGATTCAGCCGCTCTTCCCGATCTACCGACGTTGTCAACGCCTACCCTTTGCTCTAGAACGTTTTTCTCTAGGACGTTTTTCTGTATATGTCCTTTCTGATGTATGTGCTCCTGAAAGCCCAGCACCTGTGCTGATGAGAGCTTTACAATCTCGCTCGCCTGCCAAAGCTGCTCTCCTGTGACTCTATCCGCTCTGCACTTTCCAGCCACCCTAATCCAGTCCTGAGGCGCCAGATAGCCATACATCATCTGTTGCAAGGCTTTACTCAGTCTGATCTGATACAGTTCAGCTATTTCTAGGGGCACACCATCAGCCCTATCGACAGGAGACAAGCCAGAAGATAAGTCGGCAGATGAGCCAGCAGATAAGACAGTCATCACCAGGTACTGATAAGGAGACTTATTTCCTGAAGCAAAGGCAGAAAATTTTCCCGTCCAGCAAAAGTGCGCCGCGCTCAAACCAGCCATATTTCTACAGAAGCAGTACTACACTATTGGGATTCATTATACGTTTTCCTGTTAGGACAATCAGCTCGCCTTTCAAAATGTCAATGAGCGTAAAGACTTAGCGTGCGGCTCTGCTGCCCATATTCGTCTGTGAAATAGATAGTCTCTCCAGGGGAGTGTGAAAGAGAGTTCACAGACTCTATCTGTCTCCATCCATCTTCTTGACACTAGTTATCAATTAGTTATATAACCATATCAATGACGACATACCCCACCTAACGAAGGCTAGTCTGCAGTCTTAGCTGCAACATTAGACGCAAAAAAAAAGCAGAAGCCTTTTTCGCAAAGACCTCTGCTCTGTTTGTAAACCTTTAGTTGAACGCTCGTCTAGATTGCCCAAATCGAGCTTTTCGTGTCAACGCATCAATACAGCGTACTCATGCAGCGCAAATCGGAATCATGCCTATGGAAACCTAATTTAGAAAGTTGATAAGCGTATCGTGAGCCAGGAAGTGATCCAAGTGGTAGGCCCGCTCCTCTGTTTTTAACAGAATGCCTTCGTACAGGTAGCGAGTGGCTCTATCCCCTAGGCTTTCTGCCTGCGCTGCATTGCGACGGAGCACTTTAATGATTGCCTGCTCGGCTTTCAAATCGTTTACGACCATTTGACGGCAGCCATAGACACCATCAGGCTCTTGCTCAAAGCAGCAAATCTCAGCCAGCTTTGTAAAGCTAGCAACAGGTACGCCGCCCAGTCCGTCTAGACGCTCACCAATATCGTGGACATGCTCTCTAGTCGCTGTGTAGCCTTCTTCGAAGAAATTGTGAAGCTGTAGGAACTCTGCACCTTCTACGACAAAGTGATGCTTTTGGTACTGGACGTATAGACCTTGAATGCTAGCTAGTGCCACGTTCAAGCCCTCGCAAACAGGCTCTGTTACAGACTTTTCTAGCAGAATTGCGTTGTCGGCCACCTGGCCAAATGGAACGAGTACGGCAGATGAAATTGCCATAGTGTTTTATCCTCTGAGGTTAAATTTTATGAGACAAAAAGATGCCGCTGACATCAGATAAAACGTTGCGGCATGTGTCTAACAAATTCATCATAGCTCATTCTCAATAACCTGAAACCCTGGATTTTATTGGGGTTCAGCCCTGTTTGATTGATATGCATTCTCAATAAGGGTACTGTCGCAAAATGACGGAAAGCTTCCTGTACGTTATGCCAAGTCATTGCATCAGATATTTTGATGATTGGCAGGCGCTTCTCTTTAAGCCTTCGTTATTGAAAGTACCTTCTAGTTAACCGCTTACTTTTATCAGCAGCTTTAAATTATTTACATAGGTCCCACAGCGTTTCCCATACCGCCTATCAATCGAAGCGCACGGATACGCCTCCCTTCTTATTTAGAGATGGCTTCTACTTGCAAATTTGCTGTTCTACTACTTCCACAGGAGATCTTTATTTAGTGTCAGTTTCTAGTTCTACAGAATCAGCTGATTCACCCATCCGCTCAGCGTCAGATCCGAATAGCTTATCCACTAGCCATGTGTCAGTCGTTTGTGAGGACCGCTGGCAGGTCTATCACCGCCTGCAAGATCTAGGTATCGACAGTCACTGCGGCGGATTTCAGCCATTACAGGTAGAGATCAAAACGCCTACTGAAGCGCTACAGCTATGGAGCGTCCTTAGAAGAGTTGACAGTTCGCGCTCAGTGTTAATCGCATCGCTGGAGCAATGCTGGCGTGCACGCTAAGTAGGCATCTAGCGTGCTACGCTCTTGCATTAGTGGGACGCTTCTTCCCACCTAGCTTTTTAGCTGCTGGCAAACTTTTTCGACGCTGGCAACACTGCCTGGATTAACTAGGCCAAAATAGTCGAAGGCAAGGACGCGCTCCTCTTGCGTAGCGGTTAGCTGACTCCAGAACGGTTCTGTCTTTAGCTGTCCTAGCAAATCTTCACCGGTATCGACCACCAAGATTATGTCTGGGTCAGCTTCTATCACCTTCTCTGCTGATAGCGTGATGTAACCGTCAAAGGCACTTTGACCCTGCAGTTCAGCAGCTAAATTCTGAATATTGAACTGATCGAGAAAATCCCCCGCCCAGCTATTTTTGTTGGGGGCTAGTATCGGCTGACGGCTAACGAGCACCAGCGCGGATGGGCTGTCGGTCGGGGGCTGAGATAGACAGGCATCGTATCTATCTAGTAGCGGTTGAGCGTCTGCTTGTATGGAGGTGGCGATCGCCTCTGTAAAGCTGCGCAGATTCTCCCAGCTGTCTACATTTACTGACATCACACCTACGCCCAAAGACTCTAACCGCTGTAGCGCTTTGTCATGAAAGCCCTTCGCTCCAATGACTAAATCTGGATCAAGGTTGATGATCTTTTCTAGATCTGGCTCCGTGCGGCCTTCGCTGACAGTCGGGATATCGGCAAAGCGAGGATCTTGATTTAGAATCGGGCTGCCTGGAATGCCGATCAGTTTTTCTACATCCAGATTAGCTATCAGATCGGCGCTCAAAGAGGTGAGAGCAACGACTCGCTCAGCAGTAACCGTGGCGATCTCATCATCGGGGGCTTCAGCAAGCTCGGCTTGGTCCGTCAGCGTGGTGTCTGCCTGTGTGGTATCTGCCTGTGTACTATCTACCTGTGTATTATCTGTAGACTGACAGGCAGTTAAAGCCACCATTGCAAGTACCGTCCCAAGTTGTCGCCATTTCATTAGCATCAATTTCTCCTAATTTTCTGTTGTTTGTGCCTGTCTGTTTAGAATCGCCAGCTTACACCGGCGCTAATGTTGAAACCTGGCCGATCAAAACGGTTGCGTCGCTGGTCAAATAATGACTCATTAGCATCTAGAAATCTGACATCAGAGTAACGAACGTAGTCACTATTTAGCAGATTGAATAGCCCCAAGTTCAAAGAAACGGCTGAATTAATCCGATAGTATCCAATTAGGTCGAAGAGCGTATATCCACCAGGAACGAAAGGATCTTGTCCCTCGGCTGGTTCAAATCCTTCACCCCTAGCTTCACCCACTAGCGTAGTGATTAGTTCCGCACCCCACTTATCTCTGGGTGCTTCGTACCTTAAACCCAAGACTGCTTCAATTGGGTCTACTGTCGATAGGGGTTGGTCGTTGGTTAGATTGTTACCCAGTGTCCAAGCAACAGAGCTGAGCAAACTAAATCCGTGCGGCTCGGGGCTAAATCTGTATTCGGCGTTGGCTTCTATGCCGTATGTTTCAGCGTTGTCGATATTGACATTTTGGAAAACGGAGAATGGGCGTCCGTTGATCTGTTCCGTATCGACCAATTGAAAATCAATAAAGTCGCTGTAGCGGTTGTAGAACGCTGTGAGCCCAAAGTCTATCTGGCGATAGTCTCCTCTCATACCTAGCTCGAAGCTGTTGCTAGTTTCAGCATCTAGGTTGGGATTGGGTAAGGTGCGATAGCCAAAAATTTGGTTAGTAAAGCCGCTGTTGACTTCGTCGTAAAGCGGAGCGCGAAATCCGCGGGAATAGCGACCATACAGGCTGAGCTGTTCGGTGGGTTGATAGACCAGCGATAGATTAGGAGAAAATGCGCCATCGCTAAATTCAGCGGCAACCGCGCCATTGCGCTCAAAATCTTCATCGGAGTCAACGCTAAGACTGTAGTAGTCGTAGCGCAGGCCAGGAATGATACTAAGCCTGGCGCTAGGAATTTCGATTTCGTCTTGGAGATAGACACCGACTCTAAAAGTGTTGGAATCAGGAAAATCTTTGGTGGGAAAGTTGTCGGGGATAGCGGTTTGGGTTTGCACGCCTGTGATTAGGTCGGTTTGGGTGCGATCGCGTGGCCGAGCATTAAAAGTGTTAGACAAATCCAATCCGTACGTCAGCTGATGCTCACTAGCGCCCCAGTCAAAGCGGCTCCCTAACTGCACATCACCGCCAAACACTCTGTCTGTAAGTTCGTTTTCAGTGACCCGCACAGCAGGCGTTCCTACCTGCATCGTCCGAAAGTCGAAGGGCAGAAAAGTGCGTTCATTGTTTTCAGTAGTTTGTGAATTTTGGAAGTAGAGACGGGCCTGACCAAAGTTCAAAAAAGGCGTATCTTCATTGTCGTACTTGTACGCTAGGCTAAAGCGTGATCGATCGGTATCAATCTGTTCACTGAAGCCAGTGGTGGTAGAAGAAATCAGCGCTAGGTTTTCTTCAGAAGTGGTGGTGTCAGACGTATTGTCGAAATATTCTGCGGTAAAATCTAGCGTGCTTTCATCACTAAAGTTGTATACGAATCGACCCAAAATGTTGTTGCGATTGTTGTCTTGGCGGTCGTCTAGGTTCGCCGACTCAGATCCATCACGCCGGGTATAGGCAAGCAGCGCATCTAGATTGCCAAAGCGTCTAGCCTGCACGACAGTATTGACAAAACCGCTGTTGTCACTGTCGAAATTGCTAGAAAGTGCCGTCGATGAATTAGTCCCTGCCGCATCCAGCAGATCGCCAGGATCGAGTGTAAAGTAGCTGACTGCGCCACCTAGCGCATCGCTACCATATAGCGCAGAAGCCGGACCCCTAATGATTTCAGCAGTCCTCAAAATCTCTAAATCAAAATAGTCTCGGCCAATGTTAAAACCTTGGCCAACCACAGATCGACTACCAGACTGGAACGCGGGCGGCAGCCGAATGCCATCGACCTGGATCAGCACCCGGTTACCGTCAACGCCTCGAATGTTAAATCCTTGAGAGCCAAACTGAAGGTTATTCTGAACAGATACACCGGGCTCATAGCGAATTAAATCCTGCAAGTCACGAATTAGTCTTTGGTCAATCTCTTCTGAATCTGTAACGGTCACGTTAGCCGGGGTAATTTGGTTAGGGCGCGGGGTTCGAGTACCCGTCACATTGAGAATGAGACCGCCCTCATCTTGAAAATCGTCGGTCTCCGGCGATTGCGCGGAAGACGAGTCAGGGAGCGGATTAGGGACTGCTGGCTCCGGTTGCGGTTCGAGCTGTGGTTCAGTTTGAGCAAGCTGTGGTTCAGTTTGAGCAAGGAGTATGCCCGTAGGTCGCTTGCGTCTTTTGTCTAGCTTGCGGCTAAGCGGAGAACTAAACAAACCCGATTCTGATTGCACCTGAACAACAGACAAGGAGCCCAGGGGTTCTTCAAACGCTTCTGCCCTGACTGCATTAGGAGAAATTAGTAGTAGAGATAGTGCTGGCGATAAGATGAGAAATATTCTGGATAGCAAGTGACGAAACATGTTGACTTTGTGGAGGTATTCAGGGGGCAGAAATCAGGAGAATGGCGAGGGTGGCTGGTTGCGATCGCCAAACGACGGCACCGATAGCAAAGCCCCGATTACTACAACAACCTATGCAGGTACAGAAAGGAAGAACAAGCTCAGTTCCTCCGAATATTCACGGTTGCTCAGTCGATATTAAATGAGAATGGGTATCAGGTAAAGCTAACGACGATTAATTCTAAGATTGTTGCCAGTACGCCAGTATCAGCGCTTTCATCGGAGTTTAGGCGGAATTCATACGGAGTCCATGAGGAAACTGAAAGCTTAGTATTTAGCCTTTCACCGGTTCTATCAATTAAGATAGGCTGCTACTCCCTAGCAAAGGCTAGAAACCTGCGCCGCCGTGATTTGTGCTCCGACAGCTTTTGCTATTGATTCCTATTGCCAACAGCTGTTGCCATCTGTCTGTTGTTATCTGCCTGTTGTTATCTGGGACTGAGTCTACGGCTGTGCTGTCATATTCAACCGCGTTAGTAAGAATAGAGGGGAGTCAATTAATCCGGATTCGTAAGGTCAGAAATAGTGCGAGCCTTTTAGCACTTGCTAAACAAAAGTTAACCTCAGACTTCAGCCAATTCACTTACGCTATGTACAGAGCGTTATTGATTCTAATTATCAATAAATTTAGAAGAAACGATAGCGTTCAATGTTGTTTAACGCCACCAGCCACATATTCTGTAGCAGTTCTGAAGAGGGTATACCAAAATCAGCTTTAGCTGCTACAGAAGTGGTTTTTCTTCAGTACTTATGAACTTGGGTATACAATTCTATTAGCCCAGTCTCTTTCTACAGGAAGCTCATTTTGGATACTCACGAATTTGATGTTGTCATCATCGGCGGCGGTCCAGCAGGCTGTAGCTGCGCGCTGTATACGTCGCGCTCAGACCTGAAAACGGTAATTTTAGATAAGAACTCGGCAGTAGGCGCACTGGCAATCACCCACAAGATCGCCAACTACCCTGGGGTATCTGGAGAAGTCAGCGGCGCAGAACTATTGACAGCCATGAGAGAGCAGGCCATCGAGTTTGGTACGACATATCAACAAGCTCAGGTATTTGGCATTGACGTCAGCGGTCCGCAAAAGAAGGTTTACACTCCAGCCGGAACTTTTGTAGGCAAGGCTTTGGTCCTGGCGACAGGAGCGATGGGACGCAAAGCTTCGGTAGAGGGGGAAAGTGCATTTCTAGGCAGAGGGGTCAGCTACTGCGCCACCTGCGACGGTGCTTTCTACCGAGGGAGTGAGGTGGCCGTAGTCGGACATAATCAAGAAGCCATAGAAGAAGCCCAAGTGCTGACAAAGTTTGCGGATAGTGTCCACTGGGTGACGACAAAAGCGCCCGATCCGAAGGATTTTCATGTGCAAGAGCTATTGGGAAATCCTGTTGTAAAGCACTGGAAAAATTCGCGGCTAATGTCTATTCAGGGCGATGATCGCGGTGTGAATAGCGTACAGATCAAGAAGAAAGGAACAACAGAAAGTCAGTCGCTACCTGTTGAAGGCGTTTTCGTCTACAGCACAGGCTCTAAACCGATTACCGACTTTGTCGGCGAGCAGGTCGCTTTCAACGCTGACGGCGGCGTGCAGGCCAATGAACTGATGGAGACAAGCGTTGATGGCGTATGGGCAATTGGCGATATTCGCAATACCCCCTTCAAGCAAGCGGTAGTAGCCGCAGGAGATGGCTGCGTAGCAGCAATGTCAATCGATCGCTATCTCAACAGCCGCAAGTCGATCAAGCCCGACTGGGATCACTCATAACCAACAAAAATCTTCCAACAAGTCTAGTCATGTCAGCAGCAGATATTGTTTCTAATGCGCTTCTTCTTTTGGGTGTTTTGATTGCACCTTTTTTGATGTTTAGCTGGATGAGCTACTACCTAGGCAAGTCAATCAGCACGGAAATTGCTCGTAGAAGAAAACAGCATTTCTTATCATCGCTACCCTGTTCTCGCTGCCGCTACCTATCAGATTGTGAATCGTTGCAGTGCGCTGTCAATCCAACCGCCGTGTTTACTGCTGATGCTCTCAGTTGTTGCGATTTTGCAGAGAAAGAGGTGGAAGCATCCTATGCCGTAAAAAGAGAAAAACGCTATAACTATCCCTGGGTCTCAGCTTTCACACTAAATCAGCTAGGCGGGCGGAAGCTTGGGCGGTAGAACTGTGAGTGCGGCTAGAGCTGTATAGGTCAGGGCAAAGTAGGTTTCAAACCGGGCAATGTGCTCGAACCGGCAGGTGCGATACCAGTTTTGCCAGCAGGTGATAACGGCTAGTTTGAGCAGGGCGATCACATACACCAAAGCCGTAAACAACGACAGCCAGCCCAACGCGTATAGTCCGCCCACAAGAACAACAGCCACAATATGATAGATAACCCCTGAGCGCAGTGAACTGGTCTTCGTCTTCCTTAGCTTGACGCTAAAGACCGCCCCCGAGAAGAACAAACTGTTCAGCAACCACAGTCCTATAGACTGAAGCGTAATCGTTCCTGTGGTTGCGCCATAGACAAACAGCGTAGACAGGCAAATGGAACTGAACATTACAATCTCATTGACAACGGCTTTTTGATTGCGCTGAACAACTGAAAAAATGTCTATGCCTAGCGCGACCACGGCCACGCCACATATCCAAAGAAGAACAGGAAACTGAAGCGAAAGATAGAGCGCCAAACCCAGTGCCAAGGTCCCGTACAGCCCCGCCCAAAACAAGTAGCGAAACCGCCACTGCCGACGACGTTTGACCTGCACAACCAAGGGATGCTCTGCCTGAAGCCCCAAAAATGCAGCCAAGCAAGCCAAGCTTGTATCAACCGTCCAGGTTTGAGCTAGCGAAGCGCCAGTTAGGACAGCACCCAATAAAACCAACAGAACGCCATGCTCTGGAGAGAACGTCGGCTGATACCAGCGCTTTTTGGTAACGCTGTTGTTGAGCGGTAGCGCCGAGACTCCGGGTAGAACTTTCGTGAGACTTTGAACCGTTGTCATCGCTTTTGCAGAGCACTACAGCAACTTATATCTAATCTGAAAATTAATCTGGAAATTAGGGACGCGATTACGAATAGCACCTGTTTCGCGTACACATCGAACCCACCCCTTCGGTGGAGGGGTGGTGCACAGCGGCGGGGTGGGTCCGGTGCTCATGCTGATAGGGTGTACGATTCTCCGATTCTACAAACCCATTGCCTGTTTCACCTGCGCAGACCATTCTTTGATTCGAGCCTCTGACTGGTCGTCTTGATTGTCATCATCTAGCGCTAGTCCACAGAATTTACCGTCGCGAATGGCCAAAGATTCACTGTGTTCATAGCCTTCAGTTGGCCAGTAGCCAACGGTTTTGGCACCTAGACCGGAAATTTTCTCTTCTAGCTTGCCCATCGCATCCATGAAGTTGTCGGCGTAGCCGATCTGGTCGCCCGTCCCGAAATAGGCAACCGTCTTGCCACTAAAATCAACATCGTCTAGATCATCAAAGACAGCCTCCCAGTCATCCTGCAAGTCTCCAATGTTCCAGGTGGGACATGCAATCACTAAATAGTCGTATTCCGCTAGGCTCGCGGCCTCTGCATCAGCAATATCCTGCAAATCTACAACAGACTCACCCCCTAGCGCTGCTTGAACCTGTTCAGCTGCGTCTGCGGTTTTGCCTGTCGTCGAACCGTAAAACAACCCTACTTTACTCATGATTATCCTTTTAATTTCTATTCACATCAGCGTGAGCCAACAGGTCTAAAGATCTTGGCTTTTCTGCTGAGAACAAAGTCAACAGAATAACTCTACATCATTCATTATTGATAATCAATGTCTATAAATAAAAAATATGCGAGTCTTTCTGGTGTTTTCTATGAGCCTTTAAACTTCGGTGAAAATTCAGTTTACAGAAGCAGGCGAGACTATATAACCATAGTCATAATTGCAATAATTGATGTAGTTTAGACTGACGTAGCAGGCGTCCGCTTATTATTTGATGAGAATGATTACTTTTAACAAATGTTCACGTTACTCCACAGAACTCTATGTCAGTCACGTACTGTCGGTCACGTACTAGAGTTCGCAGCTGAGAGTGGACAGATTTGGGGGCCTACTGGCGTCATGAGAATAGCCGCATCAATTTCGAAGACGGCTTGAATGACTTCGGGCTTTAGTACAGTCTCCACTGATCCTACCGTCCACAGTTGACCCGAGCGGAGGAAGGCAATGCGATCGCTATACCGAGCCGCTAGGTTAATATCGTGCAGCACGGTGATAATCGACAGGCGCTGTTCTTTGTTCAACCGTTTGAGCAGTGATAAGAGTTGCAGTTGATAGTGAATATCTAGAAAGGTCGTGGGTTCGTCCAACAAAATGACTTTTGGGTTTTGAGCCAGTGCTAAGGCTAGAAAGGCCCGCTGTCGTTCTCCGCCAGAGAGCTCCGATAGAGGGCGATCGCAATACGCTCCTAGCTCGGTCCAAGCCAGCGCCTGATTGATCCAGCGTCTACTCTCTGCATCTAGATCCCACTGCCACCAAGGTTGATGCGGCGTTCTCCCCAGACTGACAAACTGTTGCACCGTCAGTCCAGCGGGTAATGTCTGCTGCTGTGGCAAAATGGCCAGCCGCTGCGCGACCGCACTAGGAGAAAGTGTATGAATGTCTTTACTATCTAACAGCACTGCGCCCGATTGAGCGGGCAAAATACGACTCAGCAACCGCAACAACGTCGACTTTCCCGATCCGTTCGCGCCTACGAGACTCAGCCATTCTCCTGACTGTAGCGTCAGATTCACTGCCTCTACGATCCGCCGATCGGCATAGCCACCTGATAGCTGCTGCGCCTCTAGTGGTGAGTTCTGTGAACTTTGTTCTAAATTCACGCTCTATAAGACTCCCGAAATGCTGCGCTGACGATAGAGCAACCATAAGAACACGGGCGCACCCATCACAGCTGTGACAATGCCCACAGGTACTTCTGTTGGACCCAAGCGAGCTAGCAAATCTGCAACCGATAAGACCAGCGCACCGCCCAGCGCAGAGAACGGCAGCACTAGACGATAGTCCGTGCCGACCAGTAGCCGGACGCCGTGCGGCACAATCAAACCCACGAAGCCCACAAGTCCAGCAATACTGACGGCTCCGGCAGCCAGTAAGGTAGCCATTGCGCCAATGAGGATACGCGATCGCATCAAAGAAGTTCCCAATCCCACCGCCAGGTCTTCCCCCAAGCTCAGCACATTAAGCTGCTTTGCTAGCAAACACCCACCAAACAAAGAGAGCACCATACTCGGCCCAGCCACTGTAATCTCCTGCCAGCCTCGACCATTCAAACTACCAATCAGCCAGCTCAGCGCCGCCTGCGCCTGACCATCCGGTGATAGTAATAGCAGCATAGACTGCACCGCCCCAAACAAAGTACTTAGCGCTACCCCACCTAGAATAAGCCTTTCAATCGAGATTCCGGCGCCCGTTCGCGCGACAAAATACACCAAAATAATCGTAGCTACGCCCCCTAGCCAAGCGCCCAGCGGCAGCCAGATTTGCCAGATGCCCAGACCCAAGATAGCTACAGCCACCAGCCCGGACCCTGCCGAAATCCCCAGCAAAAAAGGACTTGCCAAACCATTTCGCAGCATTCCCTGTAGCAGCGCTCCTGACAGTCCTAGAGATGAGCCCACCAGCAGCGCCGCTATCACCCTGGGCAGTCGCAAATCCCACACAATAGTTTGGTATCTCGGATCGCCCTGTCGTAGCCCAGCCGCAGCAAACTCTGCCCAGCTCAATGAAACTGAACCGCGAGTCAACGAAAGAGAAAATATGAACAGTAGTGCTACCAGTAGCCCGATTGCCGCTAGGTAAGGGGAAAGTTGTGAAGTCTTTGGTTGCATCAAGTCATGCGGACTATGAATAGTCACTGGTTTTGAACATCGCTGCTACAGTCTATCTTCGATTTTCCCATCCTACTCGGAGATTAAAGCACAGACGCAACAATCTTCTTTGCAGACTTCGGTGTTACTTTTCTGTATGTTTCTTTGTTTTCTTTCTTGTGCTTGCTGCTGGCAGGTAGAACAACAACAGTTGGTCCGGTCTTACAGCACTTGAGGCAGCCAGTTGCTTTGAGCGTGATTTGATCGCTGGCGTTTGCTTGTGCGATCGCATATTCCATCGCATCAATGACCTTCTGACTGCCTCGTTTGCGGCAGCTAGACTTTTGGCAGACTAGTATCCTTGCAGGTTTTTGCTTTACTACTGTCCTAGGTGGAGAAACTAGCTTTAGTCGAGGAGCCCGAGATACTGCTTCCACCTGTGCTGCTTCCGCCTTTATCTTTTCTGCGTCTGCCTCCGCTTCAGCCTTTACATCAGCAAGTATCCGTAGGGAAATTACTTCTATGTTTTCTGCTTTCCACTTCATCTTTCCGCTTTTCTTATCTAGCTTGCCCTTCCCGGTAACTTTGACCCAGCTCCGAGGCTTGATAGAACTTG
The DNA here is from genome assembly GCA_039111275.1 of Cyanobacteria bacterium P01_D01_bin.1. Lineage (GTDB taxonomy): Bacteria > Cyanobacteriota > Cyanobacteriia > Phormidesmidales > Phormidesmidaceae > Phormidesmis. Next base: position 11,436 of record JBCCOH010000009.1, on the reverse strand, counting down.
CCACCGTCTCTCGAATACTCTTGTCCAGCTTGACTTGGCAGCTTTGAATCTCACCAGCAGTTCCGCTCTCAACAGCAATGACTTGTATAAAAGCTGACTGATACTCAGACGTTTTCCCGGGGACGAAGGCTAAGAACTGTCCTACCCAAGAGAAACGAGATTTTTTTGAATCGGCCATACCATCTACGAAATACAACGAACTGGTCGTCAGGGAAACCCAGTAGATCACGTGCCATCACGTAGGGACGTAGCATGCTACGCCCCTACAGCGCATTAATCCTACAGCGCATTAATATATTGTCGATATATTACTGAGACATTGTCCCTTGTTCAAGTTCACTAGTCTAACAGATATCTCCTCTAGCAACCTCTGTAAAACAGAATGGCTTCCTTATCATTCGCCTATTATCTTTGTGGAAGAATTTCGATAAAACTATCGGCCGGAGATGCTGGAGCGCTAAGCGGACAATTTGTTCACGTAGCCACCTGCGTTTGGAACTCAGTGTCGAAATCAGCAGTGTCGAAATCAGCCGAGACAAGATTTTTGGGCCGGCTAGAGGCCGGCTTTATAGAGCGCAGCCAGAAGCGATAGTCGAGGCCGCCCGATAGCTGAACTCATGAGACGAACAAAACTAGTTCATCGGATGTGTCCCAATAGAACTTGAAGCACTGAAAGGGAACGGTTTGGCGTGGCCACAGAAGCTAGGGTGTAGAACCCGCACCTGCCAAAAGGCAAACCGCTGACACGAGCCACACAATATAATTTACAATGTTTAACAGTTGGTACCATTACCAGATGTATTAGCAGCATTACAGAGCTACCTGACGCGCCGGATTATCGGCATCCTGTTGAGGGTTGGCCATCGCCGCTAAGCCGCCTTCAGCGCTCAGCAAAAGAGTGTGAGGCTTATATCCACCGTACTTGTAAGCACCGCATAGCTTTTCATATGGCTTTGTGGTGTGCTTTCAGTTTTTACCACTCAACTAACCAGAATCACCATGAAAGACCTGACCAAATACCGCAATATCGGTATCTTTGCCCACGTAGATGCAGGTAAAACCACCACGACTGAAAGAATCTTGAAGCTCACTGGTAAGATCCATAAGATTGGTGAGGTTCACGATGGTGCGGCAACCACAGACTTCATGGATCAGGAGCAAGAGCGCGGCATCACCATTCAGTCGGCGGCGACCACCTGCTTCTGGAACGACCACCAGCTCAATATTATTGACACCCCAGGGCACGTAGATTTCACCATCGAGGTCTATCGCTCTCTCAAGGTGCTTGACGGCGGTATCGGCGTATTTTGTGCATCCGGCGGTGTAGAGCCTCAGTCCGAAACGAACTGGCGCTACGCTAACGACTCGAAAGTTGCTCGTATTATCTATGTCAACAAGCTCGATCGTACCGGTGGTGACTTCTACAGCGTTATCAAGCAGGTAGAAGACATTCTTGCGGCCAAGCCTCTAGTCATGGTGCTGCCTATCGGTATCGAAGATGGCTTTGTCGGCGTGGTCGATCTGCTTACCCAAAAAGCTTGGATCTGGGATGATTCTGGCGATCCGATGAACTACGAACTCACCGATGTTCCTGAAGACATGGTGGAGAAAGTCGCCGAGTACCGCGAAATGCTGGTCGAGTCGGCAATCGAGATGGATGACGAGGTAATGGAAGCCTATCTAGAAGGCACCGAGCCTGATATTGATACGCTCAAGCGCTGCATCCGTAAAGGGACTCGCGAGCTGGCCTTCTTCCCTACCTTCTGCGGATCCTCCTTCAAAAATAAGGGCGTACAGAACGTACTGGACGCGGTGGTCGACTACCTACCCAACCCAACTGAAGTGAAGCCTCAGCCCGAAGTTGACCTCGAAGGGAACGAGACTGGCGAAGTCGCAAAAGTCACGCCTGACGCGCATCTACGCGCACTGGCGTTCAAGATTATGGACGACCGCTACGGTGCGCTGACGTTCACCCGCATCTACTCCGGTACTATCAGCAAGGGCGATACCGTTCTCAACACCTTTACAGGCAAGACCGAGCGCATTGGTCGTCTTGTAGAGATGCATGCTAACTCCCGCGAGGAAATCGATACCGCCCAGGCAGGTGACATTGTCGCCATCGTGGGCATGAAGAATGTTCAGACGGGGCACACGCTGTGCGATCCGAAGAACCCGGCAACGCTAGAACCAATGGTCTTCCCCGATCCAGTGATCTCGATTGCGATCGAGCCGAAGCAAAAAGGTGGTTCCGAGAAAATGGGTCTTGCACTTAGCAAGATGGTTCAGGAGGATCCTTCTTTCTATGTAGAGACTGACCAGGAAAGTGGTGAAGTTATCATTAAAGGGATGGGCGAGCTACACCTCGATATCAAGGTGGATATCCTTAAGCGGACTCACGGCGTGGAAGTCGAAGTGGGCAAGCCGCAGGTGGCTTATCGCGAGTCGATTACTCGTCTGTTAGACGATAGCTACACGCATAAGAAGCAGTCGGGTGGTTCTGGTCAGTTTGCGAAGATTGACTATACTATCGAGCCCGGCGAACCCGGCATTGGCTTTGAGTTTGAATCAAAAGTCACAGGTGGTAACGTACCGCGTGAATTTTGGCCTGCGGTTGAGAAGGGCTTTGCTACTAGCCTAGAGAAGGGACCGTTGGCTGGCTATCCGATGGTGGATGTAAAGGTCACGCTCAAAGATGGTGGCTTCCACCCGGTTGACTCTAGTGCGATCGCCTTCGAAATCGCTGCCAAATCTGCATACCGCCAGTCCTTCCCCAAAGCTGGCCCGCAGATCCTAGAGCCGATTATGAACGTAGACGTCTTCACCCCAGACGATCACATGGGCGATGTCATTGGCGACCTCAACCGTCGTCGCGGCATGATCAAATCCCAAAGCTCTAACCCAATGGGCGTTCGCATCAAAGCAGACGTTCCGCTGAGCGAGATGTTTGGCTATATCGGCGATCTGCGCACTATGACCTCTGGTCGCGGTCAGTTCTCAATGGAATTCGGTCAATATGCGCCATGTCCAAAGAACGTCGCCGAAGACGTCATCAAAGAAGCCAAAGAGCGTCAGGAAGCGAAAAAGTAATACTTTTGAGTTTCAATAGATGAGCCATTGAGTTAAACAAAAGCGCATTTCTTGGCAGACGCTAAGGGATGCGCTTTCCATACGAAGCAGCCGATCAAGAAAAAGCTTATGGATAAAAAAGCACTTCCTACCGATATCGTCCTTAGTGATACCAAGGCTGTGCTGGGTCACGTTCCAATGGATCGCAACCTCTATCCTGGTACCTTTGTCGATATCGAGGGCCAGACCTATCAGATTCTAGTGCGCCGCCACCAATACCAGCTCAAGCTAGGCCGCTACTATCTACACAAGGCAGTCGTTCATGTCAAAGAAGCGCTTATCCCAACAGAAAGAACTCTCTTTAACGGGATATGGGTAATTGGCGATGTTTCTTGTACATACAACGCTCGCTCAGAACTGGTGCGCTGCGCCATCAATCCAGCTGGTCCTTGTGATGGGTGTGTTCACTACAACAATCTACCGCCTGTCTAGAAGACAGCTTGTCTTTTGACCTGCCGATAGCTCCCTCTCTAAAGTGAAAGCGACAATTGAGAGAGGACAATTTTGATGAAAGGTTTTATAGCGGCAGTAGTAGGCTTTGTATTTGGAGCGATGCTACTAGCCATATCACCTGCCTACGCCGGTGATATCACACAAGGTAAGCAAGTGTTTGCGAACAATTGTGTGGCCTGTCACGCGGGTGGCCGTAACGTTGTGCAGGGAAACAAGACTTTGAAGCAAGATGCCTTAGAAACCTACCTAGAAAGCTACGGCACAGAACATAACATCAGTGCGATCGTATATCAGGTCACTAATGGCAAAAACGCTATGCCTGCATTCGGTGGTCGTCTAACGGCTGATCAAATCGAAGATGTTGCCGCCTACGTCAACGATCAGGCTGAGAGCGGCTGGACTAGCTAGTAATCTACTAGTCTTTACTGTAGCGATGGTTGCAGATGGGCTGAGTATCTGCCTAACGTTCAAGACTTGCTCATTTAGAATTTCTATTAATTGAACAGAACAAGCCGAGAGTCGCACCTTCTTATCAGAAAATGACTCTCGGCTTATGCTTTTTGATTTAGAAGTTACTGCTTTAAACTGGACAGTTTTTTGATTGTTAGGACTGCCTTATTCCAGTCAGAAACTATACCCCGGCTATGGGTGCCCTACTACTGTCCAAACGCCTGTTTGAGTACGTCTAGGCGAGAACAGTGCCAATAGTCAATATGAGAATTGATTAATCCTTGTGGGTCCAGGCCCAGCTGGGTATGTCCAGGAATAGAAAGGCGAGCAGACCAAGGTACAGGTGGACTCATGTTTAATGTCCACTGAAGCGTAATTAGCGATGGACTAGACTGCTCGATCTCGTGTAGCTCCATCTCGATATCGTGAAAGAATCGAGCAATGAACCCAATCATCAAACGGTAGCGGTTCACGCCAGAAAATGAATTCAGTGGGTCTTTAAATTTGACATCTTCTGCATAGAGGCTGTAGGTCTGGTCTTTGGGAAAGCGAGCATAGTCTTCTTTCAGTTGCTCGACAAGGCTACTCATGATCCCTGACCTTTGTCGATATTCACAGTAGGCCACAGCCGCTCTAGCTGCTTTCGCCAAGCTGTCATGGCTTTATCTTGATACTCTGGCTCGCCCATCTCACCCATAATGCCTTCTGAGTAGAAGCGGTCTAGCGTTTTGATAGTGTCTTCTAAAGACTGGCCCTGTAGTTTGGCGGCGGTGATAATCTGCGTAATCTGCGTTTCCATTACGCGAGAAAAGAAGATGTCTGCGCCTTGCGACTTCATTTCAGTCAACCGATCGATGGCTCTCTCTAGCAGCGGCGGGGTCAAAGTCTCGAAGTCAAACTGAGCAACGCCCCAGACAACATTTTGATGGAAGGCGTAGCGGGCTTCCCCCGTTTGGTCGAAGTTGGCCTCTAGCATCTGAGTGATGAATGACTGGGCTTCGGCAATCGGCATGATTGGCGTCATTAGCTTTAGTAGGGGTGGGTTGGTGATCGCAATCAACCGCATCTTGTCCGTTTCTACCTGCCAAGCATCTGGCGGAGAGTGCTGAGCAGCCTCACCAAATTTAGCGATCAGAGCATTAGTCAAATCATCGGGCGTCATATCAAGAAATTGGGAGCTTCACAATTCAAGGCTTTCGTCCTTCAAATAACCTTGCCTGTTTAAAACGTAGCATCGACATCCAAAAAAAGACGGCCCATCAAAAGATAGACCGTCTGGTTTCACAATTTAGACTTTGAGATTAGAGATAGACTGCTTCTAGTAGTCAAAGTCGCCCATACCAGCACCTGCCGCAGCCTTGTCATCTTCAGGCTTATCGACCACGATGCATTCTGTAGTCAGGACCATTGCCGCAATCGAAGCCGCATTCTGCAACGCAGAGCGAGTCACCTTTGCCGGGTCAACGATGCCCGCTTCTAGCATGTTGACGAACTCGTTAGTCGCTGCGTTGTAGCCGACGCTAGCGTCTTTTTCTTTGACGCGCTCGGCAATCACCGCACCGTTTTGGCCTGCGTTCTCGGCAATTCGCTTCAGTGGTGAAGTCAATGCCCGAGTCACAATCATCGCGCCGACCAGCTCTTCACCTTCTAGGTTAGAAGTCGCCCAGGACTCTAGCCCAGGAGATAGGTGCGCTAGGGTCGTACCGCCACCAGGAACGATGCCTTCTTCTACAGCGGCCTTGGTTGCGTTGATCGCATCTTCTAGGCGAAGCTTGCGGTCCTTCATTTCTGTCTCGGTGGCAGCGCCGACTTTGATCACGGCCACACCACCAGAGAGCTTAGCCAAGCGCTCTTGTAGCTTCTCAGTGTCGTAGCTAGAGTCAGACTCATCGATTTGACGACGAATCTGATCGCAGCGAGTCTTCACAGCCGCTTCGTTACCTTCAGCGACCAAAGTTGTGGTGTCTTTGGTGATGGTGACGCGGCGAGCCGAACCCAGCTGCTCGAGCGTAACCGTATCAATCTTGAGCCCTGCATCTTCGGTGATCAGCGTGCCACCTGTGAGGATGGCGATATCTTCGAGCATCGCTTTACGGCGATCGCCGAATCCAGGCGCTTTGACCGCAGCGACATTCAGCACACCGCGCAAACGGTTGACCACTAACGTAGCCAGTGCCTCTTTTTCAATGTCCTCAGAGATGATCAACAGAGGGCGACCACCACGAGCAACTTGCTCAAGTACAGGCACAAGGTCCTGCACGAGGGCAATTTTCTTGTCAGTAATCAAAATGTAGGGCTCATCAAAAGCCGCTTCCATCCGCTCAGGATCAGTGACGAAGTAAGGCGAGATATAGCCCTTGTCAAAGCGCATACCTTCGGTAATTTCGAGTTCGGTGAACATCGACTTACCTTCTTCTAGGGAGATAACGCCTTCGCGTCCTACTTTCTCCATAGCGCTGGCGATCATTTGACCGACTTCGTCATCGTTGCCCGCAGAGATAGAACCGACTTGAGCGATCGCACTAGAATCACCCACTGGCTTTGCCTGCTCAGCAATTTTGTCAACCAGATAGGCCGTGGCCTTATCGACACCGCGCTTGAGTGCAATTGCATTCGCACCCGCTGCTACATTACGCAAGCCTTCTTTGACAATTGCATGCGCTAGTACAGTCGCAGTCGTAGTCCCGTCACCAGCCGAATCGTTGGTCTTAGACGCCGCCTGACGAATTAGGGCAACGCCCGTATTCTCGACGTTATCTTCCAGCTCAATTTCCTTGGCAATCGTCACGCCGTCATTGACGATCTGAGGAGAGCCAAACTTCTTTTCTAGAACGACGTTGCGTCCTTTGGGTCCGAGGGTGACTGCCACCGCTTCAGACAAAATGTCCATACCGCGCTCCAGCGCACGGCGGGCATTTTCGTTATAGATGATGCGTTTTGCCATAGTTGTAGATAGGGGTTAGTGAAATGAACAAGTTGAGCGAATAGCTAAAGAGCAACTAGTTAGTAAGAAACGGTCGCCAGAATGTCCTTTTCAGAAAGCAAGATGTACTCGCCCTCTTCCATCTTGATCTCAGTGCCTGCGTACTTGGAGTAGAGCACTTTGTCACCTACGCTCACATCCATCGATTGACGGCTGCCGCTGTCGTCTACTTTGCCTGGGCCAACGGCTGTAATTTCGCCAACCTGAGGCTTTTCTTTAGCCGCATCAGGCAGGATAATGCCGCCAGCAGTCTGTTCTGCCGACTCACTGACTTTGACGAATACGCGATCGCCCAAGGGCTTGAGTGTTGCTTTGCCTAAAGAGATAGCTGCCATTGTGACTTCTCCGCTGTGAATCCAAATATAATTTTGTGCTTGATGCCGGACGAGCGCGATCGCCGATGCCGACATGATTAAAGCCCAGCAAAGTAATCAGTTGCGATCTTCGCTAGGGCTTTAGTCCGATAGTAAAAAGCAAGAGTTAGCACTCTCTGCTGTTGAGTGCTAATTTATCGAACTTGACCAGACGAATGCAACAGGACAAGCAGTGCGGGTTACCGAACTAAGAGAAGGAGAAGTTCATCATTCATACTTCATCCTTCTCTTTAGTGATAGTCTTGAATATGGCGCAAGTTGATCTGAATTGAGCAGTTGCATCTGAGTTGCTTTGGTTGGATCACCTAGGCGCGGTATCAGCTAAAACGTAGGACAGGCGCACCGAATGGTCTCCACCGCAGAGAAAACAAACACCGGCTACATCACTCAGATTATTGGCCCAGTTTTAGACGTCAAGTTCCCAAACGGCGAACTTCCAAAGATTTATAACGCTATCAAAGTGACGGGCACCAACCCTGCTGGCCAAGAAGTTGCAGTTACTTGCGAAGTGCAGCAGCTACTTGGCGATTCTCAAGTTCGCGCCGTTTCGATGAGTTCTACTGACGGACTCGTGCGCGGCATGGAGGCCGAGGATTTGGGCGGTCCGATCAACGTTCCAGTGGGTAAAGCGACGCTAGGCCGCATCTTTAACGTATTAGGTGAGCCTGTAGACGAGAAAGGCCCGGTTGAGGCAGAGTCATCGCTACCAATTCACCGACCGGCGCCAAAGCTGGTCGACCTAGAAACAAAGCCCGCTGTATTCGAGACTGGTATCAAGGTTGTAGACCTGCTGGCTCCCTACCGACGAGGCGGAAAAGTTGGCCTCTTTGGTGGTGCGGGTGTAGGCAAGACCGTTTTGATTCAAGAGCTGATCAACAACATCGCTAAAGAGCACAGTGGTGTCTCTGTATTTGGCGGCGTAGGCGAGCGCACTCGTGAAGGAAACGACCTCTACAACGAATTTATCGAGTCTGGCGTAATTAATGCAGACGATCTGAGCCAGTCAAAAGTAGCTCTGGTGTACGGTCAGATGAACGAGCCGCCGGGTGCTCGTATGCGCGTTGCGCTTTCGGCGCTGACTATGGCCGAGTACTTCCGCGATGTGAACAAGCAAGACGTGCTGCTATTCGTCGATAATATTTTCCGCTTTGTACAGGCGGGTTCCGAAGTATCTGCGCTGCTAGGTCGAATGCCTTCTGCGGTAGGCTACCAGCCCACCCTCGGTACTGACATGGGTGATCTGCAAGAGCGAATTGCCTCTACGACTGAAGGCTCGATTACCTCCATTCAGGCGGTCTATGTCCCTGCGGATGACTTGACTGACCCCGCACCAGCCACTACATTTGCTCACCTAGACGCGACAACAACCCTATCTCGGGCGCTGGCTTCTAAAGGCATCTATCCAGCTGTAGATCCCTTGGCCTCTACCTCTACTATGCTTCAGCCAGACATCGTTGGCGAAGGTCACTACGGCACAGCGCGTGCGGTTCAATCCACCCTTCAGCGCTACAAGGAATTGCAAGATATCATTGCGATTCTAGGTCTTGACGAGCTGTCTGAAGAAGACCGTCAGACTGTTGCTCGGGCGAGAAAGATTGAGAAGTTCCTTTCTCAGCCTTTCTTCGTGGCAGAAGTCTTTACGGGTATGTCTGGTAAGTACGTCACGCTAGAAGAGACCATCAAAGGATTCAACATGATTCTAGATGGCGAGCTAGACGACATTCCTGAGCAGGCTTTCTACCTAAAAGGCGGCATTGAGGAAGTCATCGAAGCAGCTGAGAAGATGAAAGCAGACGCTGCCAAGTAACGCCCATGTAGCTCTGTCGAACTATGCTTCGATAGAGCTACCTCCTTAACAACATTATTTCGAGAAAGTTATGTCTTTAGTCGTGCGTGTGGTTGCGCCTGATAAAACGGTTTGGGATGACGAGGCGGAAGAGGTGATTCTGCCTAGTACTACGGGTCAGCTCGGCATCTTGGGCGGTCATGCGCCTTTGCTGACAGCGCTAGATACGGGTGTGCTGCGGGTGCGCTCTACTGAAGGCGCGAAAGAGTGGACTGCGATCGCACTCACGGGCGGCTTTGCAGAAGTCGATGAGGATGAGGTGATTATCCTAGTCAACGGCGCAGAACGCGGTGACAGTATCGATCAAGGCGAAGCAGAGAAAGCCTATGCAGAAGCCCAAGAAAAGGCGAGCAGCCTATCTGCTGACGACCGTCAGGGTACGCTCAAAGCCAATCAAGCCTTGAAGAAAGCCCGCGCTCGCTTGCAGGCAGCAGGCGGTAAAATCTAGGCGTCTTTGAAGCAAGGTTTGAAGCCAAGACTGTTTAGAATAATTCATTTTTAAAATCGCTTCGGACTTAGCATTAACTGCTAAGTCCGAAGCGATTTTTGATCTTTTGGCTAGTGCTATCAGTCATGAACGAGAGGTTTAGAATGTGAATACAAAAGGGCAGTGAACTAAAGCTTAGTAAACTATGGCTAATCGACCAGCGTTTCCGGGCATGGACCCATATCTTGAGAATCCTGGAATCTGGCCGGAAGTGCATTACGGGCTGCTGGGTGCTTTGATGCGATCGCTCAACCCACAGCTAAACCCAAAGTACCGAGTCGCTGTAGAAAAACGAGTCTATGTAGACAACATCCTCGTTGGTATTTCAGACACAGCAGTCTTCGAAAAAAGGTATGCGCAGCAGACTGATTCGCAGGCTAATAGACAGACTGCCGTGCTCAGTCAGCCCGAGATAGTGAGTGTCCCGATGCCGCAAGAGGTGAGCGATCGCTATCTAGAAATTAGAGAAGTGGGTTCTGGGCGTGTGGTCACGGTTGTAGAACTGCTCTCTCCGAAAAATAAGCAGGCTGGAGAAGGGCGAAAACAGTACCTAGACAAAAGGCAGCGCCTGTTGGCGACGCAGACGCATTTAATAGAGATTGATTTGCTAAGAGCCGGACAACCCATGTTAGTAGAAGGCGGGCGAGAGTCTGACTATCGAATCTTGGTCAGCCGAGCGCCCGAACGCCTCGCTGCTCAGTATTGTTTTGATCTCCAAGATGCCATTCCACCCTTTCCACTGCCGCTCAGCGAAGAGGATGTAGAGCCCGTGGTCGACCTAGCAGCTTTACTCAATCAGACCTATCAGGAAGCTGCTTTAGAGTTAGCAATAGACTATGAGGTGGCACCCGTACCAGCGTTAGATCCATCAGAATTAGCATGGGTAGCACGGCTTAGCCGCTCATAGAGAATCTGATCGGCGATTTGAGTTTTAAGAAAACAAATCTCACCCGAGGAAGACGGACGAGACTAAGGTTTTGCGGTTGACTAAATAGTATTCAGCAATCCAAGAAGCCACACGCAAGGTGCGTAAAAGGGAGTTTATGGTCCGAATCAATCAGATAAAGACGCTGCTACTGTTGGTATTGCTAAGTGGGCTGATTGTGCTAGCAGGCTATCTGCTCGTCGGGAATGAGACGGGTCTGTACTACGGTTTGGCGTTTGCAGCCTTCAGCAGCTTCGGCTCTTGGTATTACTCTGACCAAGCGGCTTTGTCTGCCTTCAAAGCCAAGCCAACTGAACGCGAAGCAGCTCCTGATCTGTATGCGCGGATTGAATCGCTGTGCGATCGCGCCAATCTTCCCAATCCCAAACTCTACATCGTGCCGTCAGACTCGCCGAATGCGTTCGCCACCGGGCGCGATCCTGAACATGCTGCGATCGCCCTCACCCAAGGCATCATCGATCTCCTCCCACCCGACGAGCTAGACGCCGTCATCGCCCACGAACTCACTCACGTACGCAACCGTGACACCCTCACCCAAGCCGTCGCCAGCACCCTATCCGGTTCACTGACATACCTCGGTCGCATATTAACCATCGGCGCACTGTACTTCCCCGTCGCCAGAATAGGACGCCGAGGCAACAACCCTCTCGCCATTTTATTTCTACTGGTAATCGGGCCTTTCAGTGCCGGACTACTACGCATGGCCATCTCCAGAACCCGAGAATATGCCGCAGACGAAGGAGCCGCAGAAATCACTGGCAATCCGCTTGC
>JBCCOH010000008.1:0-75475 GCA_039111275.1 Cyanobacteria bacterium P01_D01_bin.1 | reverse complement strand
TAGGTCAAAAAGCGAGCGCCCGGTTTGAGGTCGGCAACTGTCACGACAGGCGCATCGCTGCCATCGGCTTGCTTGGCTGGCTGAGCAGAAGATTCGTGCATCCACGAGCCTAAGTGCACTTCGTAAACAGCGATAGGCTGCACCATCGGATCGCTCTGGCGGCGATGCTCCATCCAGGCTTGGTCGTTCCACTCGTAGCTGTCTAGGTCAGCGACAATCGAGGCTGTGTCGGGCCTGACTTCTCTTTCAAAACCGTAAGGGTCAGACTTTTCGTAGATATGTCCGTCGTTATTTTTGACTTCGTATTTGTAGGTATCGCCTACTTTTAGCTGAGGGATAAACAAATCCCAAATGCCGCTGTTGCCTTTACGCATCTGGTGCTGGCGACCGTCCCAGCTGTTGAAATCACCAATTACGGAGACGTTGCGAGCGTTGGGCGCCCAGAGAGCAAAATACACCCCCGCTATGCCCGCTTGAGTCATGGGATGCGCACCCATCTTCTCGTAGATGCGGTGATGGTTACCCTCAGCAAACAGATGCTCGTCAAAGCCAGTAATTACAGGAGACTTGAAAGCATAAGGGTCATAGGCGACGTGCTCACTTCCGCCGCTTTTGTAGCGGATCTGATAGTTGGCTATGCCTTCGTCGTCAGTGATCGCTTCGTCAATGACCGCCTCAAAGAACTGCGGATGCTGTTCGTTGGTCATCGGGTATTCTTTGCGAGTTTCTGGTCGGACTACCCAGGCCATATCTGCATTCGGAAGGTAGGCGCGCACTACCCAAACCTGCGTACCATCGCGATCAATAGAGTGGGGTCCTAGCACCTCGAAAGGGTTGTGATGCTGGTTTCTTACAACTCGCTCAATTTGTTCTAGAGCAATCGTTGACGACATAGAGGTGACCCGACTTAATGTAAACTTTGAAACGTAAACTTTGAAGGTAATTTGATATAGCTGCTAGCTTAACAAAGCTTAGTTGTTTAAGCGAACTTCCTTTGATAGAAGAAATGACTGCAACTATGCTCAAATTTCAATGTTGCACTGATTTTTCGTCTGACTTTTCGTCTAGCTTTTTGTTTGGCAAAGCAGCTTCTTCTTTAATGAAAGGAATAATCGGTTTGAGGATACGTCGCAGCCGCAGCAGGTAAACAAGCTGACGGATGTCCGAACTGAGCTGCGGCGGTCTTCCCTCTCTGTCTAGGCTGGCCTGAAGCTGGGCATATTCGGCTGCTGTCAGCAATTCGCCTGTAAGTGGCGACCTGGCTTCTACAATAATTTCTGTACGCAGGATCTCTTCGGGGATATCAGTATCAGCTGGGAACTCTTCTAGAGCGTTTGCCTGAGCTGGTTGCATACTTGATTGCATACTAAGGAAAACGGCTACCAGTCCATATAACGTTCTGGTTAATAGTGCTCCGGTTATGTAGAGACTGGTTGGGTAGAGACTGGCGGCTTTTATGCTGGCTTTCTTAATAGTGGCTCGTCTTCTAAGCGTTCTTCTCATATCCTTTACACTATTACGTGTTTCGTTCAAGACAGCTACCATAGTGTCCCACAACGTATCAACAAACCTCTTTAGCCTCCTCTAGATTTGTGAAATGCGAGTGCATGCAGTAATGTGATGCCGCAGATGTCCGTTTTTAGTAGACCGCTTTCAGCTAGATCCAATCATTAGACCTAAGGGGAAATACCGCCGCCATGAGAGTCATCCGCAAGAAGCTATCAAGTTTTGCTGGTAAGAAGGTCGCTAGGGGATTGGCCGCTGCCGTGACGCTTGCTGGGGTTGCTGGGGTTGCGCATCAGGCAGCGCTGGCACAGGTGCTGCTACAGCAAGAAGGAACGCTAGCACCGGTCGAAGATACCTATACCTTCGAGGGCAAAGCGGGAGAGATCATGACAATCGAGCTACAGAGCGAAGAGTTTGATCCGATGCTGGTATTAAGAGGTCCAGACGGTGAGGAATTGACTTCTAATGACGACTATGGCGGTACTTTGAATTCTACGATTGTGATTGAGCTGCCAGAGGGGGGAACCTACAGCGCGATCGCCAGCTCTTTTTCTGGATTTGGTGGCAGCTATCAGATTGAGGTGCGTCCGTCTAGTGAGTACGAGCAGGTGTTTAGCCGTGCCTACAACTTTTCTGTCTCAGAAGATTTTGCTGATGCGATAGAGGCATATAGCGCGGCGATCGCACTAGACGATACCGATCCCGGTGCGTATCTGGGCCGGGCCGAGTCTCGTATTAATCTGGCCTACATCACTTCTACAGTAGAAATCGTTAGCCCTGCTGATCTGCCTGAACCTGTGATTGATTCTGTGGTTGCTGACTATCTGAAGGCGGCAGACCTGCTAGAGCAAGAGGGCCAGATTGCCTCTGCGGCTTCGCTACGGCAAGAGGCGGAACTGCTCGCCAATAACAGCGGTGCGCCTACTGCTAATTCACCGCTGGGCTTTCCCGCGATCGAAGAAGATGTCAGACCAGATATCCCAAATGTAGATCAGCCAACAGGGGAGCCAGTTGAAGAGCCGGTTGAGGGGATAAGTGAACCAATTCCGGTTGAGCCGGACGAGGGAATCGGGGATGGGTCAGAGCCTTTGGCCGAGTAAGCCGATCCGCCCTGTTCATCTTGGCTCCATTTAGCTTTTTATCCAGGCTGTATCTACCGTTCTGCGGCTTTGGTCAAAATACCATTTTGCTCGCTCAGTTCTTCGATGACTGAGCGATTTCCACATTTGGAACAGACGGTACTGGGCCTTTGCTCAGGTGTGGTGGCAATGCCCACAGCAGGAATAGACCAGTCGATATATACCTGCTGGCACTGTGGGCACCGAACGGTGATTGTTTTTGGAGCCATTAGTTTTTGGGCCGTTAGGCGACTTCGTGCCCGGCTGCTGTGATTGCCTGTTTGACTGACTCCTCAGACATACTAGAGTCGACTTCGACAGTTTTACCGCTGACGTCTACGTTCACTGTGGCACTGTCATCATGGACCTTAATTTCTTTGGTGATAGTGTCGGCACAGCCTTCGCATTTGATTGATGGAACACTCAGAGTCATGCTCATAGGAAAGGTTCTCCTTAAAAATTGCATTTATTAGCCTAAAGATCGTAACTGTTCGAGGCGGTAACTTGATCTAGCAAGCATCTTTTCGGTACGAGATTACTACTGTAGATAGAGTCTGGAATCGGTTTTCTGGGACTGGTCTACATCAAAAGAAATAGTTCTAGATACCGCCAACAAACCTACCGGGGCTGAGCAGTGTTTGCGGGTCAAATTTCTGCTTAATATCGATCATCACCTGTAAGGCATTGCCGGTGTAGCCCCATACGTCGACTGATTTCTTTATGGCAGCGGGCGCCTGCAATAGACTGAGGAAGCCGCCGTTTTGCTGACAGTGCGACCGCGCTAGTTCAATTTGTGCCACGCTCTCAGTCGGATCTGCCGATGCTTCCCACTGCACCCACCCCAGTCCGCTGCTGCCCTGTAGTCTAGCTTGTGTGCCAAAGGCAGCTGCTTGCCCTGGTTGACGGGAATCGCTAAGTAGCTGCTCTAGTAAGGGGGTGATCGCACTCGGCTTCATTCCTACCTTACAGAGTATCGTGTTAGGGCGTACCCAGCTTGCTGCCTGCTGCCAGTACCCGGCGTCTGCTGATCGATCTAGCTGCTGCACAGCTAACTGATGTTTGGTTGCGATCGCTTCTAATCGTTCACTCTGCTCTTCTACGCCTGCGGCAATGCCTTGAAACCTAGCGACTAAATTCACAGGATGTTCTCGATTTGCTGACTCGGCTAGCACGATATCGAAGGCAACCGGAGTCAGTCCTGAGAGCCTGATCTCGGCGGCGGCATTGGCAACGGCAGCTACTGTTCCATCTAGCACTATTGTTCTAGACACGGCCTGCACAGGATACAGCCGAAACGTCAGTTCGCTCAGAATACCAAGCGTGCCATAGCTACCGGTCATCAGCTTCATCAGGTCGTAGCCAGCGACGTTCTTGACTACGCGGCCACCGGCTTTGGCTAGCTGACCGTCGTACCGAACGAACTGCACCCCGATCAGCATATCCCTAAGGCCGCCGTAGCGCTGTCGCAGAGCACCCGTGTCTGCTGTCGCCACGATGCCGCCAACGGTCGCCGTATCTGCAAACGCGGGGTCAACCGCTAAGAACTGCCCCTCCTTTGCAAGTACTGCCGCCAAGTCTGCCAGCCTGGTCCCGGACTCTACTGTCACAGTAAAGTCGCCGATCGCGTGGTCTACAATTCGATTTAGCCTAGCCGTGCTCAGGGCAATATCGGTTTCTTTGGCTAGGCCACCCCACCCGAGCTTGCTAGCTTGACCCATTTGCAGCACTCGCCAGCTGCGCTGAGCAGCTAGCGCCATTACCTGGGAGAGTTCGTCTACTGTGCCAGGTAGCGCTAGGCAGATAGGTGAGCCTACCGTAGCTTTGGCAATTTGCCTTTGTTTGTCAGGCTCAACAGACTGCCAGGGAATGCAGTAGTCCTCTCCAAGAAAAGCAGACAGTTGGGCGATTAGCGTTGCTGTGGAGGGCTCAGCGGTAGTTGTCATCAATCGATGCCGATAGCGACGGGGCCACTGCCAGTTGCTGGGGCGGTGGCGGTGGGTCCGCTGCGAGATTTGCGAAAGTCAGTGTAGAGGCGATCGCGCCATGTCCAAAAGGATGCGTATTCGGGCGCATCTGCCAGTCCTGGCACGCCTTTGCCAGCGATGCCCGCAGGTAGGTCTACATACAGCGTTGAAGGGAACTTTAGATACATTGACAGACCAGCTACGGCAAAATCGGCCAGCGTAGGCGTTTCACCACATAGGTAGGGCTGTTCTTCTAGGAGCAAACACAGCGCTTCTAGATCCTGTCGCAAAATGTCAGTGGCTTCTTTGACAGCTTCTCCACCAAATCCGGCGCCAGCTCCGATCAGGCTCAGCAGATCGCCAGGGACTGAACCGACGACAGTTTTGACCACTTCTGGGGTAGAGACGGGCAGCAGCGCGGTGCGAAAGTTAGGGTGCTGGTTGAACGCGCCAATCATCGCTTTGCGGCCGTTGGTGCCGATGGATTCGTCGGCCCAGGCTTCCATCATCAGACACAGTCCTTTGGGCTTGGAGTCGGTGGGAATGATGGGGCGCTCGGGATATTTTTTGTCTAGATAGCGGGCGATCGCAGTCGAATCGGGCACTACTTCGTCGCCATCTTTTAGAACCGGGACCTGACGCTGGCCCGACAGTCTATAAAGGTCTATTTGGCCAACGCCTGGGACAACTTCAACTGTTTTGTAGGGCAGCTGCTTGTAGTCCAAGATCAGCCGGACTTTTTCGCAATAGTGAGACGCTTCAAACTGGTGCAGCTCTAGCATTGGCTCGAATCCTTCGGGTGTTCCGATATTGACAATAGCTCCTATGGTGACGCTTCTTGGCTAACGGAGCATCTATCTATAGCTAGCTCTACCGTCAGCTCCGTGACTAGCTCTGTGGCTAGCTCTGTGGTTAGCTCTTTGCTAATCATGGATAAGTGCTAGCCAGATTCTGATATTTGGTCTTTGTTGCTATGCTTTGTGAAGCTCTAAACAATATTCGCAGCAACCCTACCTGATTTCAAGCTATCTAAAAGCGAATAGCCCGCAGAATGTCTACAGGAAAACCCACATGCACAATCTAAACGGTAAAAGCTCATCCTTCGGCCCGGTAGCTGGTGCTGCCGCGCTGTCTCTACTAGCCACTCTCACTGGTACGGCAAAAGCAGAGGCTCCGGTCGCCTCACCAGAATTAACCCCAGCAGAACCTGCTCTGAGCGCACCGGCAGCAGACGCTATCCCCGCTATCAGCGAAATGCCTACCATTGCTGAAATTGCCGACGGTAGCGAAAATTTCAACATTCTAGCGACTGCGCTAGAAGCCGCTGAGCTGTTTGACGTACTAAATTCTGCTGGCCCTTTCACTGTCTTTGCGCCTACGGATGAGGCTTTTTCCGCTTTACCGGCAGAGGCTATAGAGGCGCTGCTACTGCCAGAAAACAAAGAATCGCTAGTAGAGCTATTGACCTACCATGTGGTGCCTGGGGCCTTTTTCTCTGCTGATCTAGAGACAGGTAATATTGCCACTGTAGAAGGAAGTTTTGTCACTATTGGCGCTGACGAAACTGAAGCTAACGGAGCAATCAGTGTCGACAGCGCACAGATAGTCGATGCGGATGTCGTTGCTAGCAATGGTGTTATTCATGCGATTGATCGGGTGATCATTCCGCCTGTCGATTTGGCTGAATAGGTTTGGGCTGAATAGTCTTGGGCTGAACAGGCTTGAGCCGAATAAGTTTGGACTGCTAACTGGATGCGTTACAGGCTGTGTCCGCTGCTGGCGAGTTTTCGACGATGACTTCTTCGAATCCGGCGCTTTGCAGTAGTCGGGTTACGACTAGCTCGGCTCTATCACTGGCCTGCTCGAGAATATCTTGCTCGCAAGCGGCCTGCTCAATTTTTATTTTAGCTTCTCTTTGGGCTAGCTCTTGCAGCTCGGGCGCGGTGTCTGGCCCCAGGCTAAACAGCCCTCGGCTGTAGTCATAGACAGATGAGCGATCGACATCTAGCTCGGTGCCGAGAATTCTGGGCGGTGGCAAAACTAGCCTGATACTGCGACCCGCCTCTGAGGCGGTGACGTCTGCTGTAGTCAAATCCTCTAGATCAACGCCTGCTCGCACTTCTCCGTAGGCGACATAGAGCAGACTGGTTTCACCGATGGTAAATTCGCCTAGCTTGCGGCTGCTCTGGGTTGGGACGACTGCTTCCATCGTAAAGACTGCGGTCGTCAGCTCGCTGACTTCGCGGACCTGCTCAACGACAACGGTGCGGATATCTACGGTTTGCTCGGGTGGCTTGGGGGTGAGAGCGACTTTGACCCCTTCCATAAAGCGACCGCCAGAGCGCATAAAGGCCAGTCCGGCTAGGCTAGCGAGCATGACTGCGCCACCTGTAGTGGCAATGGCTAATAGCTGAAAGGCTCTAATGAAGGGCGAGCGGTAGGGCCCTCTGCGAGTGGTGCGGGTGGTGCGATCGCGCCTAGTCGGAATAGCCCTGCGGCGAGACGGATCGGGAATACGAGATTTCATAGCAGTTCGTCAGCTAGTAAATATATACTACACACTTTTCTTAGAGCAGCTATATTCTGTAGCTGTTTCTAAAGTGGTAATAATGAATAGGCACTCGACGCTGCTGTTACAGTACATCCCTACCTGTCTAAGGGCTACTAGCTCTAGCGCCAATATGCCCTATGGTATGCCCATATGAGCGCAGCTTAGCCTATTATGACCGCCTAGTTATCATGACAGCCCCAGAGAATTCCAGTTTATCTGCTGCTGATTTGGCCACTGCTGATTTGGCCGCTGCTAATTTGGCCGTTGTCGGCTGGCGAGAACGAGTTGCCTTACCAGAATTGGGTGTGACCAGCGTCAAAGTCAAAATCGATACAGGCGCGCGTTCGTCGGCCTTGCATGCCTTCGACATCGAGCACTTCAAAAAGGGCGATACCGACTTCGTCCGATTCAACGTCCATCCCTCACAGCGCAGCAAAGACAAAATCGTCACAGCAGAGGCCAAGCTGCTAGACGTTCGAACCGTGCGCAACTCCGGTGGACAAAGCGAATCACGTCCTGTGATCGAAACCCTAGTCACGCTCAACCAACACACCTGGCCGATTGAGCTGACCTTGACCAATCGCGATGTGATGGGCTTTCGCATGCTTCTCGGCAGACAGGCCCTGCGCCAAAAGTTCCTCGTCGATTCCGGCAGATCCTACGTTCAAAGCCAAGCCCGCACTCAAACCTTTAAAGGCCGAAAAAGCCGAAAGCAACCCAAAGATGAAAATCGCAATCTTATCAAGAGACTCCTCACTCTATTCAACCCGCCGTCTTAAAGAAGCCGGAGAAAGTCGCGGTCACACCGTCGAGGTAATTGACTATCTGCGCTGTTACATGAACATCACTGCGCACAACCCTCAGGTACTCTATCAGGGTCGTCACCTCAATGACTTCGATGCCGTAATTCCTCGCATTGGCGCATCCAATACCTTCTATGGCACCGCCGTCGTCCGTCAGTTTGAGATGATGGAAGTCTTTACACCCAACACCTCACAGGCCATCCTTCGCGCTAGAGACAAGCTCCACTGCCTGCAGATTCTCTCCAAAGAGGGGATTGGTCTACCGATCACTGGGTTTGCGCACTCAACCAAGGATATTGAGGGACTTGTAAACATCGTTGGCGGTGCGCCGCTGGTGATCAAGCTACTCGAAGGCACACAGGGCATTGGCGTAGTTTTAGCAGAAACTCACCAAGCCGCAACTTCGGTAATTGAGGCGTTTCGAGGGCTAAACGCCAATATCTTGATTCAAGAGTTCATTGCCGAGGCCAAAGGTGCGGATTTGCGCTGCTTTGTGATTAACAACCGGGTAGTTGCTGCGATGAAGCGGCAGGGGGCTCCAGGTGAGTTTCGCTCTAATTTGCATAGAGGCGGCAACGCAAAAAGAATTAAGCTGACTCCTGAAGAAAGAAGCACAGCGGTACGCGCGGCAAAGGCAATGGGCCTAAGTGTAGCGGGCGTCGACCTGCTGCGTTCTAATCATGGTCCGGTGGTGATGGAAGTGAATTCTTCACCTGGATTAGAAGGAATAGAGAAGGCTACAGAAATGGATGTTTCGGGGAAAATCATCGAATTTCTAGAAAAGAAATTAGCGCCTCAAACTGTGTCTGAAGAGTAAGGGCGTATCCTAGCCACCCTGCTTGGGTAGAAAACGATTGAGCAAGGGCTGCCAGTCGGCGTCGTTTTGTTCTTGAATCACCTGCTGGCTGATTGCTTCTAGGTCTTCTGCGTCGTTGGGTAGTGCAAAGCTATAGCGACGTGCCTGCAGCCCTGCGGATTCTATCACCAGTCTGGTCTGAAGGCTTTGATTGAGATATCTGAGGAGAGAGGCGTCGTCGACAAAGGCGTCTAGCTGATCTTGGGTGATGGCATTGAGGCCGTCTTCCGGCGTTTTTATAGGCTGAAAGGAGATCTGTTGTTCTTCTAGCGCCTTTGCGGCTCTAGAGCCTTCTATGCTGCCCACCTTGAGCTGCTTGAGTGCGGCTACATCGGTGAGCTGACCGCTGTTGTTCGAGGTGAACACAGAGGTGATGGAGGCCGTCAGAGTCGCAGCGACACCCATTGCCATGATCATCCAAAAAAGCGCTACTACCCGGCCACCAAATGTACTGGGAACTTTGTCACCATAGCCGACGCTAGTCATAGTCACAGCTGACCACCAAAAGCTGTCCCATATCCCGCCTGTCAGCCCCCGATCAAAAACTTCTTTGTCAGAACGGCGCTCGAATAGCCAGACGATGGCACCGACGACAAGTAGCAGCAATGAAAGCCATAGAAAGATCCAAAGGAAGCGAGGCGATAGAACAGCCCTGACGTTGTCTAGGAAGCTGCGTCGGCCTGTTTGCGCAATGCCGACAGAAGAAACGTAGTAGCTCTGGGTAAAATCTACGCGCTCTTCTGCTGGGGCAGTGGCGGTGGCGGTGATGGCGATGTCGATAGCGCCACTTTCCACCTGATCAACGGCGGCTGCGGGGGCAACCTCTTGCCATTCGTAGTCGATGTCTAGCGCTTCGGCGACTTCTCGCCATAGGTGAACGCCAATGCCGTCCCAGTCTTTGCCATCTTCGGTGTCGGTGGCGATCGCAAAGGGCGGCAAATGACTCACCCCTACGATCATCGGTCCTGTTGTTTCTGTCTCAGCTTCTGTAGTAGCTTCTGTTGTAGTGGCTTCTGTCTGGGCACTGGTCTGCTCAGGAGAGGTAGGCTGTGCGCTGACCGATGAGTACTGACTGAAAAATCCTATGCAGAACAGTAGTAGGGCCATTCCGAACTGTTGCTTTCGAGAGGGGGAAGCGCATTTATTAGAGGCGGCGCTAACTTGCTTTGGCTTAAAAGGCATGTGAAGAAATTACGCTGAACAAAACTGCTGCAATCTTCGCCTAGATTGCTAGCTTGCCAATCATGATGGGTCAGATAAAACGGTTCATCATCATAGAGACGTAAACAGGGACGTAATTAGAGAGACGCGACCAAAGAACCCTATGGAAAAACAAAGCCCTGTCTCTGCTTCCAGGCACTCCTTTTCTAGACATCACCCTTCTAGACATCAGGCGTGGAACGGTGCGATCGCCTTTCTGATTGCTCTAGGTATTGTCTTTCGGATTTCTAACTTGGCACAGCCAGTGTACTGGGTAGACGAGGTTGCCACTTCGATGCGGGTGTCTGGCTACACGCAGGCAGAGGTAACTGAGCAGGTCGCTACCGGACTGCCGATAAGTGTGGCAGAGCTACAGCGGTTTCAATCCATTCGACCGTCTGCAGAGGGCACCCCAGCCAATCGTCCGTTTGCAAACCTGATGCGGGTATTGGCTCAGAGCCCAGAGCACGCGCCTTTGTACTTCATTTTAGCTCGCGTCTGGGCAGAAATTTTTGGCGGATCGGTGGCGGCGATGCGTAGCTTATCGGTTTTGTTTGGCCTGCTAGGACTGCCTGCGATGTATGGACTGGGCAAGACATTCACAACGAAGGCAACGGCAAAGATGGCAACGGCACTGCTGGCGATTTCGCCTTTTTTTGTGGCCTATTCTCAAGAAGCCCGCCCCTATAGCCTGTGGATTTTGCTGCTGCTGCTGACAACTCAGCTTTTGTGGCGATCGCTGCAAAGCAATCATTGGCGATGGTGGCTAGGATATAGCGTCTGTTTAGCCTTGGCGCTGTACACCTCTCTATTGACGGTACTGGTGGTACTCGGACAGGGGTTGGCGGTGCTGATATGGCACAGGCGGCAGGTGGGGAGGTACGTGATTGCGAGTGCAATCGCTCTCCTGACGCTGCTACCTTGGGCCATCGTTGTCGTCACCCAATGGCAAAGGCTACAAAGCAACACAGTCTGGATGCAAATGTATACACCAGTCTGGGCGACGCTAGGCACTTGGTTTTACAGTTTGGCGGTGCTGTTCTTTGACGTGCCAGTAGCCGAGCGACCCGTGATTTTTGGCCTACAGGTAGTGACAGCGACAGCGACGATTACCCTCATTGCCTTTGCAACCTACGTTTTTATTCGGCGTATGCCTCGCCAGCTTTGGGGGTTTGTCTTGACAACGGCCTGCTCAATTCCCGGCATTTTGCTGCTAATTGATCTCTTGCGAAGCGGACAGGCAGCGGCGACCCCTCGGTATCTGATGCCGACTCATCTAGTGGCGCTGTTTGTAGTAGCTTACTTGCTGAGCGATCACCTTTCCCTTCAAGTATCAAAACAGTCCTCGCTGACTAGAAGATGGCAACTGGTTACCGCTTTGCTTGTGAGCGTATGTCTGATTTCTTGCCTGATTACGCAACCCTCGCCCTATCTGAAAAGCCGAAACTTGAGCAACGCGGATTTGACCGAGCTGTTGAATGAAGTGCGATCGCCTCACATAATCACCACCCCCCACTACATCCAAGATCTCATCTCACTTAGCTACGACCTAGAGCCCGACATCACGTTCTACGTTCTACCGAGCGAAACCGCCTCTCCCAATGTGTTACTAACAGATATCCTGAGCGAAGCAAATGCTACTTTCTTGTTCGCGCCATCAGAGAAGGCTAGACAAACAGTTGAAGACAGTCAGCTAATAAACTTGACTCAGATCTACCAGCCGCCACCGTTAATTTCAGGCACGTTTGCGCTGACCTTGTGGAGGATCGAATCTCTATGAAAATCGCCATTGTTAGCTCCGGTTTCTTGCCTGTGGTCGATGGCGTTACTATCTCACTGTTTCAGCGGGTGCGAGTGTTAAGCAAGCTCGGCCATCAAGTTTTAATTCTGTGCCCGGACTATCGGGCGGTGGCGGCGGTGTATCCGAACTGGCAGGACTATCAGGGCGAGATTCTGCCGGGGGTGCGGGTGGTGAACCTGCCAAGTGAGCCGTTTATGGGAGTTGAGTTTGAGCGGAACTTAAGCCGGAAGGCGGATCGGGTTTTGAATCAAGAGCTAGCAGCGTTTGCGCCGGAGATAGTGCATGTCGATGAGCCGGATCGGATTTTCTTAGGGATGCTAAAAGCGCCGGGTGTTGCCTACGCTAGGGCCAATGGTGTTCCCTGTGTGGGCTTTTATCACACGAATTTTATTGACTATATTGAGGACTTTCTGCCGCTGCCGCGCTTTTTGATTTCTGGGTTGCAGTGGGGGTCGATGTTGTTTATTCGGCCTGTGTTCCATGCGTATGATGCCATTCTGGTGGCTAGCCCGGTGACGCAGGAGAAGATGCAGCAGATGAGGATACAGAATGTACTGTGTGATCGCTATCTAGGCGTAGATGTTCAGGCATTTCGATCGCAAAGGCGCGCTCCTGACTTTTTTGCTAAAACGTACGGAATTGAGGGGATAGAGAGGAAGGCGAAGCTAGTATTTCTCGGGCGGCTGACGCCAGATAAGGGCTGGGGGTTTACGCTGCGATCGCTCACCACCTGGGCAAACGATCCTCAAAATGCGCACCTAAAAAGCCATGTGGCCGTTCTAGTCGCAGGCGATGGAGACCTTCGCGACCAGATTCTGGCAGCGCTTCAGCCGCTAGGGCTGTCGGTTCACTTGCTAGGGCGCATTCCTCCAGCAGCCGTCCCACCGCTACTGGTCAACAGCGATATTCATGTGACCACATCTGAGAAAGAAACGCTGGGTTTAACGGTGCTAGAAGCATTTGCTGCTGGGATTCCGGCGATCGCACCCGCAAAAGGCGGGGTCACCACTCACATTCGCGATGGGGAGAACGGTCTATTGTTCGAACCTCAGAGCGTCCAAAGCTTCGGGCAAGCGTTGACAAGGCTAGTCTCAGACCAGCGCCTGCGGCATCAGCTAGGCCGGCAAGGCCAGCAGGACGTGACTGATTACGACTGGGAACGCGCTGTTTTGGCGCTGCTGTCTACCTGGCAGCAACAGATTTCACTGTGATCGAGATCTCAAAATTGGCTCAGGCCATCTTGACATCGTCTATCTCTCAGCATTACTACATAGAGAAGTTTGACACATCACATCTGTATGAGTGCTTCTAGCTCTTCTGTTGGCCCGTTCCCTGGCTCGTCTACTGACTCATCCGCTGGCTCATCCGCTAGTCCATCCTCACTCGAACCGATTGCAATTGTTGGCATTGGCTGCCGCTACCCAGGTGGAGCCAATAAGCCCGACACCTTTTGGCAGATGCTTCGCAATGGCGTAGACAGCGTCACAGAAGTGCCCCCCTCTCGCTGGGAGGTGGATCCAATTTATGACCCAGATCCGAGCATCCCAAATAAGACAAACACTCGCTGGGGTGGCTTCCTAGACCAGGTAGACCAGTTCGATCCGCAGTTCTTTGGCATTGCACCGCGTGAGGTAGCGACGATGGACCCACAGCAGCGACTGCTGCTAGAGGTGACGTGGGAGGCGCTAGAAGATGCCGGACAGATTCCCGAGACGCTACGGGGTTCTAGAACAGGGGTGTTCATCGGCATCGGCACGCACGACTATTCGATCATGCTGTGGCAGCAGCCAGTGAACGACCCGTATGCGACGACGGGAACAGGAAACTGTATCGCGGCCAATCGAATTTCCTATCTATTTGACTTTAAAGGGCCGAGTCTGGCAGTGGATACGGCCTGCTCTTCGTCTTTGGTGGCGGTGCATTTGGCCTGTCAGAGTCTGTGGACGGGGGAGTCGCAGCTGGCGGTGGCGGGCGGGGTGAATGTGCTGCTGCTGCCGACCGTGACGGCGGGCTTTTCTAAGGGCGGCTTTATGTCTGGGGAGGGCCGCTGCAAGAGTTTCGATGCGAGCGCGGATGGCTATGTACGCAGCGAGGGGGCGGGAATTGTTGTATTGAAGCCGCTGTCGCAAGCGTGTGCTGACGGTGATCCGGTGTATGCGGTGATTCGCGGTAGCGCGGTCAATCAGGACGGATTTAGTCAAGGGATGGCTGCGCCCAATCCGGAGGCGCAAACAGCCGTGCTAGAAGAGGCGTATCGACTGGCGCGGGTTGATCCAGCGGCGGTCAGCTACATAGAGGCGCACGGCACGGGGACGAAGCTGGGCGACCCGATTGAGGCTCAGGCACTGGGGGCGGTGCTGTCGGTGGGTCGTGGACCGGGTCAGGCTTGCCCGATTGGCTCGGTGAAGACTAACTTTGGCCATACGGAGACGGCGGCAGGTGTGGCCGGACTAATCAAGGCGGCGCTGATGCTGAAGCATGGGGAAATGCCGCCGAGCCTGCACTATTCGCAGCCAAATCCGGCGATTGACTTTGCTGCGCTAAGGCTGAGGGTACAAGATGCGATCGCGCCTCTGCCTACTGACGCTCTAATCGGGGTCAATTCATTCGGCTTTGGTGGAACGAACGCCCACACGGTGCTAGCCGCTGTTGAGGCGCAATCTAATGAAACTGAAACTGTGCCTGCTTCGGCGCGGATTCTGACGGTTTCGGCGAGAAATGAAACCGCTTTGAGAGCGTTGGTGAAAGGCTATCTGGATCTGTTGGAAAGTCAGGAGATTGGGCTGGAGGCTCTGTGCGCGGCGGCGAATACTAGGCGATCGCACTTCTCCCATCGACTGGCTTTCATTGCTGAGTCTGCCCCACAGCTAAAAGAGCAGTTGCAAGATTGGCTAGCCGATGAGGAGGATATTGTTGGCGTAGTTGAGGGGCGAGTCAGTCAGCAGCAAGGAATTGCCTTTCTATTCACCGGACAGGGTTCACAGTTCGTTGGCATGGGCCAAGAGCTGTACGAGACTCAGCCCATCTTTCGATCCGTTTTGGACCAGTGCGCGGAAATTCTAGCGGCGGACGATGTCGATCTGTTGAAAATTCTTTTCAATTCCGAAGAGAGGGCGATCAACCAGACTCAGTTTACTCAGCCTGTTCTATTTTCCTTTGAGTATGCGCTGGCGAAGCTGTGGCAGTCCCGGGGCGTTCAGCCTGCTGTTGTATTGGGCCATAGCTTGGGTGAATACGTGGCGGCCTGCGTGGCGGGGGTATTTAGCCCCAAAGCTGGACTGAGGCTAATTGCGGCAAGGGGGCGGCTGATGCAGGCGCTACCAGCAGGGGGCGCGATGCTGTCGGTGATGGCGGATGCGGCGCAGTGCGAGCAATTGATCGCTGGTTTGGATATCGAGATTGCAGCGGTCAACGGGCCGCAGAGCACGGTGATATCAGGAGATGAGAAGGCGATTGTTCATCTATCCCTGCAGCTAGAACAGCAGTCGATCAAACACAAGCCGCTCGCTGTCTCTCATGCGTTTCATTCTGCGCGAATGGAGCCAATGCTAGAGGACTTTCGATCGGTGGCAGAGTCTGTTGAATTTCATCCGCCTGCACTACCGATAATTTCTATGCTGACTGGAGAGCTAGCGGCAGACGAAATCGCAACGGCTGATTATTGGGTGCGGCACGTGCGATCGCCTGTCCGCTTCCTAGAGGCAATCAGAACGCTGTCTACTCGCAGTGAAAAGACATTTCTAGAAATTGGCTCAAAGCCGATTCTGTTGGGAATGGGCCGTGGCTGTTCGTCCACCTCAGAAAACACTAAAGACGTGCAGTGGCTAGCTAGCCTGCGACCAGCGCTATCGGACAAGGTGGCTATGCTCAACAGCTTAGCCGCGTTGCACGTAAAAGGAGAGAAAATCAACTGGCAGGCGGTAGAGCCAGAGATCGACATTCGAGGGCTGCGAATACCGCTACCGACCTATCCATTTCAAAGACAGCGCTACTGGTGGGATGAAGCGAGTATTCCTAGCATGGAGCCGAAGGAAACAAAAGAGGCAAGGCAAACGCAAGCGATAGGTAAGCCAATAGGACATGCGCTGGTTGGAAACTATCTCTCGCTAGCCGGGTCAAAGGAGAAGCACTTTCAAAGTCAGCTAGGGGCTCATTCTCCTGAATATTTGAGTGACCACCGTGTTCTAGATCAGGTGGTGATGCCGGGTGCGGCTTTTGTGGAGATGGCGATCGCAGCGGCGCATTATTGGCAAAAGGGCAAAGTGCGAGAAAGAGAGAATTCCGTCGCAATCACCCTGAAGCAGGTAACTATCGAAAAGGCACTTGTATTTTCGGAAGATCAACAAAGCGCGATTCAGCTTTCGCTCATTCCAGACGGCGCGGACCGGGCTGAGATTCAGATCTTTAGTTTGCCTTCATCGGACGAAGAGACCGCTACTCGCCATGCTACGGCGACTGTTGATCTTGATGGAGTAGCGAAGACTGAGCAGCCTTTGCTGACGAATTTTCAGACGGCACTGCTGGCTCATCCGGTTGCGATCGCCCCCTACTATCAGACCCTAAGTGAACAGGGTTTGAACTACGGTCCCAGCTTTCAAGTCATCCGACAGCTTTGGCAAAAAGAAGGACAGTCGCTCAGCCAGATTCGCCTAGCAGAGTCCTGCATAAGTGAGTCGTATGCACTTCATCCGGCCTTACTAGACGGCTGCTTTCAAACAATTGGTGCAGCTGTACAGGCGGACGCTACGCAGGGAACCTATTTGCCTGTTGGCTTAGACCAGCTTCAGTTCTACGGCCCTCTACGCCAGTCTGGCTGGTGCGCTGTCCAACTGCAGCCGTCTCCAGTTAAACAGAACGGCTCTGCACCGAAAACACCTAGACCCAAGACAATCAAAGCCGATCTGTTTATCTGGGATGAGGCTGGAACGCTCACCGCCCAGATCACTGGCATGACGCTGCAATACGTCAAAAATTCTTCTCTAAGGCAGCTGTTTGGCACGTCAGAGAATCAAACGGTTACCCACATACCAGAGGCTCCCCATTCGCTTCGTCCGCATGACTGGCTACACGAACTGGCCTGGCAGGCAATTCCTAATGCTCAGCCTGATTTACCGTCGGATTCGCGGAAAGTTTGGTTGCTTTTTGCGGATAGTCGGGGGGTGAGTGGCCAGATGGCCACAGCGCTGGAGCGTAGGGGCGATCGCGTCTTCAAACTCACTACCGCTGAGACCTACAGGTTCGACCCAGATACGAATACTTGCGAGCTAAACCCATTAGATTCAGCCACATTCAGCCAGCTAATAGCCGATCTTATTCCTATTCTCGTCACTGAAAACGAGGGCAGACTCACTTGCCAAATCGCCTATCTGTGGGCGCTAAATTCTGAAGAGAAAAGTATAGGAGATCTTTCGGAACAAGAAAAAATCTGCGGCAGTTTGCTGCATTTAGTCCAGGCACTATCTCAGTTCCCAGCTTTGAGCGTACGTCTATGGCTGCTCACGCAGAACGCGCAGCACGTAGATACGTCTATGCCTCTAAACCTACAGCAGTCGCCGCTGTGGGGCATGGCCCGTACCCTCCGCCTAGAACAGCCTGATCTGCACTGCACTTGTATCGATTTGTCAGGGCAACTCTCTACCAAGGCAATCGATCTGTTACTTCAAGATTTAAATGCTCCTGATGGAGAAGAACAGATTGCCTATCGGCAAGAGAGTCGCTTTGTAGCAAGGTTGCTACCAAAAGATAAAACAACTCAGCCGCTCAGCTTTCCTGAAGCGGAGTCTTTTCGACTGGGGCTATCTAGCTACGGCGTCCTAGACGATCTCAGGCTGCTGCCAGCAGACAGACAGCCGCCAAAGGCGGGAGAAGTCGAAATCTGGGTAAAGGCGTCGGGACTGAATTTCCGAGATGTACTGAACGCGCTAGGGATGCTTCAGTCTGTGCTAGAGGAAATGGGATTCCAGGATTCGACTGAGGTGCCGTTTGGCGGTGAGTGTGCTGGAATAGTGACGGCTGTGGGTGAAGGCGTAACGCGCTTGCAAGTCGGCGATCAGGTAATTGCGGCCCAGGCGGTGGGGAGCTTGCGGCAGTCTGTGAGCGTTCCGGCAGATTTTGTTGTCGTCAAGCCGAGTGCGCTCAGCTTTGCTGAGGCGGCGACGGTGCCGACGGCGTTTTTGACGGCTTATTACGGTTTGGTCAACTGTGCGAAGCTGAAGGCGGGTGAGCGTGTCCTGATTCATGCGGCGGCTGGCGGCGTTGGCCAAGCTGCTGTACAGATTGCCCAGCAGCTTGGCGCTGAGGTATTTGCGACCGCGAGTCCGCCAAAGTGGAATTTTCTGCGTTCGAGCGGCGTTCAGCACGTAGCGAACTCGCGATCGCTGGACTTTGCTAAAGATGTCTTAGATGCCACCGAAGGGAAAGGCGTTGATGTTATTTTTAATAGCCTCAATGGAGAGTTTATTAACAAAAGTGTTGAAGTTTTAGCGCCGCAGGGGCGGTTTGTTGAAATTGGCAAGATTGGTATCTGGGATGCTGCGAAGATGAATCAGATTCGCAGCGATATCAGCTATTTTCCCTTTGACTTGTTGAAAGTATCCACAGAAAAACCTGAGCTAATTTCTCAGCTTCTGAGGGATTTGATGGCTCAGTTTGAGGCAGGAACACTGCACCCTTTGCCCAAAACTGTTTTTCCGATCGACGCTGCCCCGGATGCTTTTCGCTACATGGCGCAGGCACGGCATATTGGCAAGGTGGTATTAACTATGCCGACAGCCCTATCTCGTCAGTCGCTAATTAATCCAGACGGGGCCTATCTGATCACGGGCGGATTGGGCGCACTGGGGTTGAAGGTTGCTGAGTGGCTGGCTGAACAGGGGGCACGGCATGTGGTCTTGCTCAGCAGGCGATCGCCCTCCGAGCCAGCGCGGAAAACAATCAACAAACTTCAACAATCTGGCGTAGCGGTTGATGCTATCCAAGCAGATATCTCCAACATACCTGAACTCGACGCTGCCTTGGCACCTTATCTCTCGTCAGGTGCTAGCAATTCTCTAACTAGTACCCCTCTAAAGGGTATCTTTCATCTAGCGGGCACTCTAGAAGATGGACTGCTAATCAACCAATCCTGGCAAAGCTTTGCGAAAGTGATGACGCCAAAGCTAACCGGCGCTTGGAATCTGCACAGTCTGACCAAAGCGTTTGATCTCGATTATTTTGTCTGTTTTTCTTCTATTGTTTCCCTAATGGGATCGCTTGGGCAGAGCAACTACGCAGCGGCGAATGCTTTTCTAGATAGCCTTGCCCATTATCGCCACAGCCTGGGTTTACCTGCCTTAAGTCTGAACTGGGGACCCTGGGCAGAGGCTGGCATGGTCGCACAGCTAGACGAGCGCAGTCAAAACCGGATGGCAGCACAGGGCTTGACGCAAATTGCCCCAGATATTGGCCTGCGGCTACTGTCTGAAACCATGAAACGATCTAGGGCGCAGGTTGGCATTATCCCAATTGACTGGGCTAAATTCATCGCTTCTGCTAGTGGACAGGCTAGCGGGGCAAACTCGCCTCTATTCTCTGAGGTTAGACCAGCAAGCAAGTCGACAGACAAGTCGGCAGACAAGTCGGCAACCCGGTCAGCGGCTATCGAACAATCACCTGTTCGCTCAGGGGTATTGCAGCAGCTAGCAAAAACAGAAGCCGATAACCGAGCGCAGGTCCTCTCCAACTATCTTCGCACTCAGCTAGCCAAAGTGATGGGCTTCAGCTCTGCTGATGTAATTAATCCCAGCGAACAGTTTGGCGATCTTGGCATGGATTCTCTGATGGCCGTAGAATTCAGCAATCGTCTACAAAAAAATCTCAATCATCCCATTCCTCAAACGCTAGCGTTTGACTATCCCACGATCGACGCTCTAGCTGAATATTTGGCGCAGGAAGTTGCTGTAGACAGTTTTGTTCTAGAAGAAGCAGAAGTTCCAGCAGCAAAGTCTTCCACCGTTGAAATGGCCGAAACCAATGGCTTCGGCTCCGCTCAGCCGCTATCCGACTCCGCTCAGCCGCCATCTGACTCCCCATCGCCAGTCCCCCCACTTCCCCGCTCTCGTTCGGCTGAGTTCACGTCGAAGCCCACTCCTCCCCCGCTCTCCCCCTACATACCCCCGCCAGAGCACTACAAATTCTCCCAACTCCCCGACTACCGCCGTCTCCGACAGGATCTTGACCGGGTAGAAGATCTGGGAAATCCTTTCTTCAGCCTGCATGAGGGAACTGCAAAAGACACTACGCAGATTGAGGGGCGATCGCTGATTAACTACGCCAGCTACAACTATTTAGGACTATCGGGCGATCCGAGATTGAACCGGGCTGCGCAGAATGCGATCGCCCAATATGGCACCTCAGTTTCAGCGAGTCGCGTTGTCTCTGGCGAACGGCTAGTACACCAACAGTTAGAAAAGGGACTAGCAAACTTCCTCGGGACCGAAGACTGCATCGCCTATATCGGCGGCCATGCCACCAATGTCACCACCATCGGACATCTATTCCAAGAAAAAGATTTGATCTTGTACGATGCGCTCAGTCACAACAGTATTCGAGAGGGCTGTAATCTATCGGGTGCGACGGCGATGGAGTTTGCGCACAATGATTGGCAGACGCTAGCTCAACTGTTGCAACAGCATCGGCGTCATTACGAGAAAGTCCTAATCGCCATTGAAGGGGTCTACAGCACCGATGGCGATATTGCGCCGCTGCCGGAGTTTGTAAAGCTAAAGAAAGCGTACAAGACTTTTTTGCTGGTAGACGAGGCGCATTCTATCGGTGTACTGGGCAAGACCGGACGCGGCATCGGCGAACATTTTGAGGTGAACCGTCAAGATGTGGATATGTGGATGGGCACATTGAGCAAATCTTTTGCTAGCTGTGGCGGCTACATTGCGGGCTGCTCGGAGCTGGTGGAGTACCTAAAGTATACTGCGCCTGGATTTGTGTTTAGTGTGGGTATGGCTCCGGCGAATGCGGCGGCAGCACTAGAAGCGCTGCGAATTATGGAGATGGACCCTAGCCTAATAGCTCGGGTACAGCAGCAGTCTCGCCTGTTTTTGAACTTGGCTAGAGAAAACGGTTTAAACACAGGCAATAGCCACGATTCTCCCGTGATTCCCGTGATTGTCGGCGAGCCGTACAAGGCAGTGCAGCTTTCGCATACTTTGTTCGAGCAGGGCATTAACGTGCAGCCGATGGTCTATCCTTCTGTTCCTTATGATGCGGCGCGGCTGAGGTTTTTCGTCAGCTCGCTGCATACGGAGGAACAGATTCAAAAGACGGTAAGGGCGATCGCAGATGAGCTAATAGTCTTGGATGTAGCAGGCCAACGATAGCCTCAGAGCCTCCTTAAAGCCCCCAAAATCGGCCTACTTACCTCGATTTAGGCATGATGCTCATGCCAGTGTCTAGCAATATCGACACGCCGACAGATCCAAACGTCCTCATGAGACTGCACATAGTCTAGGAACTTGGCTAGCGCAGCGGTTCTACCAGGTCTGCCAGAAAGCCGACAGTGTAAGCCAACGCTCATCATTTTAGGAGCATGTTCTCCTTCTGCGTACAGTACGTCAAAGGCATCGCGCAGGTAAGTAAAAAACTGATCGCCCGAGTTAAATCCTTGGGCAGTGGCAAAGCGCATGTCGTTGTTGTCTAGCGTGTAGGGGATAACGAGATGAGGCTTGCCATAGTCGTGATTCCAGTAGGGTAAGTCGTCAGCGTAGCTGTCAGCATCGTAGAGAAAGCCCCCTGCTTCGACTACTAGGCGGCGGGTATTGGGACTATTGCGGCCCTGATAGAAGCCGAGCGGACGGGTGCCAATGACTTTGGTGTGGATGTCGATAGCGGATTGGATGTGCGATCGCTCCATCGCCTCTCCCACATACTGATAGTCGATCCAGCGATAGCCATGACTAGCCACTTCCCAGCCCGCCTCTACCATTGCCTTTCCCGCATCCGGGTTTCTCTCTAGCGCCATCGCCACTGCGTAGACAGTCAGCGGAAGTTTGCGCTCAGTGAACAATCGATGCAGTCGCCAAAACCCCGCTCTGCTACCGTACTCATACATCGACTCCATATTTAAATTACGCACCCCTAGCAGCGGCGAAGCGCCAATAATCTCTGATAAAAAAGATTCAGAGGCCGCATCGCCATGCAATACGCAATTTTCGCCACCCTCCTCGTAGTTGATTACAAACTGTAGGGCAAGCCGTGCTTGATTGGGCCATTGGGGATGTGGCGGCTTTTGTCCGTATCCAACTAAGTCACGAGGATAGTTTGAAGTCATTGGGCGTCTCTAGAATATTCAATACGATTCAAACAGCATATTATCGGAACAGCTCTACAGATCAGGACTTGGCTGGATGACTTTGCCCCAATATGACGAAAGCACTCACGGTGAAAGTGCATACGAAATTCGAGCTATGAGCCGCGATGAACTAGTGCAGGTGGTCGGCTGGGCAGCGGCTGAGGGCTGGAATCCTGGACTCTGTGACGTGGAGTGCTTCTACGCGGCAGATCCAAATGGCTTTTTGATTGGATTGCTAGACGGTGAGCCAATTGCCAGCATCTCTGCGGTGAAATACGGCACAGACTTTGGATTCATCGGATTCTACATGGTGCGGCCAGACTTCAGAGGGAAGGGATACGGACTGCGGATATGGCGAGCTGGGTTAGCGCGTCTAGAGGCTCGCAATGTGGGGCTAGACGGTGTAATAGAACAACAGAGTAACTATGCTAAATCTGGATTTGCGATCGCCCACCGCAATATCAGATACGAGGGCATAGGCACTGCTGAATGTGATGACAGAAGCAGAATTGACGCTGCCAGCTTAGTTGACTTGGTTTCGCTGCCGACAGCGATAGTCAACGAATACGACCAAGAAATTTTCCTAGAACAGAGATCTGCCTTTCTCGATTGCTGGATACAATCTTCTGATCACCAGGCTCTAGGAATCATGCACAACCAAAAGATAGCTGGCTACGGTGTTTTACGACCCTGTCAGCAAGGCTACAAAATCGGTCCGCTATTTGCAGATAGCCCTAAGCTTGCAGAAGATCTCTTTCTAGCGCTAAAAGAACAGGTCAAAGCTGGCAGTCCCTTTTATCTTGATGTTCCCGGTAACAACTCGGCAGCAGTAGCGCTAGCCCAAAAGTACCAAATGACTAGCGTGTTCGAGACTGCCAGAATGTACAACCGAGGTGCGCCGCCGCTGCCTCTAGGTCGAATCTATGGCATTACAACATTTGAGCTGGGATAAACCGTCTACAGCGAACCTTCTACGGCAATCCTTCTATGGCAACACCCAGGTATCCTTTGCTCCTCCCCCCTGTGACGAGTTCACCACCAGTTTCCCCTTTTCTAGCGCCACTCGCGTTAGCCCGCCTGGGTGCACGTAGATCTCATCTCCTTTGTGCAATACATAGGGGCGTAGATCAGTATGCCGCCCTTCGATACCGCCCTCTACTACAGTCGGAATCTGCGAGAGATAGACAGTCGGCTGCGCCATATATCCTCTAGGTCTTTCACGGATTTTTTGAGCAAACACCTGCCGTTCTTCGGCTGTAG
Source organism: Cyanobacteria bacterium P01_D01_bin.1 (assembly GCA_039111275.1). Taxonomy (GTDB): domain Bacteria; phylum Cyanobacteriota; class Cyanobacteriia; order Phormidesmidales; family Phormidesmidaceae; genus Phormidesmis. Next base: position 52,074 of record JBCCOH010000008.1, on the reverse strand, counting down.
AATTCACGCCTACTAGCATGTCATCCCCTCCTTCAGCACTCGCCGCTTTTACGACTAGCTCTTCTAAATGCTCTAGCACGTATTCGCGATCGCGATCGCGCCAGCATAGATAGGTCGGCACATTAGGCAGCAGTGGCTCCTCACCCAAGTAAAATCGGATCATATCTGGCACATAAGCGTAAATCACCTTGTCATCTCCGACCCCTGCCCCGATGGCATTCGCCAGAACCAGCTTCCCCGCCTGACACAGCTCGATTAAGGTAGCAGCGCTGTCAGGATAATTCTCTCCTAAATCTAGCTTGGCAAACAGATCTTCAGCACCGCGTCGATACACCACATCCAACCGCCGAGGGCCGTCGTCGCTGCGATAGCAAAGGTATCCATCCGACATCATCACTTCTTCTGGGCTTACTAGCGCAATCCCCATCTGCTCAGCTAAAAGCTGATGCTCAAAGTAGGCAGAATCGTGAATACCGGGCGTCAGCAGGGCCATGGTGCTGTCGGAACTAGAGACAACCGAGTCCATCACAGATTTGAGATGGTGGGCATAATCGCTGACTGGCATAGGCGCAAACTCTTCTATCAGCTTTGGCAGCACTTGCTCCATCGCCATGCGGTTTTTCAGCACATAGGCAATACCGGAAGGAACGCGCAGGTTGTCTTCTAAAACGCACCAGTTACCGTCACTATTGCGTACCAAATCGATGCCGCTAATATGACACCAGATGCCCTTGGGCGGTTTCATCCCCATACACTCTGGTCGAAACCGCTGCGCTGATTCGACCACATCGCGAGGAATCACACCTTCGGTAAGGATGCGCTGATCGCTATACGCATCCGCGCAAAACATATTTAGCGCTGCGACTCTTTGCTTTAGCCCAGCGGCAAGAGTCTGCCACTCCTCAGCGGTAATGACTCTGGGAATGGGGTCAAAGGGCAGCACCCGCTCTTCGCCCTCAAAGCTAAAAGTCGCACCTAGCTTCTCTAGAACGGCTTCTAGCTTGCCCTTAACCTGAGACATGTCTTGAGCTGGCAAAGCCTGGAACCACTGGAGTATAGGCGCTAGCTCCGGGCGTAATTCTCCTAGCGCAGCAAAGTACTCGTCATAAAAGCTTTCGGGATCGTAGGCGTCGAAATTCATAACCAACCTTTTGTAATTGCCTAAACTTGGAGATATAGTCAAGTCTGGTGTATGAGACAAAATCAGGCAACCTTTTTTTCTTCGGATACGATGCCATCGCTTTTGAACGCTCTGCACGAGCTTGAACACCAGCGGCGTTACAGTTATCTTCGAGAGTGCGCCTTAGATCGCTAAAAGAGAAGATCGCTAAAAGAGATAGACCTCCAAAAGAGATAAACCGCTAAAAGAGATCACATTCGAGAAAGGACCTTTACCTTAGCCTGCTTCTCTTGTGTCAATCCGGTTAGTTCAGTGATATCGAGTAAACCTTCTTTGACCAATTGTGAAAGCGTGAACAACAGAAAAGTTTCTCTATCGTCGTATCTACCTTCAATTTCGTGACGTTTAGCGCTCAAAAAGTCATGTAGCTGCCAAGCATCTTCAATTAACACGATCGCGCTAGCACTCTCTCGAACCATCTTGAGTAATGCTTCAACCTCTCGGTCATGAGCACTTTTGAGAGCATTTAGCGCAATACTTCTCTCTGTATCACTCCATTGAATATCAGTCTGTTGCATTATCTATGAAAAAAGAAATTGAAAGTAGTCAACCATTGCTTATGTAGCGCCCAGATCTCACATCTGCCTCTAGCGTCTGATAGACGGTGCCTAAAGAAAATGATCAAAAGAATATGAAAACAGCTCGTATCTAGCAGATCAAAGAGTTGCCGATAAACGATCTCACTGTCTCTATGGGATGTTACCCGTTTAGCGTCAGTTTCCTGTATCAACCAAACTTCACAACCTGAAGTAAATCCCTTTTAGAGAGGGGCGGCGCGTAGCGACGGGGTGGGTTCAAAAACTGACGCTAGACAGGTACACGAATCGATACGACGTTAGCGAATCAAGTTCAACAGCTCCTTAGGAGAAGCTAGCAAATCAATGGCAACGAAGAAAATTTTGCCATCGGGATTAAGTAAGAACCTCCAGGCAATATTCATACCGACAGCAGCACCAAACCAGGGCGTTTGACATTTGCCTGTAACTTTGATGGGCGTATAGCCATCTTCTGGGGCCTCTTCTGTTCCTCTCTCGGGTATCAGCTTCAGATTTTGGCACTCTTCTCTAAAGAAATTAAGAATAGATTCTTTGCCGACGATGGGCTTTCTGAAAGGGGGTTGCAGTGCGCCATCTGTCGCGAACAGCTCAACAAGCGTGTCAAAGTCGTTAGCGTTCAAGTTGTTCATGTACTTTAGTACGGTATCGTTGGCGACGCCATCAATAGAAACTTGAGTACGCTGCTCAATCGATTTTGGTGCGATTACTGGCTCTGAAACTCGTTGGTAGCCGCTCATCTTGCTGGTGTCATAACCCATGTCCACTACGCAGTTACGCAAAACACTAATCTGCTGACCAGCCTCCAAGTCTCTAATAGACTTCAAAACAGCATTGGCGTTAGCAGAAAGTTTGTAGCCCTCTGGAATGGGAGCAACCTGACCGTTAGCCATCATCTCGCCTAGCTGGTACCAAAATCCCAGCTTGAGGTTGGGTGTCCAAGTCGCGTAGGTCCGAGAGACCTCTGTGTCGGCCCTATTGGCCAAATCGCACATTGTTTGTGACTGTTCCAAGGGCGACATGTTTTTGATAGCATCCAACGTTCGTTCTGCAAACTGCATGTTTGCAGCACCTGGCGCTGCAATAGTAATACCTTTGCCCATCTCTAGATAAGCAAACCAAATAAGCGCTAGCTGGTCTTCTGCATTCAGCTGGTTAAATCGCGCCGTGGTCGCTGGAATATCATCGGCAGAGCGGGTGCTGGGGAAAATGTTACGAGCAGCGTCTATGGTGTATGGCATAAAGCTTAGTTAGGTACGACAGGTGAAGAGTCGGACAGCCAACTCAACAACAAACTCCACATGACTAGATGTACTCAGCTACTGGCTATTGCAAGAAACAGCGCTTTGCCTAGACTACTTTTTGGAATTCGTCACCTAAGTTTAACATAACTTAACGAACAAATTGACAGGTATTCGCAAATGCTTCAACTGAGTTGGACAACTACTTGATTATCTAGAAGCGTTTCAGTAGTAAGCAGGTCTTCTACGGTCATTCGCAAGAAACGTTCGGTATCGACATTGAACAGAACGCGGATGCGATCGCTCCCCGGAAATCCTGCTGGTGTCAGCTTCGCAATCGTTCTCCCGCTATCCGTATCGTTCAATGCTTGTACTGTCGGCGTCTCGCCACCCGCTTTTGTCTGGCGCGTCACCAACTGATTCCCCTCAAAATACACTTCCGTACGCGTAGGAGCCGAGTCGCCTAGCTCTCCTAGAATCAGCTCAATGCTGGGCTGTTTTTCACTCGAAGCACCAAAAAAGAACTCAATCGGTTCAGTAGTTGGGTAGGGCTGACCCTGCTGAATGATGGGATGCCAGCTATGGGCGTTGTTGCGGCGGTCCCAATAGCGAATGCCATAGCTATGATGCAAAAAGTCTTGTAGTTCGACGCTCTGTAGTCTGAGTGCGCCTTGAGCGACCGCTTCAAACGGGCGATCGCCTTTTACCTTCTCTATGCCAAAGTGGCGAGCTGCCCAAGCCTGAACTGCCGGAATCTGGGCGCTGCCGCCCACAAGCAGCACCGCGTCGATATTATCGAGCGTCAGATTTTGTCTTTGAGCCTGTTGCAGCACCTGATCTAACCGACTATCTAGACGATCGAAGAAGCCTTTTTCGGTAAGAATATCTTCTAGGCAATCACGCGTCAACGTCAGCTCGTAGCTATCTAAAGTTTCTTCGTCAAAATAAGCCTCTTCAGCCGTTTGTGCTGAAGAAAGTGAAATCTTCAACTTTTCAACTAGCCGCAGCGTTAGTGGTGTAATAGGAAGTGCCTGTGTTTGGGCGAAATATTCTGCCAGCCACCGGTCGACATCGGCGCCGCCTAGATTCTCTCCTGCTTTTGCCAATACTCGAACTGTCTTTGGAGAAGGGCTACTCTCTGCCTGGCCAGCGCGTGACTGATTTCCCCATTTTAAGAAGAACCCTGTGGGCTTCTCTTTTGCGAAAGTTGGCTGAATTAAAGAGAGATCCAAAGTCCCCCCGCCAAAATCAACTACTAGCAGCGTCTTCTCTTCAGGACTAATCTGGTAGCCTAGCGCCGCTGCTGTCGGTTCATCAATTATTCGCACCTGACTAATCTCTAACGATTGACAGACGCTACCTAGCCAGTTGCGATATGACTCAAAGCTATCTACCGGAACCGTAAAAATAATTGAACTGAGCCCTGGATCTTGCTGCTTAAGCGATGCCATCACACTACGCAAAAACCAGTTACCCACCGCCTCAAAAGAGAGAATATGACCGTCTAATTCAGGAATGAATCCCTGGACCGGGGTGCCGATGCCACGTTTGAAGTTGCGAAAGAAACGAGGATCGCTCGAAAGGTCTAAACCGCGATCACGCACCCCCTTGCCTGCAATCGTCTTGACATTCTCTACTGCCATCGCTGCTTTTTCTACATACAGCAGGCTAGGAACCAGCGGCGGGTTGTTCTTTTGCTGTATCGACAGCCCTGGCAGCACAATCGTCTCAGGCGATCGCGTCTCACCGTTCCAGCGGGTCACGACGGTATTACTCGTACCGAAATCAATAGCGTACATCAATCAAAAGACTCTACAAAAGGCACTCTTGTGAAAGCAGGACTACAAGGCAAAACTACGCAGGCAAAACTACGCAGGCAAAACTACGCAGGCAAAACTACGCAGGCAAGACAACAAGCGACAGTCCAGCTAGCCCCCCCATACAAAGCCCCGTCAGGCAAGTAACGACCACTATCATGGCGCTGCGCCAGTACTGACCGCTTGCCATCAGCCGAGCGCATGCCTGGGCCGTTACGAACGCTGTTACACCTGCTAGCAGCACCGATCCGAGGATTAGCACGCCTAATCCCAGCACCGCCGCACTAAACCCGAGCGTGTCAAAATTTTGTTCGCTGCCAAGATAGTTGAGCGCTACCGACAGCCCTACGACTAGAAATAGTCCGCCTAGATAGGCAAGCCCACCTGTGCGGTGCTTTTTTTTCACCGGATGAAGTGCAGGCGTTAGACCCAGTGCCAAAAGCGGAATCGCGATCGCAACCGACAGCCAAACCCAGGCAGGCGGCTCTGGCAGCGCCAAAACTAGACCAATTCCCACATATAGGAAACACAGCAGCGCCAGCTGAGCCCAAGGCGTCGGCAACTGAGCAGGTCGCCGCCTAACTGACCTAGGCGGCTTAGGCGGCTTAGCAAAAGGCGGACGCGGTGGCGGTGGCGGTGGACTAGATCCGTTCATGGAAGCATCATATCAGCCCAAACTCTTTGAGCGCAGGCATAAAGTTTTGATTCTCGTGGCTGGGTCTGCTCAGCTTGATCAGGGCAAACCGCTGTAGCTCGCTGAGCGCTGCCCACTGCTCTAACGTTAGCGAGACCTGCTGCTGAGCGAACTTGTCGCGTACGGTCTCTGGCACAGCAGCAGTATCTGCCCACGGGGGCTGCGATTGCACTGTCAGCGTCTTCGCAGGCTTACCGGTCTGATCAGTAATTAGCGCCTGTAGCTTTTCTCTGTAGGCTTGGGCTTCGGTTGCTGACTGGCAGGGCCAATCTACTAGCGCCTGCCGTTCGGACTGCGTGAGACGATTCCAGTGCTCTAGCTTGAGCTTGACGCCGCAAGTATCCAAGTGATGGCGCACGACCATTGGAATGCAGCGCAGTGAACCAACAAAATCCTGCTCAAAGCCAAAGAAAGGTGACGACATAGAGTTGACCTAAAGAAAAGTGACCTAAAGAGATAGGTTGTAAGGCATATCTTTGGACAATACGGGGGTTTGCTGCCTTTTCGCTGTCGCAAAGGTTAAGAGAGTCCTATAGTATTAGTGAGTGAACACTCCCATCAACTAGTAACACTTGCTAACGACTGTAAAGTTTTGCTGCGACATGACTAGTTTATTCGAGTGAGATTGACTACATTATGAGCAATATCTAGCCTCTCGGGGGCCAGTCGAACTTATGGAAACGCTTGAGTTTGTAATTTATCCAGATGGTCGGGTAAAGGAAGTTGTCACGGGTATCGTCGGTGCGTCTTGCGCCGAGGTTACTGCTGCAATCGAAGCTCAGCTGGGCGATGTCGTATCTCATCAAAAGACGTCTGAACATTACGCTCAACCTGTCCAAGTTTCTAGCACTGCTCGCTCGTCCGTAGGTGGATTTGCCAAGAGCTTCGCTCAAGCAGAAGTTTCTAGCTGGTAAAGCCGGCCGTTGCCAAGTTCCAGCGGTTAGCAGTCTCTAGCCACTAGCTCTAGCCACTAGAGAGGTCTAACCATTAGGAAAGCTACTGAGCTATCGGTCTCAGTTTCTACTTCTTTTTCACTTTTCACCTTCTCATCGTTTGTTTAGCCGGGTTCTAAAATGTCTCACTTTAGCCAAATCAAAACTAAGCTTCGTAACCTTTCTTCCTTGCAGCTGGCGCTAAGCGACACAGGTATTCGCTGGCAGGCTGGACCCAGGCCGGTAAGAGGATATCAAGGCGATACTGAGACCGCAGAGATCGTTATTGAGCAGGACAACGGCTACGATGTGGGATTCAAGCAAAATTCAGAGACTGGCAACTACGAGCTAGTCGCAGACTTGCAGTACTGGAAGCAGCCGCTATCTGTTCAAGGCTTTTTGAACCAGGTGACTCAGCGCTACGCCTACCACACTATTGTCAACGAGTCTGCTACGCAAGGATTTCAGGTTTCTGAGCAAGCAGCGAATGAAGATGGGTCTATTCGCCTAGTGCTTCAGCGTTGGGGTGCTTAGAACGCGTATACACGCAAACGCTCGCCAGAAAAGGAACGCATACGCACAAGATAGGACAGCAAAGTGTCTGAGAGCAAAGAAATCGATCGGTCCGGCCTAGAGCCAGAATTAGGCGGTCAGCTCCGCTCGGCTGAGCAGCGTACGGGACTAGAACCGGAACTAGGGGGCGCGTTCAGGCAAAGTGGCGTCTATGTAGACGAGATTTCCTGCATTGGCTGTACTCACTGCGCCCACGTTGCTCGTAATACATTTTATATAGAGCCTGACTATGGCAGAGCGCGAGTGATCCGCCAGGACGGTGATTCGGATGCGATTATCCAGGAGGCAATGGATACCTGCCCGGTAGATTGCATTCACCGGGTGGACTATACAGAGCTAAAGCAGTTGGAGCGCGATCGCCTGACTCAAGTGATTCCAGTCGTCGGCTTCCCGGTTGAGAAAGCCGTCATCGCTGCCCAAAGACGCAGGCGCAATGCCAAACTGCACTCATCCTCCCGTCATCAGTAGGCTAATATCAATAAACTGTCATTCGTAAACCGTCATCAGCAGCAGAAGTCTATAGAGCTTCATCTGGTCTTGATGACCTGCACAGTTCCATCGCCGTTGAGTAGCACTCGTAGCGTCGATGTGCTTGCGCCTGGGTCGATAGCAAAGGACGGTTGAGCGGTAGATGGAAAGATGCGATCGCCTTCCTGTTCTGCTGCTTCATTAATCGCAGCAAAGCTCGCGACTGTTCCGTCTGCCGCAAGCTGTAGCTCATACACCAGCGCTGTCTCGCTACCGCCCCGCCAGCGCTGCTGAAAATAGTTTTGGACTTGGCTCACTATTGGCGCAAAGCTTGAAGACTGCTCTGAAGAGCGGGCGTTGGCCGATTGTGCCCCGTCTGCCTGCGATGTGTTAGCTTGTGACGTGCTTGTTTGCGAAATGTCTGCCTGTGAAGTACCAGCTTGTGAACGGCTGACTGAATCACCCGCACTCGGACTGGCACTGCTAGCAGTGCTGCTTTCAGCAGTGTTGGGTGCTGATGCAGTCTCGAACTGATCGGCAAACAAAGAATCCTGACTCGACTCGAGGACAGGTGGCGACGGTGCGATTAGCCCAGAGCCCCCACGTCCGGAATCCCCGCTAGGAGAGATAGGCTCAGTGGAAATTGGGTTCGGTGGGGTAGTGGGTAGTGAGGCGGCAGGTGCATTCTGTACTGGTGGACCAGCTGAGCCTGTAGTAGTAGGAGGAATTGTGACCGGGCTGCGAGTGAGGTCGCGCGACAGGCTGCGCTCTGGTCTGGTAGGGATTCTGGGTAAAGGACCAGTGGTTCGACCAGGCGAAGGGGTAGAAGGCAGTGCGGGGAGTGCATCAGCAGGTTGAGCGCTGTCGGCATCTAGCGCAGAATCTTCTAGGGTCTCTGGCTGCGAACCGTCTAGCTGTAGGTCATCTGCTAGTGAACCGTCTGCTAGTGAACCGTCTGCTAATGAGCCGTCTGACTGGGAACTGCCCACCTGTGAACTGTCTGCTTGCTGGTCAGTCTCCATGCGGGCAGACTGATCGCCAGCCGCTGTGTTGTTTGCCGTTGTAAATTCCTGCAGCGCAGTATTTCTATACCTGAGCGCTGTTGTTAGTCCGACGGCCAGTAGTAGCGCCGCTGCCGCCGAGCTAGCTGCCCACAGACGCTTTCGCTTCGGCTTGGGTAGAGGCTGGGTGGCGCTGGGGCTTTGGGTTGGTCTGCGATCGCGCACAGCTTCTAGCAAAATGATGTTTTCACCTAGCTGCTCTGCTGCTGCTGGCAGCGCCGAAACACTCTGTTCGTATTGGCAAATTACGATGTTGAGGTCGCACAGTTGAAGATAGCTGATTGGGTTCGGATATTGAAATTCCGGTGGACGAATAGAATCGCTAGGCGATTCAGCAGCAGGCGACTCGGCTTCTCTGCTAGATAATGGATCGGCATACGGTGTTTCATATGGAGAAACAGCAAGGGTTTGACGGGTTCTAGCTTGGATATAGCGCGCGATCGCCTGAAGCACCAGATGGTTACCTTCTGCCACTATTTGCTTGGTCGCTCTAATCTCCTCGGCGGTAGTGCTGCCCCCTTCTGCTAACCACAGTCTAAACGTCAAATCGTCAGTGACCAGCCGCTGCGACCACTGAGACAAAGCCGACGGCTGCAAAGTTATCTCAAGCGCGCAGCTGCCAGCGGTATAGCGTTGTTTGACGGGATCAGCAGCGGACGCAACCATGAGAAAAATTGAATGTATCTACAAAACCATAGCGGTAGGCAGCCACCTAACTCGGTTAGTTACCGATATAGAAACAGCGAACTGTCTGTACGAGAATACCTACGAATAATATCTATTGTCTTCATTCTCGTCTACTGACGGCCTATCTAGTGGCTCATCTGAAGGCTCATCTGAAGGCTCATCTAGAGGCTTAGAGGGCGGAACAATTACTCTATAGTCTGCTTCATAGACACCGTCTGGTCCGATTTCGTCGACTTCTTGGTCTAGGTCTGCGTAATCACCGTCATAGCCATCATCGGCTGCGATCGCCTGCGCGTTTCCGTAGAGGCTGTCTCCGTAGGTGCGCTTGCGACCAGGTTGCGCAGCGCTGATTGGTGGCGAATTATCGTAGCCGTCATCGTCAAAATTTTCCCAACCGCGATCCAGGTCGTCTTCAGCTGGCTCAGCGTAATAGGCACTGGGTCGCGAATAGCCAGACTGCGGATAATCGGACCGAGAATAGTCAGATTGCGGATAGTCGGATCCGGAATAGTATTGCTCCGAATACTGCTCGGGGTACTGCTCAGATTGGGGCGCTAGCGGACGATTGGCCTTATTCGAATTGTTCCAACCGCTGGCGATATCGTCAGCAATGCGTCCGACGTTGGTACTGGCACTTTTACCAAACCTAAAGAGATTGCCAACACCTTCTTCTACGGCAGATGGTCTTGCTGATTCCCAGTCATTGATTTGTTCAGTGGTGCGTAGCTCCCCCCAGTCATCTCCAATGGACCTGCTATCTACCGCCCTATCCGACGGTCTAGCGCGATCTTTTTTGCTACCGAAAGGCAAGTTACTTTTTAGTGAATTGAGGAAAGAGCCGTTCGGCACTGCTTTAGAAGGTGCTGTTTCAGACGGCATCGATACAGGGCTGCTCTGTGTTTCGTAGGCATCTCTGTAGTCGTCTCTTGGTAAATCTTGGGGAGTTGGCGAATCCTGGGGGGGCGGCGAATCCTGGAGTGGTGGCGAATCTTGAAGTGGCGGCGCTGGCACAGGCTCGCTTGGCGCAGGGTCATCTACAAAGGCAGAAGAGGCGTAGCCAGCTGTAGACTCTGCGGATGAATAGGAAGACTCGGCTGTCGAACCCGCATATGAGCTACTGGAAGTCGGGCCAGATGCTGGGCCCTCTGGATAGGGTACGCGCCGACCCATAGGCTTGTACTTGCTCTCTGGCGGACGGCGCAGACCGACTAGTCCGTATAGCACCAGCGTGATCAGTGCGCCAAGGGCGACTGCGATCGCCAGCAGCAGCCCAAACGATACGGTAGGCAGACTGCCGCCTAGAAAAGTGAGGGTGATTGGCGTCCTGTTTTGAATGGTCAGCACAACCAAAGCAACGACAGGCAGCAGTAGGATAATCAATCGGGGCATGGTTGAGTATCTCCGGTTCTAGATGATCTATCAGCCTTCCCATCGCCGCAGGGGTACGCAGTCTATCGATAGTTGATCTAGGACTCTGGCAATCACAAAGTCTACTAGATCGTCAATAGTCTGCGGACGGTGATACCAAGCGGGTATCGCTGGAACAATTCGAACGCCTACCTCAGCTAGTGCGGTTAGATTCCGCAGATGAATCAAACTAAAAGGAGTCTCCCTAGGGACAATCACCAGTGAGCGCCCTTCTTTGATCTGTACATCAGCGGCCCTCTCTAGTAGATCTGAACTCAGGCCCGCCGCGATTTTGCCGACTGTACTCATGCTACAGGGCATTACGATCATACCGCCCGCCCGATAAGAGCCGCTGGCGATACTTGCCCCAACATTTCCCCAAGCGTGGCACCGTAGCTTACCTGTTACAGGTACATCTGCTTGCTCTCGCCACCATTCTTGCTGCTGATCTGTGTTCGCGGGCATCGGCGTACCGTGCTCTTGCTGCCAAACCTGCTGCGAGGCGCGAGAGGCGACTAGTTCGACAGTGTAGTCGGCGTTGAGCAGGTGCTTGAGGGCGCGGACGGCGTAGATCATGCCGGATGCGCCGCTGATGCCGAGGATGAGGGGGCTTCGGCTGCGCTCAGCCGCCGAGGGAGTGGGCTTCGACGTGAGCTCAGCCGAACGGGAGGGGGGGAGTGGAGGAGTGGGGGAAGAAGACCGTTGGCTGAGCGGAGTCGTAGAGCTACGCTCTTCTCGCAGAGTAGTCATTCTTCTTCTCCGGTGCTATCGGTGTCGTCTTCTTCGGCTTCACTGCCGCCGCCAACGGCGACTAGATCGATTTGCTGGCGGTAGTAGTCAACGCTTTTGACTTCGACTTCGACGCGATCGCCCAGTCGATACTGCTGACGGTTCTTGCGGCCGACTAGCTTTTGCTGACGAGAGCGGTACTCGTACCAGTCGTCTTTGAGTGAGCTGACGTGCACTAGCCCTTCGACTAGCAGCTCTTCTAACTCTACAAAGAAGCCGTAGGACTGTACGCCTGTAATCAGCCCGTGGAAAACTTCGCCCGTATGGGCCTGCATGAAGGCTGCTTTCTTTAGCCCCTCAAGGTCTGATTCGGCGTCTTGGGCGATGCGCTCGCGTTCGGTGAGCTTGATCGGGGTGCGAGCTAGCTGCTCTTCCATCTCTTGCTGCACAGCAGAAGGGAGAACGCTCCAGTTGATTTTGCCATGACAAGAGCTATGGCGTAGGTTGACGCTGTCTTTTGATCGGCTAGAGCGGCGATCGCGTCCATGCTTAAACACCGCGTGCAGCAGGCGGTGAACCAACAGATCGGCATATCGCCGAACGGGCGATGCGAAATGGGTATAGGCTTCATCGATGGCCAGCCCAAAGTGTAGACCTGGCTGAGCGCTGTAGAGAGCGGGCTTCAGCGTTGCTAGCAGCAGATAGGTCAGCACTTTCTCAGACTTAGAGTCAGCAAACTGTTCTGTAAAATTTCGATAGTCGCTAGAGCTGACCTGTTCGTCATCTTCTAGCTGAAGATCGAGCTCCATATTATTGGCTAATTTGACTAGCTCTTGTACGTCTGTAAGCTCTGGCGTTCGGTGGACCCGGTATAGGCCCGGAATGCCCAGCTCTTTGATGTGCTTTGCGACTAGCTGATTGGTTAGCAGCATGAACTCTGTAACAATAGTTCGAGCAGGCATATGATCAGATGCCACCGTCGCCCCTAGCGAGCCCTCGTCGTCGTACTCAAATTTTGGTGAAGTGTAGTTCGCTAGCTCTTCGGCTTCAGGAGGAAACTCATGCTGAGGCAAATTCAGCTCAAAGGCTCCTCGCTCGTGGCGACGCTGATTGACTTCTTGAGAGAGTTGAAACAAGCTGTCAATTAGGTCCATTACTGGTTCAAATTCTTCAATGTCATCCTGGCTAAAGCCTAGCTTTTCTAGCTCTTCGTCTTCCTCACGCACTAGAATGGCTTGCGCTTGGTCATAGTTCAGCTGATGATCTACCTGGATGACGCTAGGCTGAATCTCGTAGTCCATGACCTGGCCGTCATCATCCACAGTGATCAAGACAGAAATTGCCAGTCTCTCTTTATCAGGTACCAGAGCGCACAGGGCATTAGGAATAGGCGGTGGCAGCATCGGGACGACTTCATCCCCTAGATGAACCGCTGTTCCTCTAGCTCTAGCCGTACGATCAATCACATCGTTCGGTTGAACATAGTGAGCGACATCAGAGATATGAATTCCCAATCGGCGGTAGCCATCATCGGTAATCTCTAGGCTAATTGCATCTTCGATCGCCTTGGCGTTCGGCCGATCAATAGTTAGCGTCGCGTGCTCTGTCAGATTGACTCGGCCCTTTATGTCGGCTTTACGCACTCGGTTGGGCAGCGCCCTAGCCGCGATAAAGACTTCTTCGGAAAAGATACGAGGCAAATCGTGTTTGCAGTAGACGATGTCGATATCAGCCGCGTCTTCTGCGTCGCTGCCTAGAATGCGAGAAACTCTACCTTGAGGGGGATACTGCGCAATTGGATAGCGGGTGATTTCCACATGAATCAGGTGATCGATCGCCTCGCTCAGGTCCAATTCACTTTCAGTGATATCTAATTCGAACAACAGTCTGTCATCGAGTGGAACAGCCGTGAATTTATCTGGCGTCTCGTCTGCTTCCGCTTCGTCTGCTTTGCTTTCTGCTTTAGCCTTTGCGCTGGAATTGTTTCCGGCTTTGACTTTAGCTAAAACCGATTCATTGGCTCTTTCTAGAATCAGCTTGACTTCGCCTTCAGGGCTGCGCCGCCTGCTGCCGTCTTTAGTGACTTGGACCAGGACGCGATCGCCATTCCAGGCCGTATTGAGCTGACTTTCGCGCACATAGATATCATCAGCGCCTTCTTCGTCCTGGATCGCAAAGCAAAACCCCTTACTAGAGCATCTCAACTTGCCTTCGATCACATCTTCATCTTCTAGCTTGCGATACTTACCGCGTGATTTTTCTAGGACGTTGGTGCGCTCTAGCGCCATTAGCGCTATCTGTAGATCTCGTGAAGCCTCTCCAGTATTGCAGTTGAGCTTTTTCTCCAAAGTTTTGACAGTGACTAATTTATCGTTGGGTAAATTAGCTAAAAGTGACGCAATCGAAAATTCCATGTAGCGATGAATCCTTGAGTGAATCCGTTAAGATCTCGGACAATAGAGCTATTCGTTAGCTAACAGCCTAGAACCAAAAAATCGCGATCAAGGAGACTATCGGATCACAAAACGGTAGGCAAACGCTTAGCTTTTTAACTTGACTAGTGATTGGCAACCCGGCCGCTAGGCTACTAGCCAATTGATACGGACTAACTAAACCGGGCTGACTAGTACAAAATTAGACTAGTACAAAGTAATGAAGCCACAGCCCTTTCATGGTTCCGTACTAGGTCAGCGCTGTCAATACCTCTATATAAATACTCTTTTCTAGGTATCTAGTTGCGTTCACCGGTCACCACGAAGCTGACTCGTTTGCCAACATTGGTCGCATGGTCAGCAATGCGTTCTAGAGAGCGAATCACCAGCACTAACAACACGATCGGTTCGACAGTCCCAGCCATAAAAGGGGTATTGACCAGTCGCTGATACAGTCTATCGTAGTCGTCGTCGACCACGTCGTCTTTGTGTTTGAGCTGTACTCCTGCTTCTGGGTCGAGTTCAGAGAGTGATCGCAGGCACAGCGCGACCATAGACCGACAGCGATCTAGCATCGTGCCGATCTCTTGCATAGACTCATGCACCGGATAGGGAAACAGCTTGATAGCCGAATTTCCAATGCTCTTGTTGTAGTCGCCGATCCGCTCTAGGTCTCGGATCATCTGCATAAAGGCGCTGACCAGGCGCAGATCCTGTGTGACGGGCGCTTCTAGGTTCAAAAGGTTGGTGCAGTCCACCTCTATCTGACGATAGAGCATGTCAATTTCCTTGTCTTGAACAGGGATCTGCTTGGCAGCATCTAGGTTGCGATTACACAGGGCTTCTTTGGCGAGCAGGCAAGAGTTCTCAACCAGTGCACCCATTTTTAGGACATCTCGCTGTACTCGAATGATTTTTCGATCTAGGCTAGAGCGACTAATAAATGGCGTCATATTGACATATCGAGATAGCTTGCATTCTGAGTACTTGGGTCTGAGTTGAGTACTTGGCTCTGAGTACTTTATCCTGTGTCTTTACTCTGTAGGTGCCTCTACCTTCTTCTGGTCTTATAGTCTAGTCTTTCAATATTAGGTATAGCCAGAGACTATAGTAATGGCTGTCATATAGATAACACTCCATTCTAGAAACCAGAGATAGCTGTGTTTCGATAGCTATGTAACGGTTGGTAACTAATCGGGTTGCATCCTAGCCACTTTAAGAAACAATCTTAGTAGTGTTACCTCATCTCTAAATAAGGATAATAATCACTATGGCGTTATCAGACTCTCAGATCTTTTTGGCCCTTGGTCTGGCTCTTATTCCCGGCTTTTTAGCACTGCGCCTAGCTACTGAACTCTACAAGTAAGCTGTTTCGCAGACAAGCCAAAACGAAATGTCAAAACGAACGCCTAGTCGATAGCTTTTTCGACTAGGCGTTTTAGCAATTTTTATGTGAGCAGTTAGGGATCAAAGAAATTAGGCTAAAGCGCTGGCAAATTATGGAAAAGTATCCATAATGTGTGCGAGTATCGTTGAAACCGTGGTTTCTCGGACGATGCTATCCACGCTCTTTCTCTATAATCAGCTCGCTATTTTGGTAATCATCGCTTTATGAACGCTGCCAAGCGCCCGATTCCTGCTTCCTCTCAGCTATCACGAACGCTACCACAAGCACTCTCACCAGCCCAGACTTCACTAGCTCCAGCTCAGCAGACTGGCTCACTCCAGGCAGCACAGCCTACGGAACCTCGACATTCCTATCGGCCCAAGCGAGTGCCCTTTGCAGGTGCTCGGCGGGCGATCGCGCTTGAATCTTCTGTCAAACTCACCGTTAATCTACTGTTAGCAATCATCGCCAGTACGACAATTGCCAAGCTAGTTCCTTACTATCAGGTTCAGCAGGAACAGCTAGGCACTTTGCAAGATTCGGTCGCTCAAGCGGAAAAGAAAAACGCTGAATTACGCGACCAGTTCAGCCGTAACTTTGATCCCGCGCAAACCTCGCGCATCATGCAAGAACAAAGCGGCATGGGCTATCCCAACCAAAGAAAAGTAATCTGGACTCAGCCATTAGACTGAGAAAGGCACGACCATAGGGATACAATCGAGAGGTAAGCCCTTTCTCAATTGTGTAAGGAACGCCCGTGCTAAATGCCCGAGATGATGGCAGACAAACCAATGGCAGACAAACCAGTAGCAGACAAACTAACGGCAAACAAACTAACGGCAGACAAGCTGACAGCTTTCAGTTCGACCCGATAGAAGACGCGCTAGCAGATCTAGCAGCGGGGCGTGCCATTGTTGTTGTCGATGACGAAGATCGCGAAAACGAAGGTGACGTAATCTGTGCGGCTCAGTTTGCGACACCCGACATGATCAACTTCATGGCGGTAGAGGCAAGGGGACTAATTTGCTTGGCGATGACCGGAGAGCGGTTAGATCAGCTCAGTCTCCCGCTCATGGTGACCAATAGCCCATTCGAAGATGAGAGTGAGCAGACGGCGTTTACGGTGAGTATTGATGCTGGCTCCAAGTGGGGCGTCACCACCGGGATCTCTGCTGAAGACCGAGCTCGCACCATTCAGGTCGCTATCAATTCCAAATCGACAGCGCACGATCTACGTCGACCTGGTCATATCTTTCCACTACGAGCGAAGGAAGGCGGCGTTCTTAAGCGGGTGGGTCATACCGAAGCTGGCGTAGACCTAGCGCGGTTGGCCGGTCTGTACCCCGCTGCTGTCATCTGCGAGATTTCTAATCCCGATGGCTCTATGGCTAGGCGTCCAGATCTAGTCAACTATGCGCTAAGGCATGAGCTCAAGTTCATTAGTATTGCTGATCTGATTAGATATCGGCTGCGGCATGAGAGATTTGTGAAGCGAGAAGCGATCGCCGAAATGCCTTCTAAGTTCGGTGAATTTAAGATTTACGCTTATCGCAATCAGCTAGATGGATCCGAGCATGTGGCCATGGTCAAAGGCGATCCTGCGACTTTTGCTGATGAGCCGATTATGGTACGGATGCATTCGGAATGCCTGACTGGAGACGCGCTGGGATCGCTTCGGTGTGACTGCCGCATGCAGCTACAGTCCACTTTGAAGATGATTGAAAGCGCTGGAAAAGGAGTCGTTGTCTATCTGCGACAAGAGGGTAGAGGAATCGGCTTAATAAACAAACTCAAGGCCTATTCACTTCAAGATATGGGTCTAGATACAGTAGAGGCGAATGAGCGGCTAGGACTGCCTGTAGACCAGCGCAACTATGGTATGGGCGCTCAGATTCTGATGGATCTAGGTGTTAGTCAGTTTCGGTTAATCACCAACAACCCTCGCAAGATTGCGGGGCTAAAGGGCTACGGCTTGGAGATGGTAGACCGGGTGCCGCTATTGATTGAGGCGACAACCTACAACGCCAGCTATCTAGCGACAAAGGCTCAAAAGCTGGGCCACTTTTTACTACAGACGTATCTAGTTACGGTGGCGATTCGGTGGGATACCTCGGCCGATCAGAGCCAGAACGCCGCAGCCGAACGCTACGAAAAATTAGAAAAGCTGCGTCAGCTAGGTGAACAATATGGGCTGCTACTGCAAGAAGAAGCGCGGTCAGTAGCCGTTGCTGTGTTTGGCCAGATGCCGCTGATTGCCCACCTGGGATTAGACCAGCCTGGGTTAGCGAGCGATCGCTGGTACAAGGACTGCATGCATCCCTATGTAAATGCGATCGCCTCCCTACTAGACGAACTCGCACGATGGCAAGATATCGAGCAGCTAGAATTTCTGATCTCCGACGGCGGCGATCCCTTCACCCAGCTAAAAGTCAGGCTAGACAGACAAACCTTTTCATTAACAGCAGACAGCGAAGGCGAGCAGAGCATCATGCCCAGCAATATCTGCCAAACGCTAGACACACAGCAGATCTACGTTTTCTCCCAGTAGAAGCTGCTTACGGTCTAGAAGCTGCTTACGGTGTAGAAGCTGCTTACGGTTCAATCCGGCCTAGCTGACTTGGCAGCAGTGGCCTCGTCCCAGGAGAGGCCAGAACGGGCATCTCTGCCTGACGTCTCGCTAGAATCTCTGGGCGGATGGCAGCTACTGCGCGAGTAAACTGTATATCGGCCTGCGTACCTCGGATTTCCGGGTTGGTTTCTAGCTCTCGCTGCTGTTGAACAGTCAAAGAAACATTGATATCTGGCGTGATCCCGCGAGTGCTGATGTCTGTTCCATCAGGTGTGTAGTAATGGGCCACGGTAACCGCTATTCCAGACCCATCAGACAGACCATGCAGGCTCTGGACCAGCGCTTTGCCAAAGGTCGGATTGCCCACTACCACCGCGCGATCGTTATCGCCTAGTGCGCCTGTGACAATCTCACTAGAGCTAGCCGACTGCCCATTGACCAATACCGCCATCGGTAAATCGGTGATAGCGGTGCGATTTGCTGAGATCTCATCGCTATCCCCATTTCTATCGACCGTGCGAACAATGCTGCCGCGTGGTAGCCACATCCGGCTAATTTCAATACTCGCCTGTAGTAGGCCACCTGGATTGCCTCGCAGATCTAGCACAAATGCCTCTGCGCCTTGCTCTGTTAGCGTGTTGATAGCAGCGCTCATTTGCTCAGCAGCGTGAGCGCTAAATTCGTCTAGATGAATATAACCGACAGAGACATCCCCTTCCCGTTGTAGATCAAAACTGACCGTAGGGACATTGACCACCTCTCTAGTGAGGATCAGTGTTTCTTCACTGCCATCCAAACGACGTAGCGTCACAGAGAGCTGGCTGCCATGCGCGCCTCTAATCAGCTGCGAAGCTCCTTCAATCGTCAAATTTCGACTAGAGCGACCATCAATGATCAAGATTTTGTCACCAACTTCTATGCCAGCGCGCTCCGCTGGGGACTGGCCGAGTACGCCCGTGACTATTAGATCTTGTCCCTGCTTATGCAACCGCACGCCGACGCCAGTGACTTCTCCAGAGGTCTGCTCTGTTAGCGCGCTGTACTGAGCCGGGTTCAAGAACCGCGTGTAGGGATCGTTCAAACTGCCTAGAACGCGGCGCAACTCCCCGTAGGCGGCGTCTGTAGAGGTATACTCTCCGCCCAGTAGAGTCTGGCGCACGCCTAGCCAGTCAACTCGGTTAAAATCGCCGTCGACATATTCTTGGTAGACGAGCTGCCAGGCTTCATCCAAAACTGTTTTTGGGCTGTTCTGAAAGGTAGAGGCAGCAGCAATCTGAGTGGTCTGAGGTAGGACACCTATCCCCATTGCTGGTAAGAGTAAAGACGCCCCTAACAAGCAACGTTTTAGTAAGCCTAGAGTGCAGGCAGTATTTTTCATTTAGGTCAACGGCAGCAAAAGAAGTTAAGACAAAAGCGCGTATGAGATAGATAGCACGGACGAAATCAAGATAGAGCGTTAAAGTCAGCATACACAGCCCAAAGGCACGTGCTTACAGAACTGACATCAAAAAATATATGTGGCTTTCTAAAGTTAGTTGCTAATTCTAATCACGTAAATAGGTGATCACTATAGGTTTATGGAAATATCACGTTTTATTTATACATGCGACCTATCTATACGTGTGATTTATCTATGGGCTCTGGTGAATGCTTCTTGATAGATGCATTTGGACAAAAACCAGACCCAGTAGACATTAAGCAAACAGCACTCACCCAACATGATAGTAGTGAGCTTCTTTGCAGCTACTTAATTAATAGAGCCAGATAGCCAACTGTTCTACCGTATTTCTATGCATAGCTACATTCCGCCGCAGCGTTTTTTTCCTTACTTGCGGTGGCCGCAGATAGCAGATCTACCCGACAAAGCGAATACGCTGGTCATTCAGCCGATTGGCGCGATCGAACAACATGGCCCGCATTTACCTCTGGTAGTAGACGCGGCAATTGTCACGTCAGTGATTGGCAGGGCCCTGTATCAGTTGGATGAGACAATTCCCGCCTACGCCCTACCGCCGCTCTACTACGGCAAGTCCAACGAGCATATTCATTTTCCTGGCACAATCGCCCTATCAGCTCAAACGCTGACGCGAGTTCTAATAGAGATGGCGCAGAGCATTTACAGCGCTGGGTTTAGAAAGCTGCTGCTAGTGAATGGGCACGGCGGTCAACCACAAGTTTTAGAAATTGTGGCGCGAGATCTGCGGGTGCAGCATGACGATCTGATGGTGTTTCCTCTATTTATATGGAGTGCGCCCCATCAGGTCGCCGAATTAGTGGGAGCACGCGAGTACGATGAAGGTATTCATGCAGGCGATGTCGAGACTAGCGTCCTGCTGGCACTGCTCCCTGAGCAAGTGAAAATGTCAGCGGCGGTGAAAGAATTTCCGAAAGCGTTTCCGGCAGCAAGCTTGCTGAGTCTAGAAGGAAAGCTACCGATGGCTTGGACTATGCAAGATCTAAGTCGAAGCGGCGTAATAGGCGATGCAACAGCAGCGACAGCTGAGAAAGGAGAAGCAATTTTGCGCTCTGTCTCAGCGGGCTGGGTCAAGGTGCTCGAAGAAATTTATCGGTTTGAAGGACTCAGCCCAGAAAGTCCCAGAGAAGAAGAACTATAGAAGTTGATGGTTCTGGATCTGGCTAATGTGACTGGCTAATGCGGCTATCTAACTAGAAGCGTACTGAGCAATCTGCTCAATAGAGTTAAATGGCTGAAGAGAGAAATCGATGCTTGGGAGTTTTGAATAAGGACATGAAAACGCTAGCGATAGATATTGGTGGTAGTGGGGTCAAAGCTTTGCTGCTAGATGAGCAAGGGCAGCCATTGGGAGAGCGCGATCGCATCAAAACCCCCAAGCCTGCCACTCCCGAAGCTGTCATGGCTGTACTAAAAGAACTTGCGCAAAACCAAAGCGGCTTTGATCGAGTCTCGGTGGGGTTTCCGGGCATCGTCCGTGAAGGTGTAATCTACACAGCAGTAAACCTACACCCAGACTGGAAAGAATACGACCTGGCCACGCAGCTTTCGAAAACCGTAGACAAGCCGGTACGGGTCGCGAACGATGCCGATTTGCAGGGAATGGGGGCTATCTCCGGCAAGGGCGTAGAGATGGTGATTACGCTAGGCACTGGCTTTGGCACCGCTCTTTTTACTAAAGGGCATCTGGTGCCTAACATCGAACTGGCTCATCACCGCTTTCGCAAGGGCGAAACCTATGAAGAACAGCTGGGAAGAGCGGCTCTAAAAAAAGTCGGTCCCAAAACCTGGAACGCGCGGCTACTAAAAGCCATCGACTCGCTATCGCGCGTGCTGAACTACGACCGTCTCTATCTCGGCGGCGGTGAAGTAAAACATATCGAAGTAGAGCTACCAAAGAACGTGACCACTGTCTCGAATACGCTAGGACTACTCGGCGGGATCAAGCTATGGGAGTAGTTATCGCTTAAAGAACAGCCCGCTTTCTGTGCAGATTCCATCTAGCGGAATGTCCCAGACGTCTCTAGGCAACTGAGGAACACGGGCGTATTCAAAGACAATGCCGATAGTGGGTTTGTCTGACCAGGTTGGCTTGCTGAGCATGCGGTCATAGAATCCGCCGCCGTAGCCTAGCCTGTAGCCACTGACATCACAGGCGATACAGGGAATTAGAATCAAGTCGACCTGCTGGGGATCTACTAGCGGTGAGTCAGGATCAGGCTCGATGATGCCGTAGGTACCAGAACGCAGCGCCCAGGGGCTAGTCGGATACCAGCGATGCCATTCGAGGTGCTTACCTTCACAGCGGGGCAGGCCCCAGCTTCGCTGCTGCTGTAGGAGCATGCCTAGATCGGGTTCACCGTTAGACGCGCAGTAGGCCAGAGTGAGCCTTGATTGGCCAAAGACGGCCCAGTTTTGAATGTGTTGGCAGATTCTAGCGGATTTCTCGGCTCTGATCCGCTTGGGCATAGCCTGCCTTGCTTTTAGTAAAGACCGCCGCTGCGATTCTTTGTCACTCATGTCTTTGAGAGAGCATGTTGTTGGTAGAGATCGGAAATTTTAGCGATGACCTGCTGTACGCTTAGGTCGTCGGTCAAGATTTCGATCGCGTCGTCAGCTTTTCTAAGCGGTGAGACTGCGCGGGTGCTGTCCTTGCGATCGCGCTCAGCAATGGCCTCTGTCAGTTCAGCTAGCTCAGGCGGCGGTTGGTTGGTCTGAGCTGTTTCCAAATCGTGATAGCGCCTTTGGGCGCGTTCCTCAACAGAGGCAGTGAGATAGATCTTGAGTTCGGCATCGGGAAAGACTTTGGTGCCGATATCGCGACCATCGGCGACAACGCCCCCTTTTTGACCGTATTGCTGCTGCAAACGCACTAAATGAGCCCGAACGGCGGGTTGAGCCGCGATAGTAGAAACTAGCTCTGTAACAGCGGTGCTACGAATGGCCTGAGTGATGTCTTTGCCGTTGACCTGAACTTTTGGAGGTTGAGGTCGATCTTCCTGGATATTAGCGATTAGCTGAATTTTGCAGTGGGGCAGCAGCTGGGCGATCGCACTTTCATCTTCGGGATCGACGTCTTGCGCTAGGGCGTACCAAGTGAGCGCCCGGTACATCGCGCCTGTATCTAGATACAGCAGCCCTAGGTCATGGGCGAGCTGACGGGCAACGGTAGATTTGCCTGCGCCCGCCGGTCCGTCGATAGCGATGATCGGGGTGCGATGGCGAAGCCTCTCATCTTGAGAATCGCTCAGAATAATATTGTCGATTAGCCGAGTGCTGTTTGGGTTTATCGTTGCTGCGATCGCGACCATACCTACGGTGTCAATTACTTGCAAAGGCTTTAGTGTATCAGGGTGAACCAGGGCTAGGTAATCTAACGTAGCGTTAGGCTCTGTCGAAAAAATAGCTTTTGCTGATTCAATCAGCTGGGCAACACTCCTAGCACCCTGGCGAAAGGCCACATCGGCTGCCTGCAAGCTGCGATACAGCACGGTCGCCTGCTGACGCTGAGCGCCGACAAGATAGCGATTGCGCGAGCTAAGCGCGAGCCCGTCAGCGGCTCTAACGGTTGGACAGACCACGATCTCCCCTGGTAGATGCAAATCTGCCTTTAGACGTTTGATGATGGCGACTTGCTGAGCATCTTTTTGACCGAAGTAGGTGTGGGTAGGGCGAACTAGGTTAAGCAGTTTAGTGACGACTGTTGCGACGCCTTGGAAATGGGTGGGGCGCGATCGCCCTTCCATATGACCTGCTAAATCTACAGGCGGCACTACCCGGGTCACCTTCGATAGGTCTAAATCTTCCATGCCGCCTTCCATGCCGTACAGTTCGCTAGCGGTAGGCATAAAGATCGCGTCTACACCCGCTGCTTTGCACAGGGTCTGGTCTGCCTCGTGAGCGCGCGGATAGCGGTCTAGGTCTTCGTTTTGCGCGAACTGTAGCGGATTGACAAAAATACTGACGATGACAACTTGGTCTGCTTGGCGTGATCGTTCAATCAGGCTGCGATGACCTGCGTGTAGCGCGCCCATCGTCGGCACTAGACCTATGTTTGTGTGGCCTGCGTTTGTCCGAGTACCCCCCTGACGGCATCGCTCCAGATAGGCATCCAGCTCAGGAAGCGTATGAAGTATTTGCACTTAGCCTCCTCTAGTCAAATCGGCCCACATTAATCTAACGCAGATCAATCTGATGCAGATATCAGGCGCCGCTAGTCTACGACAGTAAAAAAGAGGCTTCTCTGCTATGGAGAAGCCTCTTCCTTCGCACATGGTCTCAGACACGGGGGCGTAGCATGTGTCATGCGGCGTAAGGTCATGCCCCTACCGCGTATCGACACATAGTCGGCGTGTTATTCAGATACGCACCCCTTAGTAGCTCAATATGTCTATCTGGACAGTACCGATACCTGAATTGAGTAGTCCAATCTCAGCGGCTGCGCCTTTCGAGAGGTCAATTACTCTGTTGCCTACGAATGGACCTCTGTCATTGATCCTGACAACGACCTGACGGCCTGTATACAGATTGGTCACCAAGACCCTGGTGCCGAAGGGAAGCGTGCGGTGTGCAGCCGTCATTGCATACTGATTGAAGGTCTCACCGTTAGCGGTTAGTCTGCCGTTGAACCCAGGACCATACCAGGACGCGCTTCCTACCGTGCTTGAGAGAACGGCAACCTGCTGAACCGGTGGCGTTTCGACAACGGGTTCAGGCTCTGGCTCTGGCATACCCTCAATTTCTGCAACGGGATCAGCATCGCCGATCAGACGACGCAAGCGGTTAGTCACTTGCAGGGCATCCTCAGCGGCATCTTCTGTAGTGTCGGCCAAAACAGTGCGACTGTCTAGCGCAATTAGATCTTCGTCTGCTAATGTCACGACAAAACCTTCGGTTTCCTCTTGCCAGCGCACGGAAATATCAGCGGCGACGGTAGCAGCCTCAACGGCCTCTAGATTGAGCTGACTGCCTAGCTCGGTGGCTCGTAGCACCGGATTATTTTCTAGAACCTCTTCTGCGGGAACCGCTACAGCAGCGGTCTCACTGACTTCAGCCGTCGCTATCTCTGTGCCATTCGCCAGGCTGTCTACATCCGTACCTAGGAAGGTAAGTACCGGAATATCTTTGACATATAGCGTTGCTGCCTGACGACCATCCACATCGTGCGGGTAGACCAGAATGTCGTCTCCTAGCGCCGAATCGGACACGAAGCCAGACTCTAGACCGGACTCTAGGTATGTTTCTGAGGTATTAGCCGCCGATGCATTAGGCAGCTGTACGGGTTTGTCACCAGTTGCAGGCTCAAGTGCACGGGACTCAGTAGTGCGGGACTCATTTGCGCGGTTAGCAGGCTGAGCGCCTGTTGTAGTAGCGCTGATTCCCGACAGCAGAACGGCTGCTGCCAGACTAGTCGCAAATTGCTGCTTTGACCTTTTGTTGAGCAGACCTGTAGAGAGCAAAAACATAATTGACCACATCGCGACAGCACTAGCGTCAGAAGCAAGGTTCTGTTTTGAGCGACGATAAAGTCGATCGCTAGGCTGAGGCGTTAGAGCAGTGCTTAACCTCTGAACGAATTAAATCAACAGTGGCTAATTTACACGAACTGATCCCGGCAAAACTCGGGGTTTTTGCGAAGGCCATTCATCAAAATAAATTCATGAGTCCTTCATAAAAGTCTGAAGTGACGAAATGTAAAGGCTTTTGAGAGACTTCAGCCCCTGGGGTGATATTTTGCGATGCTTATGTATTAGATGCTACCTAATCTGGATAACTAATCAATAAAACCCGATTTTTAATGTGCATAGTGGAATAGTTTTCTGAGGACTATGCAACTAGGTGCATATAAAACTACACATTTTGTGAGCATCTACTCATTGACTCTCCAGATCTGATTGTCCTTTTGTGGCTAGGTATCTGTAACGCTGTATGAGGTGGACAAAGAGGAGTAGGAATGGACTACGAGCAGGCAGGGGTGGATGTAGAGGCAGGGCGAGCCTTTGTGAATCGCATCAAAGGCATGGTGGAGGGAACCTATCGACCCGAAGTTCTAGGCGTGCTGGGTGGATTTGGTGGCTGCTTTGAGCTGCCTGGCGGCTATCAAAATCCTGTGCTGGTATCGGGTACAGACGGCGTGGGTACCAAGCTGAAGCTGGCCCAGGCACTGGGCCGTCACGATACCGTAGGAGTTGATTTGGTTGCGATGTGCGTCAACGATGTGCTGACTATTGGCGCGGAACCGCTGTTTTTCTTGGATTATTTGGCAACTGGCAAGCTAGCACCCGAGCAGCTAGCGCAGGTGGTGGCTGGTGTAGCCAATGGATGTAAAACGTCTGGCTGTGCTCTATTAGGTGGTGAAACAGCAGAGATGCCGGGTTTCTATGCGCTTGGAGAGTACGACATGGCGGGCTTTTGTGTCGGGATTGTAGAGAAAGATCAGATGCTAGATGGGAGTGCGGTGGCGGTGGGCGATCGCCTGATCGGACTGGCCAGCAGTGGCGTTCACAGCAATGGCTATAGCCTGGTGAGAAAGATTATGGCAGAAGGCGATCGCGATCCTAGAGAGGCCGGACGACCCAAAGGATACGACTGGGCAGAAAAGCCAAAAGCGCTGAACGGGCAGACATTGGGAGAAGCGCTGCTGACACCCACCCAGCTCTATGTAAAGCCAGTTTTGAACGCGCTGAAATCTGAGCTGACCATTCACAGCATGGCGCACATCACCGGCGGCGGGCTACCAGAAAACCTGCCGCGCTGCCTGGGTAAAAGTCAGTCTATTCAGCTCGATTTAGATAGCTGGCCAGTACTGCCAATCTTTACCTGGTTACAAACGGCAGGTAAGGTCAGTCTGCGCAATATGTTTAATACCTTTAACATGGGAGTTGGCTTTGTAGTGATTGTGCCGTCCGATCAGGCTGCGGCTACCCGTCAGCAGTTTGAGGGTGAGGGTATCGCCGCCTATGACATTGGCGAGGTGATTGCTGGTAATGGAGAGCTGCTAGGCATACCTGCTGCCAAAGGTGTAGAGGCCGAGAACGTTTAGCCCATGACCGATTAGCTTTGTCAATCGCAGCTATCAACCACGTCTATATATAAGAGGAGTTTTACGAGTTTTGAGTGCAAGTAAAGGCAATAGTCAGCCAGTTATAATTGCTGTGATCGCAACTGTAGTGGCCCTAATTCTGGCCAGCAGCTTTGTGATTATCAATCCGGGGCAAGCAGGCGTGCTGAGCGTACTGGGCAAGGCGCAAGATGGCGCGCTGCTAGAGGGCATCCATATCAAGCCACCGTTCGTGTCCTTTGTCGATATCTACGACATCACGGTCCAAAAGTTTGAGGTTCCGGCGGAAAGTTCTACCAAAGACCTGCAAGATCTAAGGGCGAGGTTTGCGATCAACTTTCGCTTGCAGCCTACGGAAGTCGTAGACATTCGCCGCGAGCAGGGTTCGCTATCAAACATCGTTAACAAGATTATTGCGCCGCAGACTCAAGAATCGTTTAAGGTCGCTGCTGCTCGTCGGACAGTTGAGCAAGCAATTACTCAAAGAGAGCTGCTAAAAGACGATTTTGATACTGCGCTAGCCAAGCGGCTAGAGAAATATGGAATTGATGTGCTCGATACGAGCGTCGTCGACTTGACCTTCTCTCCCGAATTCTCAAGGGCAGTAGAAGAAAAGCAAATCGCCGAGCAGCGAGCCCAGCGAGCGGTCTACGTCGCCCAAGAAGCAGAACAAGAAGCCCAAGCAGAGGTCAACCGAGCTAAAGGCCGCGCCGAAGCCCAAAGGCTAATTGCTGAAACGCTAAAAGCGCAAGGCGGAAACCTAGTGCTGCAAAAAGAGGCAATTGAGGCGTGGAAGGCAGGCGGTGCCCAGATGCCCCGCGTTTTGGTAACTAGCGGTGGAGACAGTTCTAGCGTGCCGTTTATCTTCAATCTAGAAAAAGGCGACCAGTAGCAGGTCGGTTATTCGTATGGGTTGCCGAAGCCCACCCCGTCGCGATGGGGTGGGCTTCGGCGCGTGATGCTAAGAGGGTATCTCTGGGTTGTCCCTATGGAAAAGTCTAAGACTTTGCTGACAAGCTATTTAGTCTCAACCTTCTTGGTAATGTCCTTGGCCATATCCATATAGTCATCTGGATCGCTATCGCCGGGGCTGTCGATGTTGTCTACCTGATTTTCTCGCGTGGCATGATCGCCTGCGTCGGTATCCTTGCGGCCTACTGCGCTCGGGTTACTGGTTTGATTGCCAGGGCCAGTTTTATTTTGCTCTGCAATTTCATATTCTTTGTCGAAGTCTGTAGCCGCGATATCGGGCTGCTTCTGTTCGCTGGCTTCTTTGCTCTTGTTCTCTTTACTCTCGTTCTCTTTGTTCTCGTTCTCTTTGCCCTCGTTGTTGAGCTCTTCTTTTAGCTGCTGCGCTTCTTGAGGGATATTGTTGGGATCTGCCATATTTCTTACCTACTATCTCTACATTTACAGCTTACGGACTGATGAAAACGGGTTCTATGTACCGGATGATGGAAATTTCTAGGCTGTGGGATAGAAACTGACGAGGACGCTAAAATAAGGAAAGATTTTAAGAAATGTAACGATTGCATGACTAGTAGCGCATCAGAAAGAGTGGTGGTGATTGGAGCTGGAATTGGTGGGCTGACCGCTGCCGCACTGCTGGCTCATCGAGGATATCAGGTAAAAGTCTTCGATCAGGCGATCGTGCCAGGTGGGTGCGCTTCTACATTTAGGCGGAAAGGATTCACCTTTGATGTAGGGGCTACTCAGGTCGCAGGGCTAGAGCCGGGCGGCATTCACCATCAAATATTCGAAGAACTAGGCATTGAGCTGCCGCCTGCGAGCGAGTGTGACCCGGCCTGTGCGGTCTTTTTGCCAGGAGAAAGCGAGCCGATTAGCGTATGGCGCGATCCGCAAAAGTGGAAGCTAGAACGAGAAAGACAGTTTCCCGGCAGCGCGCCTTTTTGGGCGTTTATGCAGGCGATGTTTAAATTTAGCTGGCGGTTTCAGCAGCGAGAGCCTGTACTGCCACCGCGCAATCTGTGGGATGTTTGGCAGCTCACCAAAGCGCTGCGCCCCGATACGCTACTAACGGTGCCCTATACCTTTTCGACGGTTGGCGACATTCTAAGAGGCTATGACCTGTATGAGAATCGACGGTTGCGCACTTTTCTAGACATGCAGCTAAAGCTGTATTCACAAACGACAGCGGATAAGACAGCAGCGCTGTATGCGGCGACGGCGCTGGGCGTTTCGCAATCGCCCCATGGATTGTTCCATTTGAAAGGGAGTATGCAGGTGCTGAGCGATCGCCTACTCGCATCTCTAGAAAGAAACGGCGGTGAACTCCACATGCGACACACTGCCGAGGCAGTAGAAACAGAAAATGGCAAACCCACCCAGGTCAAAATCACCAACAAGAAAGGAGACGCTTGGCTAGAACCAGCGGATCATGTGGTGGCAAATGTCACCGTACAGAATTTGGTGAAGCTGGCAGATGACCAGAAGATGCGTGGATACAAGAAGCGGGTCAAAAAGCTGCCTGCTTCTTCTGGGGCATTCGTGATTTATCTAGGGGTAGAACAATCTGCTATCCCTGATAACTGTCCGCCTCATTTACAATTTCTGTACGATTATGATGGGCCGATAGCTGAAAATAATTCTCTCTTTGTTTCTGTTAGCAGACCCGGAGATGGCCGTGCCCCGGCAGGCAAAGCAACGATTATTGCCTCTTCTTTTACCGATGTGCAGCAGTGGTACGACGGCGACGAAGACGAGTACAAAGCGCTAAAAGAGAGCTATACGCAGACGGCAATCTCTAGGCTAAAAGATTACTTTAATCTACAGCCGGAGTATCTGGTGCATGTGGAGGCAGCAACGCCTAGAAGCTTTGAAACCTACACGGGTAGAGCACAAGGAATTGTCGGCGGAATTGGGCAGCGGGTGCCAACCTTTGGCCCTTTTGGCTTCGCGACTCGGACGCCGATTCAAAATCTGTGGCTAGTCGGCGATAGTACACATCCGGGGGAGGGAACTGCTGGAGTGAGCTATTCGGCGATGACGGCGGTTAGGCAGATTGAGGCGACTTCGACTCCGCTCAGCCGCCGGGAAGCGTGATGAGCGTGCCGAATGATCTGTTTACAGTGGTTTTTCCTGAGGGCGATCATATCCCTGTGATTGCGAATTTGCCTCATAGTGGGCTGCGGGTACCGGAGGCGATCGCGCAGACATTCACACCTCACCAACTTCAGTCGCTGCCAAATTCGGACTGGCATTTGCAACAGCTTTACGATTTTCTGCCTGGGTTAGGAATTACGGTCATGCAGGCGAACTACAGTCGCTATGTCGTGGATCTAAACCGAGCAGTCACGCCGCCGCTGTTTGGATCTTTTTGGTCGGCGGTGGTGCCAGAGCAGACTGCCTTCAAGCAAGATATCTATATTACGAAGCCGACGGATGATCAGGTGCGATCGCGCATAGAACAATACTACGAGCCGTATCATCAGCGGCTAAATGAGCTTTTAGAAAGTACTCTCACAGAGTTTGGCAAAGTCTATCTGCTAGATCTTCACAGCTTTATGGGTTTGATTACAGATGAGGTCTGTCTAGGCAATGCCAAGGGGGATACCTGTACAGAAAACACTTTGAGCAGCGTCAACAACAGCTTTTTGAACCAAGGCTATCAGGTTGTCAAGAACAAAGTATTTACAGGTGGACACATTATCCGCCGATATGGTCAGCATCCTGGCGTAGAAGCGCTACAAATCGAGATTCGCTACCCGGTTTATCTACCAGACGATCAGTTAGAGGTAGAGACTATTCCAGAGTGGAAAGGTCTGAAATTTGAGCAGGCCAAGCGCAAACTAGAGACTGTCTTTGGAGAGATTGCAAGTGAACTGAGCGGATAGTTGATTCGATCTTTTTTGAAGAGATATTTCGCCAGCGGTATTGACCTCAAAGATAGAGGCTTTTCAGCGGAAATGCGAGTATGAGTAGGCAAACCGAAAGAGAGAAGATGCTAGCAGGCGAGCTGTATCTAGCAACAGACCCCGAGCTAGCTGGCCTTCATCACAAAGCCACAGCATTGATGCACAGATTCAACCAGTCGCATCCTCATAATATCTCTGAACGAAAAGAGATTATTCGGCAGCTATTCGGCAGCATTGGTCAAGAATTCACTATCAACCCGCCGTTTTATTGTGACTATGGCTGTCATATTCGCGCTGGAGAGAATCTGTACATCAACTATGACTGCACCATCCTAGACTGCGCAGAGGTCCACATTGGCAACAATGTGCTGATAGCTACCAAGGTCCAGATCTACGCGGCCTATCATCCGGTCGATCCGACTATTCGGCTGACTGGAAAAGAGCTGGCTGCGCCTGTTCATATTGGTGACAATGTTTGGCTTGGGGGTGGGGCGATTGTCTGCCCTGGCGTGTCGATTGGTGAGAACACTACGATTGGGGCAGGCAGCGTGGTGACGAAAGATATCCCGAGTAATGTTGTGGCGGTGGGTAATCCCTGCCGGGTGATTCGGTCGGTTTAGGGGGGTGCGAAGGCTTCCCCCTTGAGGGCGGTTAGATTGCAACAATTTTTGCTGATTGGTGGCATATTTGCGGTGGGGAGGATGCGCATGGGTAGGTGCGCTGTGGGACTATGTCGGATTTCTTGACTGTGGCGGCTGGGTTGAAGGCGGGTGAATGGCTGGTTAAGGATTTTTTGGGTCCGGCGGCGAAGGACTTTTGTCAGGATTTTTTGAAGCAGAAGGTGACGGATGGGCTGGCGCGGAATGCACCGGAGCCGTTGCAGAGGGCGATCGCACAGTCGGTCAAATTTTTCCTGGACGTGTTCCAAAATGAGCTAGAGAACTGCGGTCTGCCCGCTGCGCTGATCCATCATGAATTTAGGGAGCCTGTTAAACGGTTCATCAACGATTCGGCGGTAATCAGTGCGCTGGGTGAAGCCTTTGACACGGATACTCAGGAACTGGATGAGAAATTCTTTCAAGATCGGTGGCTGGCGGTTGGCAACGAGCCGATGCCGGAGGCTTTTCGCTGGCAAGAGGCGATCGCGAACTATACGCGGCGGGTGAAGGGGCTGATTAAGTACGACGAGGACCTTAATCGGGCTTTGCTTGCGGACCATCAGGAGAAGATTAGCGCGAATACGTCTGAGCTATTGGGTGTGGCAGTGCCGTTCGAGCTGAGGCAGCATCAGGAATCGCTAAAGGAGAAGTTTGGGGCGCTGAGTTTGGATTCGCTGGATACGACCGGAGCGGCGTATGACAATCTGCGGCTGTGGAAGGTGTTTGTAGCGCAGGACGTGCGCGAGTGTGCGGAGTTTGCGCCGCAGATGTACGAGATGCCTAGAGAGCGGCTACTAGAGCTGCAAGCAGCGGGGGAGATCGATCCGCTGCTGTCGGTGGATGTGCTAGAGCAGCAGCGGCGCAGCTATGCGGAAAAGCCGATAGAGTCGGTGCGGGGCGTGGTGGGACTGACGCAGGAGAGTTCTGTGCTGCGATCGGTGATTTTGGGCGATCCGGGGTCGGGGAAATCGACTTTGCTGCGGGCGATGGCGCTAAGCTGGGCGGAGAAGCCGATGGCGGCGCTAAAGGATCAGCCTGTACCGATTTTGATCGAGCTGCGGCTGTATGCGCAGGATAAGGAGAAGGGGATATGCAACAGCTTTTTGGAGTATTTGCACAAGGGAAATACGGCCTGTCGGCTGAATCAGATCGAGGTGGATGCGCTGCTGAAGAGCGGCAAGGCGGTGGCGCTGTTTGACGGCATAGATGAAGTGTTTGACTCGAAGCTGCGCGAGGCGGTGAAGACGGATATTCATCGGTTTAGCAATCGGTATGCAGCGGTGCAGATAGTGGTGACTTCTCGCTGGCTGGGCTACAGGGCAGAGGCGCTGCGCAAGGCAGAGTTTCAGCACTACATGCTGCAAGATTTGAATGAAGAACAGATTGAGGACTTTTTAGAAAAGTGGCATGAGCTGACGTTCACGGAGACGCAGGCAGAGGAGCGGGAGAGAAAGCAGGCGCGTTTGCAAGAGGCGGTCACAGAATCGAAGGCGATTCGAGAGCTGGCGGGGAATCCGTTGCTGCTGACAACGATGGCCATCCTGAATCGGGACCTACAGCAGGAACTACCAAGAAACCGGGCGCGGCTTTATGAGGGCGCAAGTGAGGTACTGCTGCATCAGTGGGATGTGGAGGGGAAGCTGTATGAGCGGGCGGAGCTGAAGGATTGGCAGATAGACGTGCGTGATAAGCAGGCAATGCTGCGGAAGGTGGCGCATCATATGCAGGCGAATGAAGAGGGGCTGTCAGGTAATGTGATCAGCCAAGAAGATTTAGAACAGATTTTGACGGACTATCTGAAGATCAGAGAGGTAGAGCGGGCGCGGACAGTTGCGAAAGTGATGATTCAGCAGCTCAGGGAGCGCAACTTCATTTTGTGCTACTTGGGCGCGGATAACTATGCGTTTGTTCATCGCACGTTTTTAGAGTATTTCTGTGCAAGTGAGTTTGCCTATCAGTTTAATGAGAGAAAGCTAGACAATGAGGGATTGAAAGCACTGTATGGTGAGCATTTTCATGATGAGTCTTGGGATGAGGTGCTGAGACTAATTGCTGGGATGGTAGAGCCAAGATTTGTAGGAGAAATCATTGAGTATCTGCTGGAGCAGAGAGTTGATTTTGTTGAACATCTAGAACCAGAATATTTCCCAGTATGTCCAGTAGGAGATATAGAGTGGTTGAAGGCTACAGGGCTGAGTAACTTGTTTTTGGCGGCGGATTGCCTTAGTGAAGTAAGAACGTGTAATGAAGTTTTGCCAACTTCTATCCTATTGCTAGATAAACTCAAACAGGTAGTGAAAACTGAATACCCTTACCCACTGACGAATGAAAGTGCAAGAATGCTTGTGGAAGTGGTTGCACAAAATTGGAAGGACGATCCTGAAACATTGATCTGGTTGAAAGATTGTATGAGTTGGGATCACTATTCGTACATTCCAGGAGCAGCATTACGATCAATTATTCAGAGCTGGAAGGACGATATTCATACCCTACCCACTCTCAAGTCGCGTGCGCAAAACAGCGGAGGTGAGGACATACGAAGTGCAATAGTTACTGAGATTGCCAAAGGGTGGAAAGACGACTCTGACACCTTGCCGTGGCTCAAATCTGTCGCTCGGGACAATGACAGCTGGTATGTGAAACATACAGCAGTTTCTGAAATTGCTGAAGGGTGGAAAGACGATCCTGACACCTTACCGTGGCTCAAATTTCTTGCTCGAGATGTCGGTAGTGAAGATGTACGAGGTGCGGCTATTACTGAAATTGCTGAAGGGTGGAAAGATGATCCTGAGACCCTACCCATGCTCAAAACTTTTGCTCTGAGCGGTGATGTTGATGTACGAAGTGCAGCAATAACTGAACTTGCTAAAGGGTGGAAGAGTGACTCCGATACTTTGTCTACGCTTAAAGCTTGCGCTTCAAATGATAGCGATGGGACTATGCGATATACGGCGGTTTTTGCACTTGCTAGGGGATGGAAAGATGATCCTGATACACTGCCTTGGCTCAAAGCTCGTGCTCAGGACGATGACCAGGGGGACGTGAGAAGCGCGGCAGTAACTGAAATTGCTAAAGGATGGAAAGACGATCCTGATACACTGCCTTGGCTCAAAGCTCGTGCTCAAAACGATGAACAGGGGGATGTGAGAAGCGCGGCGGTCGCTGAACTTGCTAAAAGATGGAAGAATGACCCAGATACTCTACCTATCGTCAAAATCTGTGCTCAAAACGATACTGACGGGGATGTGCGGCGGACAGCAATTGCTGAACTTGCTAGAGGGTGGAAGAATGACCCAGATACTCTACCTATCGTCAAGATCTGTGCTCAAAACGATACTGACGGGGATGTGCGGCGGGCAGCAATCGCTGAACTCACTAGAGGGTGGAAGAATGACCCAGATACTCTACCTATCGTCAAGATCTGTGCTCAAAACGATACTGACGGGGATGTACAATGCGCGGCAATCTCTAAGCTAGCTAGAATCTGGAAAAGTGACATAGACACTCTACTTATCCTCAAATATCTGGCGCAAAACAGTACTGGAGATGTGCGGAGCGAAGCGATCTTCGAGCTAACTCAAGGGTGGAAGGATGATTCTACTTTGCTAGATTTTTGGTGCGATCGCACTCTCCAAGCCCCGTTCAAAAGACAATACGACTGGCAAGACAACCCTCGTCAAATCGCCCTCGACGGCCTCGTTAAACAATATCCCAACCACCCAAAAACAAAAGAGCTGCTGCGTGATCGCGCCCAAAACGACAATGATGAACAATTTCGTACCTGGGCAGCGAAACAGCTCACCCGCCTAGAATCGTGAAAATCCAATACCAAGATTCCCTGTAAAAAAGTTGACACCCGTAGAAATACTGATACGCTATTTCCTATGGCTGTTGTCTGCGCTCCCCGGCTCAGCGATAGCCAAACCCGCTCAAAAATTTAGCCAAACGCCCGCGCTGACTGTTGGTACCAGTCAACACAGGCTGGCCCCTTAACTGACGCAAGCAGTCAAGCAGGTTATGTGCATGATATGCCATAGCCGCCCTGACTCATGACAAGTTGGGGCGGCTAAATTTTTGCGCTTTCTTCACCCACCCAAAACGGAGAAACCGTAAAAATGACAATCTACACAGCCTCAGACCTGCCGGCATCCCTGCTAAGGCAGTCCAACCGTTCGCCTATCCAGTCCCAACGGTCCACGCAGAAAGAAGATCTGCGCCACCTCCTCCTCGGCAGTCCCAGCGCCATCCGCCAGGTCATTCATCAGCTCCACAGTCTGCACTATGTGGAACCGACCTTGTGGAGCCCAGTCACCCCCGTCGGTGAACGGCTAATCATCACGCCCGAACAAGGAGAATTCATTAGTCTGCTGCGGCGATCGCTGTGATTGGGGCGGATGATTCGTTAGGAAGCTGCGCTTAAAGTTTGAATAGCGCTGTAGCCATCGAGTATCCGAGCCCATTTGTATCTAAAGCTTTACAGAAGCAGCCACTGGTTTGATAAGATCAAACGCTGACTCATTTCTACTACAGAACGCGGAACTAAGGAGAATTCTCGATGGCCAAGATGTACTACGACAGCGATGCCAACCTCGACCTACTCAATGGCAAAACAGTGGCCATCATCGGCTATGGTTCGCAAGGCCATGCTCATGCTCTGAACCTCAAAGACAGCGGTGTAAATGTGGTAGTAGGTCTCTACGAGGGCAGTCGCTCGGTGGCAAAAGCTGAGGCGGAAGGGCTTGATGTTAAGTCAGTGGCTGACGCGGCGAAGGTTGCGGACTTCATTATGATCCTGCTACCGGACGAGATTCAACGCAGCGTCTACAAGGAGAGCATTGAGCCGGGACTAGTAGAAGGTAACGTTCTAGCATTTGCTCACGGGTTCAATATCAATTTCGCTCAGATCGTTCCTCCCGAGAACGTAGATGTGGTGATGGCTGCGCCAAAAGGCCCTGGTCACCTGGTTCGCCGCACTTATGAGCAGGGTCAAGGGGTTCCGGCGCTGTTTGCAGTTTACCAAGATGCTTCTGGTCAGGCTCGCGATATTGCAATGGCCTACGCGAAAGGAATTGGCGGCACTCGCGCCGGGATTCTAGAGACAACGTTCCGTGAAGAAACCGAGACGGATCTCTTTGGTGAGCAGGCGGTGCTCTGTGGTGGACTAAGCGAGCTGATTAAGGCTGGTTTTGAGACACTGACCGAAGCGGGCTATCAGCCAGAGCTGGC
The DNA here is from genome assembly GCA_039111275.1 of Cyanobacteria bacterium P01_D01_bin.1. GTDB lineage: Bacteria > Cyanobacteriota > Cyanobacteriia > Phormidesmidales > Phormidesmidaceae > Phormidesmis. The sequence continues at coordinate 16,049 of JBCCOH010000008.1, read as the reverse complement.
CTACTTTGAATGTCTGCACGAAGTGAAGCTGATAGTGGATCTGATTGTAGAAGGCGGTCTGGCTAAGATGCGCGACAGCATCTCTAATACGGCTGAGTACGGCGACTACACTCGGGGTCCTCGGGTGATTACTGCTGAGACCAAGGCCACTATGAAGCAGATCCTCAAAGAGATTCAAACCGGGCAGTTTGCTCGTGAATTTGTGCTAGAGGCTCAGTCGGGCAATGCGGGCTTTAATGCAACTCGACGAATTGAAGCAGAGCACCCGATTGAGGAAGTGGGCAAGGATCTACGGGCGATGTTTAGCTGGCTAAAGAAGGTGTAGGACTTGGGGGGTGGGGTACAGCATACTGTGCCCCTACGGAGTAGCTGCGACTGATTCAACCTAGGAAGACTGCAAGAGCGTGACGGTATTACGGTACTGCCGCGCCCTTTTGCTGTGAATAGCATTTCTTTGTAGCGTGCTTTACCGTTTGTCTCTGTATCTTATGACTTTCTGTAGGTTCAACCGCAGCCATCGGATATGCAGATAACCTTTAGGGATTGAAAACCGCCTCGGCTAGGAAGCCACAATCAAAAGATCAACCAATAGAAAAGATCAACCAATAGAAAATTAGCTGTTAGCTAATGGACTAGAGCTGAACATCTAGTCCCATTTAACCTTTTTCCAACTGCCGAACATTCCATTCTGGTGACTTATGCAATCCAAAGAAATGAACAATCCGCAAGTGCATCCCACTATTCGAGTCGAAGACGACCGTACGGGACTGACTCCAGAGACACTAAAGCGAGCGTTTCTAGACAATTTGTTCTACGTGCAAGGCAAATCGCCAGAGATTGCCTCTATGCACGATTACTACATGGCATTGGCATATACGGTACGCGATCGCATGCTGCACCACTGGCTCAGCTCTGCGAGCACCTATCGAGCCCAGCAGGCGCGCACGGCGGTCTACCTGTCCGCTGAGTTCTTAATGGGTCCCTATCTAGGCAACAACCTCATCAACCTAGGTCTGTACAACGACGTTGGTCAGGCGATGGCTGATTTGGGCCTGAGCCTGGCTGAAATTATGGCTCAAGAGCAGGAGCCTGGTCTAGGCAACGGCGGTTTAGGCCGACTAGCGGCTTGCTATCTAGATTCGATGGCGACCCTACAAATTCCGTCGCTGGGCTACGGCATCCGCTACGAATTTGGTATCTTCAAGCAGGAATTGCAGGACGGCTGGCAGGTTGAGCGCACCGATAAGTGGCTGGCTAACGGCAATCCTTGGGAGATTGCTCGGCCTGAGTGGTCTCAGGAAGTAAAGCTAGGTGGCTATACAAAGGCATATACCGATAACAAGGGCAGTTACCGGGTAGAGTGGGCGTGTGATCGCGTGGTCAAAGGCGTCCCCTACGACACCGCTATCCTCGGCTACAAGGTCAACACCGCGACTACGCTGCGCCTGTGGAAAGCTGAATCACCCGACGCCTTCGACTTCGAGGCATTCAACCACGGCGACTACTCCGGTGCAGTCAACTCCAAAGTCGTCTCAGAGAATATCTCGAAGGTGCTCTATCCCAACGATGAGCACTTAGAAGGTAAGCAGCTTCGCCTAGAGCAGCAGTACTTCTTTGTCTCCTGCTCTTTGCAAGACATGATGCGAATCATGATCCGCGATGGCATTCCGCTAGAGCAGTTCCCAGAAAAGTACACCTTGCAGCTAAACGATACGCACCCTGCGATCGCCGTGGCCGAACTGATGCGTCTGCTAATCGATGTCCACGAGTTCAACTGGGACAAAGCCTGGGAAATCACCCAAAAATCGCTCGCCTACACCAACCATACCCTCTTGCCCGAAGCGCTAGAGCGCTGGCCGATAGGTCTATTTGGTGACCTGCTACCGCGCCATCTAGAGATAATCTTCGAAATCAACCGCCATTTCCTAGAAGACGTTCGTCTTAAGTTTGGCCAAGACAACGAGCGCATAGAGCGCATGTCACTGATCGATGAGAGCGGCGGTCGCTACGTCCGTATGGCCAACCTTGCCTGCGTTGGCTCTCACGCTATCAATGGTGTCGCTGCCCTGCACACAGAGCTGCTACAGCAGACCGTGCTCAAAGACTTCTACCAGCTTTTCCCCGAAAAGTTTATCAACAAGACCAACGGAGTCACCCCACGCCGCTGGATGGTGCTGAGCAATCCCAAGCTCACCCGCCTGATCAATCAGCGCATTGGCAACGAGTGGCCTACTCATCTCTCCCAGCTCAAAAAGTTAGAGCCCTTCGCTGATGATCCCGGCTTCCGCACCGAGTGGCGACAGATCAAGCAGGCCAATAAGGAAGTCCTAGCTGCCCGCATCGAACAGGCAACTGGCGTCAAAGTCAGCCCTACCTCGATGTTCGATGTACAAATCAAGCGCATCCACGAGTACAAGCGGCAGCAGCTTAATGCCCTGCACATCATCTCGCTCTACCACCAGCTCAAGACCAATCCCAGCATGAACATTGTCCCTCGCACCTTTATCTTTGCGGGTAAGGCAGCGCCGGGCTATTTCATGGCCAAGCTGATTATCAAGCTAATCACCTCAGTTGGTCGCGTGGTCAACCGCGACCCAGACATTCGCGACCAGATCAAAGTCGTCTTCTATCCGAACTACAACGTCACGAATGCGCAGCCAATCTACCCAGCGTCGGACCTCTCTGAGCAGATTTCGACAGCCGGCTTTGAAGCTTCTGGTACTGGCAACATGAAGTTCGCCATGAACGGTGCGCTGACTATCGGCACCCTTGACGGCGCTAACGTTGAAATTCGAGAGGAAGTCGGCGACGATAACTTCTTCCTCTTCGGTCTCAAAGCTGACGAAGTGGCTAAAATCAAGGCCAGCGGCTACAACCCTCGTCAGTACTACGAAGAGAACGAAGGGCTGCGCACCGTGATTGATTTGATTGGTTCTGGCATATTCTCTAGTGGCGATACAGAAATGTTTAGACCGCTAATCGATAATCTGTTGAATCAAGACAGGTTTATGGTCCTAGCTGACTATCAAGCCTATGTCGACTGTCAACAAGAGGTGAGCGCCGCCTATCGAGACCAAGACAACTGGGTGCGGATGTCTATCTTGAACGCCGCGCGGATGGGTAAGTTTTCTTCTGATCGCTCTATCCGAGAATACTGCGAGCAGATCTGGAACATTGAGCCAGTACCTGTGGAATTGCAAGAGTACAGCAAAACCCTGTCGATGATGACTGATAGCAGCACCCGGCTGCCTGTGTAAACGCTGACAGATAAGCCACCCTCCCGTAGAGGCGTAGCATGCTACGGACTCCGTTTAGCGTACACGCCGAGACCCACCCCGCCCTATCGGGCACCCCTCCACAGGAGGGGATTTGTCCCGGCTGTGACACTAAGGCTTGTTAGGCCGCCTAAAGCATCAACGCCTGAAGTAGCTTCCCTCCGGTGGAGGAGTGGCGCGCAGCGACGGGGTAGGCCCGGCAACCTACGCTAAACAGGTGCATGCTACGCCCCTACAGCGTATTGATACATAGCTCGGTACATCATTTAGACGCGCGTTCCTAGCAATGAAACACGAAAGCCTTCGATTCTCCCGATCGAAGGCTTTTTCGCTACATAAGAAAAGATACAAGAGAATGAAACCTGCCGACTTTAAACCGCTAATTACCGAAGCCTACAACAACATCTCGCCTTACGTTCGTGAAACGCCAACTATCACACTAGCGCCAGGAACCTTTGGCATTAACGCTCATCTCACGCTCAAGCTAGAGCTTTTGCAACATGCAGGTTCTTTTAAGACAAGGGGCGCTTTCAACAGAATTCTACAGAGCCCGGCGACCCTAGCAGGGGTAATCGCTGCCTCCGGTGGCAATCACGGCGCAGCGGTGGCTTATGCGGCTAATCAGCTAGGCTATTCGGCTGACATCTTCGTGCCCACTATCTCTTCAACGACTAAGGTGCAGCGAATTCGAGACTACGGTGCAAATGTCTTTGTTGGCGGCTGCGATTACTTTGAGGCGCTAGACAAAAGCAACAGTCGAGCCGCAGAAACAGGTGCCATGATTGTCCATGCCTTTGACCAGTGGGAAGTGATTGCAGGGCAAGGAACAGTAGGTCTGGAGTTTGAACGACAGGCTCCTGAGCTTGATACTGTCTTGGTATCTGTGGGAGGTGGCGGTCTGATTGGTGGAATCGCTGCTTGGTATCAGGACCGATGCAAGGTGGTGAGCATCGAGCCGGAGAGGGCTCCTACCCTGCATGATTCTATGGCAGCAGGTGAGCGGGTAATCGTGGAGGTTGGTGGGATTGCGGCGGATGCGCTGGGGTCGCGGCAGGTGGGTGAGATGATGTACGCGATCGCCCAAGAGTACATCAGTGATTGCATCCTCGTAGATGAGGATTCGATAGCGAAAGCGCAGCAGATGCTATGGAGTGAGCTGCGAATTGCAGCCGAACCAGCTGGGGTTGTGCCGATTGCAGCTTTGATTTCAGGGCGCTATGTGCCACAGCCAGAAGAGAAGATAGGAGTCTTGATCTGCGGGGGAAATACAGACCTAGCGAAGTGGCAATGAACAAGCACGCTTCTCTGTGTTTGCAGATTTAATAGAGCTCTCCCGTCGAGTGGCAGCAGCTAACTCGACAGAAGCTATAGCTGCGATAACAATAAGCGGCTTCTGCTAATTAGCAGAAGCCGCTTGGGATAAGTCGATATCCATCACTTTCTGGGACTTGTTCTATTCCTAGAAAGCATCAGAACACTCTCTAGCGTCGTACAACGTTGGTACCGTTAGTGTCGATATCTAGCTCTTCGCGTCGGACAGTTGCTTCGCCACTGACTGTTTCTCGCTCAGTCTCTTTGCGGACATTGACTTCCTCTCGGACGAAGGCTTCTTTACGAACGTCGGCGTTCTCTTCGTATAGTTCTACGCGAGCTACTTCACCTGAGCGGAAAGCATCTGACGTAGCCGTAGCAGGAGTTCTGGTAGTTGGCTCACTACGCTCTACTACTAGCTTCTCCTTAGTAACTGGAACAGCAACCTGAGCGCTTTCGGTTTCGACTCGTTTGCCGATTGCCACTTCGCCTGCTCTTGCACGCTCTTTGTGGACTTTTAGACGCTCTTCGTAGAGCTTGATGTTCTCTGGGTTGTCTAGAGCAGAGCCAGGTGAGTCGTAGACTTTAACTTCCTCAGCGTTGTGTCTTCTAAGGATTGCTTCGGCCTGCTGCACATCCGCGCTGTAGCTGTTAACCATGACTAGATAATGGCCTGCGACTACGCGGTCGTTGTATGCACGAGCATCTTCTTCAGGAATGCCTAGGCCGATCAGCGCGCCGACTAGGCCACCTGCGGCTGCGCCAATTGCGCCACCCGCTAGAGTGGTTGCGATCGCAGTCGCCTCCGCGCCCGCCAGCAAAATAGGACCAATTCCTGGAATTGCCAGTGTGCCTAGTCCGACCAACAGGCCGCCAATACCACCAATTGCGCCACCTGTGATAGCGCCTGTTGTAGCGCCGTCGTCAGCATGATTTCCATCGGCTTCATGTTTTCTGTTGCTATTGAGACCAGTGTCTACGCCAGAGACCTCATCAGCGTCTTTAGCAACAACAGAAACGCGCTCCATGTCGATTCCTGCCGCTTTGATATCATCGATTGCCCGCTCGGCAGCAGCGCGAGTTTGGAATACGCCAATCACGCGGCTGTAGCGACCAGTCTGAGCAGTTTGAGCGGTTTGATTTTGAACAACCATTTAATTTCTCTCCTTTTCTTACAATTTTTCTTGTACCATGACTGACTAACAGTCTTGGTGACTCACTAGAACAGTCAGCAGAAAGCCAAATTTATGACTCTGCTGCTGGAATTACCTCGACATCGAGATTGACGGTATCAACCCCTAAAATTTCTTTTGCTAAAGGCTCGATGGTTTCGTATTCGCGATCACTAGGTACTGTGCCAACCACGGTTACCGCGCCATCTTCTGCATCGATAGTGAGCTTACTACGAGGAATATTAGCTTCGAGCTTGGCGCGGACCTCACTCTCAATATCAGAATCAGCGCGCTCACTTTCGTCTCCTATGAGCTCATTACGCTGCTCACGTGCTCTAATATCAGAGTCAAGCTGATCCTGTCGAACTTCGCTAGTAGCATCGTCAAGCGTTTCCTCGACAGCAGCCGGATCTTCAACCGAGCCATCTATATCGGAAGGGGCATCGGCGCTAGTTCTGGCGTTGTCGCAGCCGACTGCTCCAAGCAGCACTGCACTGCCTAGCAATAGTGATGCAACTGTTTTTCTTGTAATCAATTTTTGTTCCTCCTTGCCAAACGCCAAACGCTCGGCTGTATTACTGTATACATATTGCCGAAATAACAGAGTTTCTTCATCTTTCTTCCGTGCAACCTTGTTTTAGTTAAGGGTCCATCGATAGGATGAATGCTTGATCTCGAAGCTACTCGAACCTATTAGTGCTGACGCTGCGCAGTTAGCAGGTTTTTATCTATAGTGAGTGAACTAAACGTTAGTAAGAACGCTTACGGAGCTGGGTGGATAGCGGATGGATTGGCAAATGAATGGGCAAAGGCTAAAGCGTCAGTTGAAAGGCAGTCTGAAAGGCAGTCTGAAAGGTAGTCAACTAAGAGGAAATCGGCTGTTGCGACTGCTGCTCCTCGGTCTGAGCGCATTGGGACTGTGCATCCTGCTGTCTAGCTGTAGCACCCTAGATCGCCTAAGGCTAGAAAACTTTCGAGTTGAAGCGGCAGATGTACCTCAGCTAGTCAGCCCGGTGGTGGGAGAGCCCAAAACGTTCAACTACTTTCTCTCTGATGAAAGCTCTAGCAGTGATGTGCTGGGCTTTATGTACGAAGGTTTAGTCGCGGTTGATCGCACTACCAGCGAGATCGTTCCAGCCTTAGCGGAATCTTGGGACATTTCTGAAGACGGTCTCACTATTGTCTACACGCTGAAAGAAAATCTGAAGTGGTCAGACGGCGAACCGCTGAGCGTTGATGATGTCGTCTTTACTTATAACGACATCATTCTCAACCTCGAGATTCCGACCGATACCATTGATATTCTCCGAATTGGCGCAGAGGGTAAGCTACCAGAGATAACCAAGCTAGACGGACGCCGGGTACAGTTCAAGATTCCTGAACCCTTTGCGCCTTTCCTACGGGTAACTGGTATCGCTATCCTGCCAAAGCACGCCCTCGAAGAATCGGTCAAAACCAAAGACAGCGGCGGTCAGCCGCTCTACCTCTCCAAATGGGGTACCAATACAGACCCCGCCGAAATTGTCTGCAACGGTCCTTATATGATCAAAGACTTTTTGCCTGGTGAACGAATTGTCTTCAAGCGCAATCCTTTTTACTGGCGAAAAGGAGAAAATGGCGAACCGCAGCCCGCAATTGAAGAGATGGTTTGGCCTGTCGTCAGTTCCCAAGATGCACAGTTTGTCCGTTTTAGATCGGGCGAAGCTGACATTATGGCAGTCACTCCAGACAATTTCTCCTTGATCAAGCAAGACGAAGAACAGGGCGGCTACCAGGTATATAACGGTGGCCCGACGACCACTCGCTTGTTCATGACCTTTAATCTAAACAAGGGCTCAATTGACGGCACCCCCGTAGTCGATCCGATCAAGTCCAAATGGTTTAATACGCTAGAGTTTCGGCAAGCTGTTGCCTACGCGATTGATCGCCAGACCATGCTCAACAATATCTTTAGAGGTCTAGGCGAGCTGCAAAATTCTCAGATCGCCCCTCAAAGCCCATACTCTGCTGAGCCGAACCTACGCGTCTATGATTTTGATGTGGCAAAGGCTAGAGAGCTGTTGCTCTCAGCTGGCTTTAGCTATGAGGGCAATCAGCTGGTCGACGCAGACGGTAACAGAGTCCGGTTCACGCTACAGACCAACGTCGGCAACGAAATTCGTGAGGCCGCAGGCGCGCAGATCAAGCAAAACCTAGCGTTGATTGGCATCACCGTAGACTTTCAGCCAATCGACTTCAATAAGCTAATTACGCTGATTGGTGACTCATTGAAGTGGGATGCAATTGTGCTGGGCTTTGGCGCGGGCGAAGAGCCCAACAGCAGCGCGAACCTCTGGCTAGCTGATGGTGGTCTTCACTTTTTCAATCAGCAGCCACAGGGCGCACCTCCTCTGCCAGGCCGTGAAGTCTATTCCTGGGAGCAGCAGATCAGCGACCTATACGTTCAAGCGGCGCAGGAACTCGACGAGACTAAGCGCAAAGCCCTCTACACTCAGACCCAGGAACTCGTGCAGGAGAACCTACCTTTTATCCACCTAGTGGGCCAATACTCTATGAGCGCAGTCCGCAACAAAATCGAGAATGTCAAATACACAGCCCTAGGCGGCACTCTGTGGAACATCTATGAGCTAAAGATCACCCAGGACTAAACCACTCCCCTACCCACACTCCCTGCTCTTCACTCCTAACCTTACGTAACATTAAGCAGTGCATCTTAAAGTTTGCTATGGTTGCGGGCGAAGCGTCGAGGATATCCGGCATAATCACTCTAGATAAGGAACTGTGCCTAACTGGCGTGTATGGATCAGATTGAGCAAGCTTACAGAGCGTTAGAGCTAGAGCCAGAGAAGCCGACTTCGATTCGAGAGGTGAATCAGGCGTACAAAGACCTGGTGTTTATTTGGCATCCAGATCGAATTCCGAGCGATCGCGAACGCCTGCGCGAAAAAGCCGAAGCCAAGCTAAAGCAGCTGAATGAAGCCAGAGCGCTGATGAAGTCGCAGGCCAAAAATGGCAGAGTGCCCGCCGCCATTCAATCTAAAACTAAACAGCCCTACAGCCGCAGTTCGTATAGCTCAACCGCCACCAAACGCAGAGAAACCCGTACCTACAGCAGATATCGACCCGGAGACGACTCAACCTATCGCCCTCAGAGCAGAGCGACCAAGACCACTAGCCAAGCAACTACCAGTCAAGAGACTAGCCCGGCTGGCGGCTATCCACCCCCTTACGAAGCCTACCGCCGCGCCGCTGCTAATAACGCTGACTTCGCGGGTCAATATGGGGCTACTTATCGGGCTCGGTATCCTAGCAGCGCATGGCCTAGAACTAACGAATCTAATGGCAGCAACGGTAGCAATGGTGGCAAAACGGTCAGCGATCGCACAGCCAGCGAAAGAGCCGCTAGAGAAAAGGTAATCGCAGAGCGTAAGGCTAGAGATAAAGCCGCTAGAGAAAAAGCGACTAACGAAAGAAGAGTCCGTGAGAAAGCGACTAGAGAAAAGGTAATCGCAGAGCGCAAGGCTAGAGAAAAAGCCGCCCATGAGAAGGCAGCCAAAGAAAAAATAGCAAAGGAAAAGGCGACTAGTGAGGCGATCGCAAGGCAGTCCACCCAGTCCACATCGGTTTCCACCTCATCTGCCCGCGCTAGCCGCGCCTCTGACTTAAGCGGCACAGACATGAGCGGCGCCAACCTCAAAGAAAAAGACTTCTCGGGCCGCAACCTCAGCGGTGCGAACCTCAGCGGCGCAGACCTTAGCGATACCTTCATGCACAAAGTCAACCTCAACCGAGCTAATCTGCGCAAAGCCCGCCTCTTTCGGGCCAACCTGCTTCAGGCCGATCTCAGTCATGCCGATCTCAGCGGCGCGGACTTAATTGGCGCGGACCTCAGCGGCGCGGACCTCAGCGGCGCGGACCTCAGCGGCGCAAAAGTAGGCTATGGCGATAAGATAATGGTGAAGCTACTGGGCGCGAGGCTAACTGGCACTATCATGCCCAACGGTCGTATCCACGAGTAATTCTATGGCTACTCAAACAAATACTCTGAACGAAGTCCTAGAGACTGCTTTAGAACTTCCTGAAGAGCAGCAGAAAATGCTAATTGATATTCTACAGCGTCGCTACGCTGAAAAGCGTAGAGAGGAAATTGCTAGAGACGCGCAGCGAACATTAGACGATTTTCGTTCGGGACACCTCAAGGCTCAGCCAATCGAAGATATTATTGCCGAGCTAAACCAGTCTGTAGATGACTTCGGCTAATGAGAGAGTTAGTCCTAACTTCAAAGTTTAGAAGATCGTTTAGAAAATTTGCGAAGAGAAACGCTAGTTTACGAAAACAGATCGAGACTACGCTTCGGCAGATGAGGGAAGATGTCTTTGTTCAAAGTCTTTGAACTCATAAACTTAGCGGAAAGTTAGAAGGACTTCAGTCCTGCTCCTGTGGGTATGATTGCCGCATTGTGTTTTCGATCGAGCAGTCGCAGGAAACTAATCAGGAGGTCATTGTCTTACTTGATATCGGAACGCATAACGAAGTTTATTAGATAGATTTAGTTAGTTTGTTAATCAATAGTCTTTAAAGTGTTTTTGTCCTGTGTCCTCTCTCTCTCCTATCAGAGCTTGGTTTAGCCAGAAATCTTGGGAACCCATCGCCTTTCAAGAAAAGACCTGGAAAGCCTACCTATCTGGGAAGAGCGGCATTATCCAGGTTCCCACAGGTTCGGGTAAGACTTATGGCGCGGTGATGGGTCCGATCGCGCAGATGGTGAGCGAAGGCGGTTCTTCTGGTCTGCAATTGCTGTATATCACGCCTTTGCGGGCGCTGTCGCGAGATATTGAAGATTCCATTCGTCGTCCGATCGAGGAGATGGACTGGCTAATTACGGTAGAGTCTCGCACGGGAGATACAAAGTCTTCTGTGAAGAGTCGGCAGATCAAAAAGATGCCGAATATCCTGATTACTACGCCGGAGTCGCTGGCGGTGCTGCTGTCTTATCAGAATTCGGCCAAGCGGTTTGGCCATCTGCGCTGCGTGATCTTAGATGAGTGGCACGAGCTGATGAGTTCTAAGCGGGGAACGCAGACAGAGCTGTGTCTATCTCGGTTGCGACAGCTGACCCCGAGCGTGCAAACCTGGGCAATCTCGGCGACGCTGGGAAATCTGCAAGAGGCAGCAGAGGCTGCGACAGGACTAGGAAGTGATCCTGTTATCGTTCGCTCAAAGATTGAACGAGATACAGTGATTAAAAGCGTGCTGCCAGCATCGGTAGATAGCTTTCCCTGGGCTGGGCATCTGGGTCTGAGGATGTTTGAGGAGCTGGTAGAGGCGCTGGATATCAAGCGATCTACGCTGATCTTTGTGAATACAAGATCGCAAGCAGAAAGATGGTTTCAGGCATTGAGCTTTGCGATGCCAGAGCACGAGCATCAGATCGCTTTGCATCACGGATCGATTGACTTTGATACTCGCTTGGCAATTGAAGCGGGCATTAAATCTGGTGAGATCAAATGGGTGGTTTGTACCTCTTCTTTGGATCTAGGGGTAGACTTTCAGCCAGTGGAGCGCATTGTTCAGATCGGTAGCGCCAAGAATCTAGCGAGATTGTTGCAAAGGGCAGGGCGTTCTGCCCATATGCCAGGTGGCACTTCGGAAGTGTTCTTTTTGCCCACGAATGCGCTAGAGCTGCTAGAGATATCTGCGTTTCGTCGAGGCTTAGCAGCCGGAGAGATAGAGTCTCGTCATACGCTAAACAAACCGTATGACGTGCTGCTACAGCATCTGGTGACCTTAGCCTGTGGCGATGGCTTTTCACCTGATGAGACGTTGAGGAGCATACAGAAGACTTTCTCTTATCAGCATCTAGATTCGGAGGAATTTGATTGGATAGTCAACTTTCTAGAGAATGGGGGGAAGTGTCTAGGCGCCTATCCTCGCTATAAGAAGATTGTTGTAGAAGAAGGTGTCTATAGAATTACCGACAGCCGAATCTCTCGGATGCACAAGATGAGCATTGGCACGATTACTGGCAATCAGCAGGTGAAGATCGCCTATGCAAAGGGGGGACCAATTGGCCGGGTAGAAGAGAACTTCGTGTCGAGACTGAAAAAAGGCGATGTGTTCTTCTTTGCGGGGCGACAGCTTGAGTATTTTCAGATGAAGGACATGACGCTGTATGTAAAAAATGCAAAGAAGAAGTCTAGTGTAGTGCCTGTTTGGAGCGGCGGCTATTTAGCGATTTCGGACCAGCTAAGTCGGTATATTCGAGCGGAGATTACACAGGCAAAAGAGGGAAACGTCAGCGCCGAGGTCGAGTGCATTATGCCGATTTTAGCGACGCAGGATAGGATTTCTCACCTGCCGGAAGCGGATCAGTTTTTGATTGAGTGCTGTCGAACTCGGGAGGGACAGCATCTGTATGTCTATCCGTTCGAGGGGCGAAATGTGCATGAGGGATTGGGCTTTCTATGGGCTTACCGATTCTCTCAGATTCAGAAGGCAACTTTTACCGTGTCTGTAAATGACTATGGGTTTGAGATTCTAGCGCCGAAGGATTATCCGTTCGAGTCGTTATTTTCAACAGACTTTTTCTCGACGAGGAATCTGTACGAGGAGATCAAAGAGAGTTTGAATATCTCTGAGCTGACGCAGCGTCGGTTTAGAAGCATCTCGCAGGTGGCGGGGCTGGTGTTCAAGGGCTATCCAGGATCGAAGAAGACGGCAAATCAGGTGCAGATTAGCTCATCTTTGATCTATGAGGTGTTTACGAAGTACGAACCGGATAATCTGCTGCTAGTGCAGGCGGAAAGGGAAGTGATAGAAGAGCAGCTGGAGGAGCCGAGGCTGACGGCGGCGCTGAAGAGAATACAAGGAATGGAGCTGATCTGGATGACGGTGCGGCGACCTTCGCCTTTTGGGTTTCCGCTGCTGGTAGAGAGATTGAGTTCTAGATTGACGAGCGAGAGTTTGCGCGATCGCATCGAACGCCTCAAACAGCAGTGGGACCATTAGCTCATATTTGCGGCGCAGGGGCGTAAGATGAGATATGGATCGGACAGTTTGATTTTGACACAGTACGAAAGCCAATCGCCTTTGGGGGATCGGCTTTCGCATTTCTAATTTTTCACTCAAGCGAGTGCTCACCTTTTATTACGATAGAGCTATTACGGCAGAACCGATACAGAAAAAAGGAGAGAGCACAAGCACACCACATCTTTTGTCACTTGACCTTTTGTCACTTAGCTGAGGCACAGTTTGCAGGCCGAAAGCTTCATACTGCGACGGGTCAGTGACGTGCCTGTACCGAGTGCATTCGGTACAGGCTATTAGCATAGCCAGGTGAAACTATCGGTTGATTAGCGTCGACTTGTTGTCAGCGTCAACTTCCAGCTCTTCTCTGCGGACAGTGGCTTCTTCGCTCACCATTTCCTGCTCACGCTCTTTTCTGACAGAGACTTCTTCGCGTACGACCGCTTCTTTGCGGATGTCGGCTTGCTCTTCGTAGACTTCTACACGAGCAACTTCACCCTCGGCAAAGTCATGTGCACCTGTTGCAGCAGCAGTCGTTGTCGGTGTAGTCCGCTCTACTACCACTCTTTCCTTTTCAACAGGAACAGAAACAGTAGCTGTCTCCGCTTCGACTCGCTTACCAACTACGACGTCGCCAGTCTTGACCACGTTCTTGTCTGCGACTAGGCGCTCTTCGTACAGACGAATAGGATGGTTAGTATCCGTATCGCTCATTGTGTAGAGTTCAGGGTCTCTATCGTAGGTGTAGCTGTCTTTGCTGTACGTGTCTGTAGCAGCTGCGGTAGCAGTAGCAGTTGCTCCGGCAGCGGCGGTAGTCCCCACGGCTGCACTTTGACCAGCTCTATTCTCGCGATAGACACCACGTACGTTCTCCTCATAGTCGTAATCAACGGAGGTATTGTTGTCGTATTCAGGTAAGCTTTCTACCTGGTCCTTGGTCAGACCAGCAACGTACACCCGCTTCTGGCCGTTGTCAAACTGAGCACGACCGATTGGCAGCAATACTTTCTTACCAAAGAACCAAAATCCTGTATCTACGATCAAATAACGGAACTGACCAGTTGTATCATCGAACAGTCCATCTTCCACAGAGCCGACCTTATCATCGTTGTCTGCATAGACGCTGTAGTCTTCTAGATGACTAAGGTTATTGTCACTGAAAGTGTTGCGGTAGTCTGGATAAGTTTGTTTCAAGCTTACTAAAGCCATATGTGTTTCCTCTTCTTAACGATTGTGTACATACAAATAATATGAAGATTCGAAGCATCTTTCATCAAATCTAAGAGGGAGTTTTGCGCTATTTTTTCTATTCACATAGTGATAATCCATTTCTCCCTCAAGATGTACGCTGCGCATCGGAAAAAAGAAGGTATAAAAAAGGAGGAGCGATGCGTTCACTGCATCACTCCTCCTCACTGAATCATTGGTTTATCCGAGATATTACTTTCTCAAAAGGCAATCTCGGCTTCTACTACTGGACTATCGAACAACAGTCTTTCTAGGACGCTTTGCACCAACTGTAGACCCGATCAGCGCGGCGACCAAGCCCAACAGAGAACCTAGCAAGAAGTAGACACTGCCTTTGGCCGCTGAGGCTGCATATCGGGCAGCTTCTTCAGGAGTAACGTTGGGAACTGCCTCAGTCACCTGATCAGGCGTAGGTAGAGAAAGACCACCTGGCTCTGCAACCTGCGTTAGCGCGCCGCCAGCACTAGAAGCTAGTACGCCAAACGTTCCTGAAACACCGCTAGCTAGCAGCCATCCGCTGATGACCAGAGTAGTTGCCCACATAATCGTTCCATTAAGCATTGCTGTCTTGTTGTTCATCGGACCGCAGGACGATGCCATAGTCCACGCTCCCAAGAAGAGAGAGATTAACAAGCTAATGACCGCCCAGATGCCCATGCCTGTGCCGATTGCACGTGGTGCGGCTTCTCCGGCTGCAAATCCACTGACCGCAGCACCCAAAGCGCTTAACATCAGCTGCGAAACAATTGCGACTACGATACCCGCTAGGATAGGACCCCAGCGAACTGTATCGTGGTATTCAACGGGTGGCAAAGTAGTTGCTGGCGGCTGAGCTTGGACTGCCGTCGCGACTCTGTCGTTTCTATCTGTTGTATACGTCATAAAGTAAAGGCTCCTAGATTCAATCAGTTATCGATTAGGGTGAGATTAAATAGTATGAGGACACTGAAGTTGTTCAACCCTTCAAAAGGGTGAGCCCCTTAGCATAGAAAGACATAGATTGTTTTTGTCAGAACAAGTTCGGAGCAAATACCTATACTGTAGCCGTTTGGTAGCTAGACAGGGAAGACTTTTCTCTCCCTTGACGGACGGAAAGCCTACTTCCTATGACGCACAATATAAGGCGAAATCAATTGTCAAACTTGTCAAACCTTTGGAGCTATTATGACCAACCCAACAAGCGGCAACGCCCACGACTCACTCTCTATCCCAATGAGGTCGGTTGAAGACTCTGCTCCGGTCGAATCACACGATCTTGGGCTAGTAGAAGCACCTGTTGCTGCGAGAGCTACAGTCCCTGAGACAAGAGCGGAAGTGCAAGCACCCGCGGCTACGGCTGCGGTTGATATCGAAGAGAATAATTCGCGACCTATCCAGCTATACGAAGAGCGCCTGGTTACTCAGACCCAAAGAGTCAAAACAGGCGAGGTCAAAATATCTAAACGGGTGGTCACAGACAGCGCCAGTGCAGACATACCTGTGACGAAAGAGAAGATTGTCATAGAGATCGAATCGATATACACCGGAGAGACTCGAATCGATATCGGGGAGGCCAGAGCAGCCGAGGACGGCTCTGTTCATATGGATATTTATGAAGAGCAGGCGCTATCTTGTCGTAGAATCATACCTTATCAGAACGTTTCGGTACGCAAAGAGGTTGTCGCAGACACGGTCACAGCTCAAGAAGTGCTACGAAGAGAAGAAGTAGAGATAGCTGCGCAGGGAACTCCGCTAGTAGAAGAGAGAATCTTAAAGAGTTGATTGTCAGCGCAATTTGCCGGTTTGACCTGCCTACAAATCCACTTTCCCTACCAGCTAATCCGATAGGGAAGGTGGGTCTTGGTATGTATGCTAATCAGGTTCGCTATGAAGTGACCCCCTCAATTTGGACAGTAAAATCAGGTGATAGAAAGACTAGACTTATTCATATCACCGTTAGACAACTACTGCTCCCTCCTCCACTTTGCTTCAAATTCATTGGGTGTCAAATAGCTCAAAGAAGAGTGAATTCTTTTC
>JBCCOH010000007.1:0-81481 GCA_039111275.1 Cyanobacteria bacterium P01_D01_bin.1 | reverse complement strand
TTGCCAATCCTGCCTCTACCTGTCCGAACATAATCGCAATGAAAATAGAGATGGTGGCAAATACCATATTCCACCAGCCCGCCTCGTGCAGCCGAGAGTTCTTGGTAAAGTAGCCGATTGCATCACAGACCACAGCAAATAGCACCATTGCAATGACGAAATGCACCACAATCGGATGAATCGTGTCAGGGTAGGGCAGATTATGGTTATTTAGTGGAGGAAGTAAATTTGCGAGCACTGACCTTGTCCTGAAAATAATCTACGCAGTCAAATTCTAGCGCTCAAATCAAGATAAGTTTTGATGATTTAATAACCTCTTTCTATCGACGTAGTGTCATATATCCAGGCATATATTCAGGCGAATATCTGGGCAGATATTCAGAGTTCTCCCAGATACTTTGTACAGACCTGTCTAAAGTCATCGCCGCGTACTTCGAAGTTTGCGTACTGATCGAAGCTGGCACAGGCTGGAGAAAGCAAAACGGTTTTGATCGGTTGTTCTTTACTCAATTCTGTACTGCGAGCAACTGCGCGATCGATAGTTTGAACAATCTCATAGTTGGTGTAATTCAGTTCTTCTAGCCTCCTAGCAAAAGGCTCGGCAGCATCACCAATCAAGAGAACCATTGCCGCTTTCTCTTTTATCTGTGCAATCCAGGCGGTGTCGTCGCCATCTTTTTTAGCGCCACCTGCAATTAGGACGGCAGGATTGGCAACAGAGCGAAGGCCAACCTCAGCGGCATCATAGTTTGTTGCTTTGCTGTCGTTAATAAAGTCTACGCCGCGCCAGGTGCAGATGTGCTCTAGGCGATGGGATACACCGGGGAAACTAGCTACGCCCTGGGCGATCGCACTCCTCTCAATGCCCGCTAGCCGCGCCGCTGCCACTGCCATCAGCAGATTCTGCTGATTGTGCTTTCCCACCATCCGCAGCGCCTTAGTTTCGACAATCTGGTCACCTTTGTGAATTACCCAGCCGTCTTCTACGTAGGTCTCAACCGAAATTGGTGCAAGCGCCGCTTTCCCTTTGATACTGGTCCAGTGATGGCGAGCAGACGTATGTTCTGTGGCTCTGCTACAAAGTGTTAAATCATCACCGTTGATGATCACAGACTGCGACCTGGCTAATAAAGAAGCTTTGATACTGTAGTAATTCTCCACTGTCTTGTGCCGACTAAGATGGTCCGGCGTGAATGTCGTCCAGATGCCAATTGTGGGCGCTAGAGAAGTCGCAGCCTCGATTTGATAGCTACTCAGCTCCGCAATTACCCAGTCGGGTGGCTCAGTCAATGCCAGTTCACAGGCGGCATAGCCGATATTGCCGCAAGCCGGGGCGTTTAGTCCGGCAGCTTTGAAGATGGAGGCGACTAGGGCAGTTGTGGTAGTTTTTCCATTTGTACCAGTAATGCCCAGCCAGGGGCGATCTTGCAGCGATCGCCAAGCCAGCTCCATCTCACCAATTGTTTCAATTCCCAGCTCGCGGGCCGTCACCAAAGCAGGCGCATCCCAGGGAACACCGGGACTAACGACGAGTAGATCAAGCCCATCAGCTTTGGCAGTTTGCGGATCAAAGGCGTAGTTGAGCTTGATAGTAATGCCTTCGTCTTTTAGCCTCTGGGCGTCAGACTGGTGGCGCTGGGCTACACCGCGATCACTTAGCGTAACTGCGTAGCCTTGACGGGCTAAAACACGGGCAGCAGCAATTCCAGAACGGCCAAGACCGATAACGTGGGCAGTTTTCATAGGGATTGGTGAGGTTGTAGCTATTTCCTGAAGTCGCGCAAATGATCAAGCTGATGCTACCACTAGAGGCGCAGCCAGCTTAGAAGGATCAAGGAGTCGGCTACTCGCCACAATACACAATCAAATCGATCTCCACGTCACCAAATCCGGCTAGCCCGGTAACGCCTACTGTCGTTCGCCCAGGATATCGGCCAGCGGCGAATTGCCCAGAATAGATTCGATTAACTGTTTCGTAGTAGCGAAAGTCGGTTACAAAGATCCGCGACATCACTACTTTTGCAAAACTGGTACCCGCATGCTCTAGCACTAGCCGCAGATTTTCCATCACTTGCTCCGTTTGCGCTTCGATAGAGCCCTTTATGACCTCGCCCGAATTAGGATCTTCGGCTAGCTGTCCGGTTACGAATAGGAAGTCGCCAGCGCGAACGGCGTGGGAATAGGGGGCGACAGGGGGAAGTTTGTCGTCTGGGAGCGTGATGAATTCCAGCATAGAAGAGAAGGATGAACGAGGAATGATGAATGATGCAGGGCTTTGCCCTTCTCGAAGAGTACGGCGGAAGCGGTCAGCGGTGCCAGGTGGTGACGCCGCCGGGCTTATCAATTAAGGTGATGCTCTGTTCGCTGAGTTCCTCTCGGATGCGGTCGGCTTCGGCGTAGTTTTTGGCTTTTTTGGCGGTGGTGCGCTGGATGATTAGTTCGTCAATCTCAGTGTCGCTGATGGCGCTAGCGGTGGAATGTCCCAGTGGCTGTGCTTCTAGACCTAGGACGCCTGCTAGGGTCGCTAGGGTTTGCCATTGCTGCTGGAGCTGACTGGAGTCGCTGCTGGGATTGCCTTCGTGGATGATTAGGTTGCTTTGTCGCTGGAGTTCTTTGGCGATGCCAAATAGGATAGCGATCGCACCTGGCGTATTAAAGTCATCGTCCATAGATCTACGAAACTGGTCCACTGCCGACTCGTCTAAGCCATGAGTAGTAGTGCCAGTCCAGTTCAGCTTTTCGCCGTGCCGCTCGCCAAAGTTTAGCCCTTCGTTTAGGGTCGCCCAACCGTTCTTGGCAGCAACGATCGCCTCTTCGGTAAAGTCCAGCGGCATCCGGTACTGAGACTGCATGACAAACATGCGTACAGCCATCGGGTCCGGCCCTGACTCAGCATCTAGCAAGCTGCGGATTGTAGTGAAGTTGCCCAGAGACTTCGACATTTTTGTCCCCTCTACGTTCACCATGCCATTGTGCATCCAATAGGTGGCCAGCGGTTTACCCGTGGCGGCTTCGGACTGGGCAATCTCGTTCTCGTGATGGGGAAACTGAAGATCTGCGCCGCCGACGTGGATGTCTATTGTGTCTCCAAAGCGATCACGCACCATCGCACTACATTCAATATGCCAGCCCGGACGCCCTAGTCCCCAGCTTGAGTCCCAAGACGGCTCGTCCGGCTTTGCCCCTTTCCACAGCGCAAAGTCAAACGGATCTTTCTTGATTGCATCCTCCGCTGCGCCGACCCGGCCGCTGCGCCCTGCTTCCATATCGTCTAGCTTGCGGCCAGAGAGCTTACCATAGCCATCGAACTTGCGAACCGAATAATATACGTCGCCTTCAGCAGCGTAGGCATAGCCTTTTTGCTCTAGCTCATGAATCAGTCGCTTGATGCCGTCGATTGTATGCGTAGCGTAGGTGTACTCATCCGCCTCTAAAATGTTGAGCCGCGCCATGTCTTCGAAATAGGCCGCCGTATATTCTTTAGCGACAGCTTCCATCGAGGAATTTTCTTTGCGAGCGCGGTTGAGAATCTTATCGTCAATGTCGGTAAAGTTCTGGATATAGCGAACCTCATAACCGCGCCAGGAAAGGTACCGGCGAATCGTATCCCATACGATGTACGAACGAGCGTGACCCAAATGGCAGTAGTCATAGACCGTCACTCCGCAGCAGTACATCTTTACCTGATTAGGCGTGAGCGGTTCAAAGGCTTCCTTCTGGCGAGAAAGCGTGTTGTAAATAGCTACGCTCATGGGTTCTTTAGAATACAGAGGCCAACTGAAGATTAATCGCCAAGAGATGTCTCTAGACAAACTTCATAGTAAATTGGAAACCCCTACAGCAACGTTCCTTTTTATCCCTGCTTCCTTTAATTGACGTAAACATAAGCCCGCAATACCCAACAAATGCGTGATAATTGACCGACAACTACCTAAATTCTGTTTCTCATCCATTTAGCCGATAGCTATTTATGACTGCCACAACGCTCGCGCCTAACAAACCGATGGATGCTTCCAAGCACGGTATGCCTGTCACCATCATCACTGGCTTTTTAGGCAGCGGCAAGACTACTCTGCTCAACCACATCTTGACGAACCAAGCGGGGATAAAAACAGCGGTATTGGTCAATGAGTTTGGCGAAATCGGTATCGACAACGACTTATTGGTCACCTCAGGCGATGGCGACGATGACAACATGGTGGAGCTGAGCAATGGCTGCATCTGCTGCACTATCAACAACGATCTGCTAGAGGCTGTCTACAAGGTACTAGAGCGCTCAGACAAAATTGACTACCTAGTTGTCGAAACTACCGGACTTGCCGATCCTTTACCCGTGGCCCTGACTTTCTTGGGCACAGAACTGCGAGATCTAACGCGACTTGATTCAATTGTGACAGTCGTCGACTCCGAGAACTACAGCCTGGATCTATTCAACTCACAGGCTGCTTACAACCAGATTGCGTATGGTGACATCATCTTGCTAAACAAGATGGACTTGGTCGAAGAAGCTGCCGCCGATCGCCTAGAAGGAAAGCTGCGCGATATCAAAGAGGATGCTCGCATTCTGCGCACGGACCATGCAGCAGTATCGCTACCGTTGATTCTGAGCGTGGGTCTGTTCGAGTCAGACAAATACTTTGGAGAGGATGCCAAAGAAGATAGCCACGACAACCACGATCACGACCACAACCACTCCAGTCACGACCATTCAGGTCATGACCACGCTAGCCATGACCACTCTGGCCATGCCCATGCGAGTCATGATCACTCTGGCCATGACCACTCTGGCCATGCCCATGCGAGCCACGGAGCAGAACATGGTCATGACCATTCAAACTGCGATCATGACCATGACCACAGCACCCATTCTCATCTAGATGTCGATGGTTTTAGGTCTGTTTCCTTTGATCGGAATCAACCGCTAGCTATTCGTAAGTTCCAGCACTTCTTGGATAATCAGCTGCCTGCGTCTATCTTCAGAGCAAAAGGTATTCTGTGGTTTGATGAAAGTCCTAAGCGTCACATCTTCCACCTGAGTGGCAAACGTTTCTCGTTAGAGGATGAAGAGTGGGCAGGTCGTCCAAAGAAGAATCAGCTAGTGCTGATTGGCCAGAACCTGGACGAAGAAGGTCTGCGCACTCAGATTGAGAACTGCTTTTGCACCGAATCGGCGGACCAAGGGCAAGGCTTCGGTCGATAGCGGCAGCTGCTTATGAAGGTTATAATCCAGCGGGTAAGCTCGTCTTGCGTAACTGTAGATGGTGAGGTGATTGGTGCTATTGGCAGAGGCTTGAATCTGCTGGTGGGACTCGGGCCGATGGACACAGAGACCGAGCTAGAGTGGATGGCTCAAAAGTGCCTGAGCCTAAGACTGTTTCCTAGCTCTGCTGAAGGTCGCTTCGATCTATCGGTGACAGAGCTTGGCGGTGAGCTGCTAGTGGTGAGTCAGTTTACGCTGTACGGTGACGGTCGCAAGGGCAGAAGACCTTCTTTTGCAAAAGCTGCACCGCCTGATTTGGCCAAGACTCTGTACGAAAAGTTTGTAGCGCGACTGCGGCAGAGCGGACTGAAGGTAGAAACGGGTCAGTTCGGTGCAATGATGCAGGTGTCTATAGAAAATGATGGTCCAGTGACACTGCTATTAGAGAAAGGCAGTTAAAAAGGATTGATAGGACAGGGCTCTTATAGCTTTCCGCCCTTAGCTCAAACCATTATCAAAAGTAGCAACCCTTGTTCTGTAAAGAGATAAGGGTGTAGCAAGTCACTAATGCATCAGCGGCTTGCTATAAAAAGAGCAGGCGAAAAGAACGATTGAGAATTCTGTCGAGAGCGTAACTGAACAAGCATAGCTTTAGCTTTTCTTTATCATCGTGAAATCCAATCGAAAATAGTTGAATTCACTACCCTTCAACCTTGAGAGCACTGTTAGGGTTAAGAAACATTAAGCTGGCGTAGCGCCTTGCCTATTTTCGCTACGTCAGAAGCCGAGTGATTTATGACCCAACCAGTCGTTTTCTGTGATTTTGATGGCCCAATCGTGGACGTGTCAGAACGCTACTACCAAACCTATCAGCAAGGGTTGCGGTCACTTGCGGCTATGCACAAGCGACAAACTGATGTGGAGCTGGCGATCGCACCCTTGTCAAAACAGCAGTTCTGGCAAATGAAGCAAAACCGGACAGCCGATATTGAGATCGCCATTCGCTCCGGCGTGCCGTCTAAATGGTTTGGCACTTTTATTCGGCAAGTAGAAAAGACTGTCAATCACCCCAGCCTGCTGCTGTGGGACAAGATACAGCCATCAGCGAGAGCCGCGCTGCGTTACCTGCGGCAAGAGAACATGCGGCTAGTCTTGGTCACATTGCGTCATCCCGCGCAAGTGAGTACTTTCTTGCAGGACAACGGATTGACCCATCTGGTCGATGAAGTGTACGGAATGGTAGATATTAACGCTGCGTATGTGAACCGGGTAGAGCGAAAGTGTGAACTGCTATCAGGGGCGATCGCACAGCAAAAAGCAAAGGGCTATCAAACGCACTCTAGCTGGATGCTGGGCGATACCGAAGCAGACATGTTCGCCGCCAAGGACGCCGGGCTATCTACCGCCGCGCTAACTTGTGGTGTACGCAGCGAAGCGTATCTACAGACGCTAGAGCCAACCGAGGTCCACGACGAGCTGCTGAGCGCGGTCAAGGCAGTCGTAAGAATCGCAAGGCTAGAGCTGTCTCTGTAAAGATTAGCTCTGTAAAGATTAGCCCTGTAAAGATTAACTCTAGTTCTAGATCGAATGCTCCGCTAGTCCTTTGTCTTGTACAGGTCCCACCATTTCTTTAGCGGGTAGTAAAGAGCGGGTGCCCAGAGACTGCTCAGGATAGCTGAGCTGAGCGTAACCCGCTGATAGTATTGCCAGATTGTTCCAAAGCTAGTGTAGATTGGCTCCTCGCTCAGCAAGTATTGCACGGTGACCTGTAGCGCCATAATGGTCTCGACTACAACGGCTAGGCCAAAAACAATTAGAGCAATCGAAATCAAATCTTCTTGCAGAACTCGGCGCTGATGCAGTTGAGCGGTGAGGATTCCTACTAGGACCAGCCCCGGAATGTGGGTTGGAAACGTTCCAGTGAGCCCGTCTTGCAGGAGTCCGAGTGTGATGCCCGCGATCGCACCATCAAACGGCGTACGACTAATGCTCCAAACCACGACCCAAACCAACAGCCAGTTGGGCCCAACGCCTAGAATATCCATCCCTGGGAGCTGAGCTGGCAAGAGCAACAGACAGCCCAGCACAGAGCCGACTGTGAATAGCCAGTTCCAAATTTGCCGACGGGACGTCGTACGTCTAGAGCGATAGGCACTCATGAAAGTTAGGGCTCGTTGATAATTTCAGCAGGCGCGGCGTCAACATCCAACTTGGGCGAGAAGGGATTGACCATAACCCACTCTAGATTACTCACCGGAACTGACAGCTGAATTACAGCCTTTGGTGCGGGGCTATTGCCTAGGTCAATAGAAGCGATCCGCCCGATCGGAACCCCCTGAGGAAACAGACGGCTAAAAGACGAGGTGACAATCACGTCACCGACTTTGACATCAGGCACTTTTTCAAAAAAGAACATCGTCGCCTGTGTGTCTGCTTCACCGCGAATGTATCCGGTCGAGCGACTGCGGCTGACCTTGGCGCCAATTTGGCTGCTCGGGTCACTCACTAGTGTCACTCTAGAGGTATTGGGCGTGACCACGGTGATCCGCCCGACCAGACCGCCTGGGCCCGTGACAATATCGCCAACTTTGACATCGTTACTGCTTCCCTTGTTTATAGTCATTTGCTGCCACCAGTGATCCGCACTGCGACCAATTACAGCAGCTGGTGCGGTGCTATCTAGATCGCTGTCCTTTTGATAGTCAATCAGCTCGCGCAGCTTTTGATTTTGATTTTCTAGCTCTACCACCCGCTGCTGTAAGTCGAGCACGTAGGCATTTTCCAACTGCACCTCAGAAGGAGCGCTGAGGTGAAAAGGCTTAGTGATGTATTGATAGGCTTCGTAGACGAGCGCACCGTTAGTTTGGCGAATTCCCCAAGCCATGCCAATAGCCAAACAAATCAGGACTCCTCTAAGCGCGTTTTTATCCCACCATCGTCTTAGGGCAAACATCTAGGCCACTTTCTGCTTAAGCTTTTGCTAAATCGAACTTACAAATCACGAGAGCGGGCGCTGAAAACTCGTTCCATCTTGTCAATGTTTTCGAGTACGCGGCCTGTGCCTAGGACAACGCAGCTGAGCGGATCGGCAGCCACATGTACCACAATGCCAGTCTCATGAGAAATAAGTGTATCTAATCCTCTAAGCAATGCGCCGCCACCTGCGAGCATGATACCCCGATCGATAATGTCAGCAGCTAGCTCTGGCGGCGTATCTTCAAGCGTACGTTTGACGGCTTCAACGATGACAGAGAGCGGTTCGCCCATACTCTCGCGAATTTCTGGACTTTTAACAGTGACAGTCCTAGGCAAGCCCGAGAGCATATGAACGCCACGTACTTCTAAAGAAGCTTCATCATCCTCGGGTCCGGGATAGGCAGAGCCAATCTTTACTTTGATTTCTTCGGCAGTGCGATCACCAATATCTAGGTTGTTCACCTTTTTCATATACTGCTTGATTGAGTCAGTTAGCTCATCGCCAGCCACTCGCACCGACTCACTCTGCACAGTTCCTTGCAAACTCAATACCGCTACTTCTGTCGTACCACCCCCAATATCCACAATCATATTGCCCGTCGGCTCATCCACAGGCAATCCCGCGCCGATTGCAGCAGCTACTGGCTCATCGATCAGGTAGACCATTCGTGCCCCGGCCTGTAAAGCTGCGTCCATCACCGCTCTGCGCTCTACACCCGTCACGCCACTAGGAATACCAATCACCACCTGAGGAGACACGATCGCCTTGTTGTCATGCACCCTACGAATGAAGTGCTTGAGCATAATCTCTGCAATGTCGATGTCTGCAATTACACCGTCTCTAAGCGGTCGAATAGCCCGAATATTTCCGGGCGTACGACCTAGCATTTGTCTAGCTTCCTCTCCTACTGCCAAGGGACGTTCATTCGTCTCGTCCATAGCTACTACCGAGGGTTCTTGCAAAACGATTCCCCGACCCGACACATAAACCAGCGTATTAGCCGTCCCGAGGTCGATACCCATGTTGCGGGAGAGGGAGAAACGATTGAATAATGCCACAAGCTAAGGGTCCGTAATAGCGGTTAATACTAGTATTTCTGACGATCAGAATGAATCTTATTACGTTTTATATCGCTCGTCTAGTCGATAGACAGTAGATTGCGATAGCAGATTAGCTACCATGGTAAAACGTCCGTACTGCTCCAACTGCCGCACTGCTCTAACCGCATCGGATTGCTCCGACCACATCAACTCAACCGCATCGAGTGGGTAACAGTCTCGAGTGGATAACAGTAGCTTACTGTGGTGGTACGACAAGTTTTCTAACTAGGGAATGTTTAAATACTCATGAGCGTGAACATAGTGACTTTGGTTGGACGGGTTGGCCGTGACCCTGAGGTTCGTTATTTCGAGTCTGGCAATGTATTAGCCAAATTTGGTCTGGCGGTCAATAGACGTACCCGCAACAGCGACCAGCCAGACTGGTTCAATATCGAAATCTGGGGCAAGCCTGCTGAGGTAGCGGCAAACTACGTGCGCAAAGGCAGCCTGATCGGGATTACAGGGTCCCTAAAGCTTGATAGCTGGCAGGATCGAAGCACAGGTGCAACCCGCACGAGCCCGATAATTAGAGCCACCGACTTGAACTTGCTAGGCTCTAAACGAGACAGCGAAGCGCCTATGTCATATAGCAACGACGAGTTCTAGTAGCACTGTTCTAGTAGCAGAGTTCTACTAGAACAGTTTGATAGAACAGTTCGACAACACAGTTTCCGTAAACAAGTGAGTCGAATGGCCTTACAGAGGCGTAAGATAGGGATACCTTATGCTGGCTGTCAGTGCATCTTGTGCCCTGAACCTTACCAAAGCTCAGTTAAGTTTTGTATACTAACCTCTGGACGCGCTCAAAATAGGTATTTATTCCTATCATTGCCTCCGATAGTTTCGCTTAGGCTAAAAGCGCCTACGTGGAAAGCTAGGCTTCTCGTTAGACTTGTTTTTCTCTGAGCCTTTGCTTTTTCGGAATGACTGCGTCTTTGTCGCTATCGAAATTGCGTGAATTTTAATGCTCGGTGAACAGTTTCCGTGGCTGACGTTCCTAGTTATCTTTCCTCTTCTGGCAGCAACGCCCATCTCTTTGCTGCCGGACAAAGACGGCGAGACCATCCGCTGGTATGCACTAGGAGCAAGCCTTGCCGAATTTGGCCTGATTGTCTATGTTTTTGCGACTCAGTACGAGATGGGCGTAGCTGGTCTTCAGCTGGTAGAAGAGTATCCGTGGATTACTCAGTTTGGGCTGAGTTGGTCTCTAGGTGTTGATGGGCTGTCCTTTCCACTGGTACTTTTGAGCGGGTTTGTCAGTACCTTGGCCATTGTTGCCTCATGGAATATCAAGCTCAAGCCCCGGCTGTATTATTCGATGATACTGCTGATGTTTAGCGCTCAGCTGGGCGTCTTTTTGGCCCAGGATATGATGCTGTTTTTCATCATGTGGGAGCTAGAGCTGGTGCCAGTCTATTTGCTGATTTCTATTTGGGGCGGTCAGCGCAGGCAGTATGCAGCGACCAAGTTCATTATCTACACAGCGACCTGCTCTGTATTTATACTGGTTGTCTCTTTGGCGTTGGCTTTCTTTGGCAGCAGCTTCAGCTTCAACTTCAGCGAGCTAGCCGCAAAGGAATACCCACTTGCGTTCCAACTCATCTGCTATCTGGGTCTGTTGGTTGCTTTCGGGGCAAAGCTACCGATTTTTCCACTGCATACCTGGCTACCGGACGCACATAGTGAAGCGCCTGCACCAGTCTCAATGATATTGGCAGGTGTTTTACTAAAGATGGCTGGATACGGCCTGATTCGGATGAATATCGAGATGCTGCCCGATGCGCATTTATATTTTGCGCCTGTGCTGGCATTTCTAGGCGTGGTCAATATTGTCTACGCTTCGCTGACCGCTTTTGCCCAGGACAATTTGAAGCGGCGCATGGCTTATTCTTCCATCGCGCACATGGGCTTCGTGCTGCTAGGGCTAGCTGCTTTCAACTCGCTAGGCATGAGCGGCGCTATGCTCCAAATGATCTCTCATGGTTTAGTGGCGGCGGTGCTGTTCTTCTTGTCGGGGGTGGCTTACGAGCGGACGCACACACTTTCTATGGACAAGATGGGCGGAATGGCAAAGGCAATGCCGATTGCCTTTGCCCTCTTTACGACAGGGGCAATGGCATCTCTAGCGCTGCCGGGAATGAGCGGATTCATTGCTGAGATTACGGTGTTTTTGGGCATGGCGACTAGCGACGCATACAACGTATTTTATAAAGCGGTGATTGTACTGCTAGCGGCCGTTGGCGTGGTGCTCTCTCCTATTTATTTGCTCTCAATGTTGCGCAATATCTTCTACGGCGAACCGGGTGAGGTAAAGCTACCGGCTGATAAGTCGTGGGAAATTGTGCCCCGTGAGGTGTTTGTTGCGCTTTGCTTGCTGATACCGATTATTGGCATTGGTCTCTATCCCAAAATGGTGATTCAAACTTATAGTGTGAAGACTGTAGAAGTCTCTAGCCTTATTCATCGGACGCTGCCAGATGTGCCCAATGCCGCGCCGCTCTCGAAGGTGATGAGTATGCCAGGGGTTGAGCAGATAGTGGCTCCTTCTTTGTAGCCCTGCTGTTTTGTAGCTTCTCTGTGGCGTCTCGTTCGTGGTGCAATTCGGCGCGATCGCCCTAGCCCAACATGCATAGCCCGCTGAACCGATTTAGTGAATCGTCCGGCGGGCTATTGTTTGTCCGTGCTGCTGCCGCCTGTGCTGCTCTATGCAGATCTTGCTGCCTGCATCTGAGCGTAGCGAATCCAGCCACCTGTCATTATGCCTGCCAGTGTGATTGCTAGCGTGACTGCCAAGGCGACTGTGGGTGCGATCGCAACATCAAAAATCGAAACTAAAGTCTGGTCAGTCCTAACCGAGGCCCCTACGTTCCAAACCGTAGAAGCAACATAGACGACAACTAGCATCAGCGAAAATGCCGCTGCATGGGCAATGGGCGCACGCTGTGCTACTAGCCCGACGATATAGCCGCTAAGCGTGGCAAACCCCAACCCACAGGTCCCAAATACGACCCTCAAAGCCAGAAGCTGGGGCGTAATCGTCTGCGCTTCAGCGCCTGCAACCGCAGTGCCAATCCCAATGGAGTACAGCAACACTGTGCCGACACTGAGTGTCAGAAAGCCTAGTACCAGCGCCAGAACAGTCGAAACCTTTGTTGAAACCTTTTGAGAAGCCTGCATCACATCGTATGTCCATCAAATATTTCTCTATCAAATATTTTTATTATGCCTTCCCTGACCTTTTTCATTTATTTACCTCTTTTTTACGTATAGGCCCTTATCCTTGTAGGCTTTGTGAACTGTATCTGCGTGATTTCCATGGGGCAAGAGCTAAATGTTATGTTTTCCTGATAGCAGAGTCGTCACTTTTCTGATTTGACAATTTTTTCGTAGTAGCTGTTGTTCAAGGCTATTTCTAGCGATCTAGCTTGGTCTGTTAACAGTCGTTAGGAGTGGCTAAACGCCCAGATAAACGTCTAGCTGAACGCTGGTCCCGAAGCATTCTGCATCATTCATAATTCCATCACTGTAGATTCAAAAACATGTGCGACATTTGCGACGTCTACTCAGCGTTCGTCAGCGGTAACGCTTCTCCAGAAATCCTTCAATCCGAGGCGGCTCAACTACTACAGCCATCTCTCGAAATGATGCTGGATCAAAGCGGTGTCTCCACCGAACCGCCGCAATCCGACCGTGCGGTAATCGAGCAGGCTCTACCACTCGCACTCCAAGAGCTACAGAACCAGCTAGCTGACTTTGTCGATAGCGACGCCAGCTACCTAGGCAAAATGCGGCTAGCCTTTGGCGAGAACTTCGACGCCGATGCGGCCCTAGAACTAGCAAACGCTTGGCAGACAGAAGATTTCAGCATTTTGCCAGAAATCGACTTCCTCTCCGCAGCGGAGCTAGGCGGTGCGACGGCAGCCTACGAAGCAGAGACCGCCACTATCTATCTCTCTATCGACTTCGTCAGCGACTATCTCAGAGTGTACGAAGATGACATATCAGTCCTCGCTGCTCTAATAGCAGAAGAGCTAGGTCACCATATCGATACAGTGCTAAATGGCTCTGTAGACAGTCAGGGCGATGAAGGGGCGATTTTCTCCGCCTTATTAGCAGGCAAATCGCTATCAGATGCGCAACTACAGCGCCTTCAGCAAGACGACGATAGCGCCACTGTCGCGCTGAGCGAGGAGCAAGGCGGCGGCACGCTTCAAGTCGAGCAAAACCAAACTTCGATTAGCTTCGTCGAGGTCACCGATACAGCCGGTGAGTTTGTCTCAGGTCGTAGCTATGGCGCGGGCGCATGGGGCGATTTCAACGGTGATGGCCTACCCGATCTGTGGGTGAACAACCACTTTGGTACGCTCAATGCTGAAGGCGATTTCAGCACCTTTGGCCGGAACCTGTTTGTCAACAATGGTGATGGGACGTTCACCGATGTTGTGAACAATGGCTCTGGTGTGTTTATCAACTCAGAGCTGCAAGGTGACTATCACGGTGCTGCTTGGGCTGACTTTGACAACGATGGCGACCAGGACCTGATTCAGGTCGTTGGCGGTGAAGGAAATACCGCCCAGCTAGGTGAAGAAAATACCGGAGAAGACAGCGAACCCAATCGCCTATACATCAATGATAACGGTGTTCTAAGAGACCAAGCCGTGGAGTATGGCCTGTCTTACAACAGCGCTAAAGCACAAGCTGCTATTTGGCTAGACTACGACAACGACGGTAGGCTCGATCTCTTCCATGGCTCTACCGATCGAGCTGACGGCCTTAATCCTACAACCCTCTTTCGGCAAAAGGCAGATGAGACGTTTGAAGATGTCGGCGAGGATTTTCTGTCTGACCAGTTTAGAGAGAAGCCAGTCAAGTTTGGTGGAATAGGCGATCTATCCAACGACTCACCCTACAACCTTGCTTTTCCGGGTGGCCAAGTCACCGGGATTCTAGACATAGCCACCTCTCCATTTACAGACATCACAGAAGACATCGTCAACAGACAGCGTCTAAAAGGCGCACAGGATTTTGCTTTTGCAGATTTCAACAACGATTTGCTGATAGACGTCTATCTGCCTAGATTCGGACAAGGCGACAGGTACTTTCTAAACAGTGCAGAAGGCTTGATAGGGACTGACGCTACGCCTAATGACCCAGACTTTGATGAGCTTGAAGGGACTCGGTTTGGTGCAGGTGTAGTCGCGGCTGACTTCGACAATGATATGGACGTGGACATCTTCGTTCTGCGAGGTGCCCAAGAAGCCAGAGGCGTTCCCAATATCTTGTACGACAATCAGGGTGATGGAACGTTCATTACGATAGCTAACGCCGGTGGTATTCTGCCTGCCGATCGAGGCATTCGCGATAATGTAACAACGGCTGATTATGATGTCGATGGGTTTGTTGATCTCTTCATTACGAATGGAACGGCTACGGCAACGAATGGACCGCAACAGCTCTTCCGTAATCAGGGCAACAGCAACAACTGGCTACAGATTGACCTACAAGGGGTACAGACTAACCGAGATGGCATAGGTGCCAAGGTCTATGTCACCACCGCAGACGGAAAGACGCAGCGGCGCGACCAAAATGGCGGTGTGCACGAGCGATCGCAAAATCACCAGCGCCTTCACTTCGGTCTCGCACAAAACACCGAGATTGAGAGTATTAGAATCGAGTGGCCTAGCGGTATCGTGCAAGAGATAGCAAACGCCAGTGACGTCCAGGTCAACGATGTCATAGTCATAAACGAAAGCGCAGGAATTGTAGACGATAACATCCCCATCGGCGGCGGCAATAACGGTGGCGGCAACAACGGCGGCGGCAATAACGGTGGCGGCAATGGCGGCGGCAATAACGGTGGCGGCAACAACGGCGGCGGCAATAACGGTGGTGGCAATAATGGCGGCGGCAATAACGGTGGCGGCAATAACGGCACATCTAGTCCTTTTACTTCCGGTGCAGAAGGCCGCTTGCTGGAGCTGACAACGCTAGGCGAAAACGGACTAACGTTTGGGTTTGACAGTGTTAACGTTGGCAGGGCTCGTCAAGTTACTGTTCGCAGGGTAAATGGAGGGTCTTCTCCTGTTCAAATCGGTAGCTTTTCTCTATTGCAGGCAGGCGAACCTAGTGGCTTTGCGCCTAGTTTCTCGATTCGTCCAAGCGACGTGGATGAAGGCGACACGCTAGAGTTTGAAATTGAGGCAAGTGGAGGGGCTCGTAAGGCGATCGCAACTCCAACCGAAGCAGGCGCAGACTTAGACTTTGGCAACGGCACAAAACTGTCGCTATCTGCTGGTGCCGATGATGGTGATGACTACATAACTGGCGATGCCGATTCACTCAATTTTGGTAGCACAGGTGGCGCTGACATCCGCTTTACTGTCTACAGAGAAGCTAGCTTCGATAGCGTTGTGGGTCTCTACAAAGTTGACAATCTCAACGGTGACATCACAGTTGGCAATCAAACCTTTAGCGTTGGCGATGCGGGCTACTCCCAAGCCGCTCTTGATAGCGCCGTAGAAAACGCCAACCTGCAGACTAGCGACGGTAGCAGGAATACATTTACCGTTAGCGGTCTTGATGGACTGTACGGGACGTTCATCACTGTCCAAAACAGCGAGCTGGACCAAGAAATCTCATACTTCTCGTATAGCGCTCTAAATAGCGGTAACAACGACCATGTCAGGTCGATTGGGAACAACGCTATCGGCTTTGAGGATATGCCAGGACTAGGCGATGCCGACTTTGATGATGTTGTGATTACTTTTGCTCCCACAGCATAAGCCTTTGCAACACTAGTCTCCACAATAGAGGTACCGCTACAGCGGCGTTTCTGTTAGCAGAAACGCCCGCATCTCTCCGCGTCCTTTAATCGGTAAATAGCCGCGATCTTCGAACAAGTAGATGTCTTTTAGGTGTAGGTAAGTGTCTTCGCTGACCTGGATGCGATCAACAATGCCATGAGACTCCATCCGACTGGCAATATTAACGGTGTCGCCCCAAAGGTCATAGGAGAACTTCTGGATACCGATCACACCCGCGACAACTGGGCCAGTGTTAATCCCAATTCGCAGACGCAGGTGATGAGTGCCCGTAGGCGTTTCTAGCGAGTAGCTGCGGGCAAATTGCATCATCTCAATGGCCATTTCGACCATCGCTTCGGCATGGTTTGGCTGTACGCTGGGAACGCCGCCGACCACCATGTAGGCATCGCCGATGGTTTTAATTTTTTCTAGCCTGTGGCGCTGGGCGATCGCATCAAAAGCCGAGAAAATATCATTGAGCTGCTGTACTAGCACAGTCGGTTCTGTATCGGCAGCTAGCTCTGTGAACTTGACGATGTCGGCGAACAACACAGTAGCCGTCTCGAATCTCTGGGCGATCGCCTTGCCTTGTTTTGCTTGGGCTTGGTTCTCTTTTAGCTGAGTGGCGATTGCCGCAGGCAAAATGTTCAACAGCAGCTGGTTGGTCTTCTCCTGCTCGCTGCGCAGGTCTGACTCTGCTTCTTGGCGATCACAAATCTCTTGCTTAATCCGGTTGAACATCGTTTGAAAAACAACCGCGACTTCTCCCAGCTCATTTGGACTGGGCCGCTGTAAACTGGCAAAATTTGGCGAATCGCCCTGTGCTAGTGCCTCGCCTGCCATTGACAAATCATCGCGCAAAAGCAGCAAAGGTCGAATGATAATCCGCTGCACAACCAATAGCGTCATTATCGTGACAAACGCAGAAATGATGATTACTAAGCCCATCACGCCGAGCGCATATCGTCGCATCTCTCGCTGCACGATGGTGGCATCATGTCGAATCGCCAGCTGATAGGGAAGCTGCTCTCCCTCATTTGGCCAAGCGATGTCATAGCGATCGCCTTTGGGATTCATCCGTCTTACCGCAGGCATCGTGGTATCCGAGCGTATCGCCATTGATACCCACGATGGTGTAGCGGGCGCGGGCTTAGCAAATACGTCTGCGCCAAAGGCTGGAGGTTCGCCCACGCTATCAACTAGTTGACCATTGGCATCGTGCAGAGCAACGCCTTTAATCAACGATCCTTCTTTTAGCTGGATTTGACTCAAGATCTGCTGCTCGGGCATCGCGTTCACGATCTCAGCCTTAGTAGAATTCAGCACCTCTTGCGATATGGTTTCTAGGGCTCGCAAAGCTTCCACCCGCCGCCTGAAGTACGACGGCACAAACACAATGCCCTCAATCACCACAATGCTTAAAAACACCCAAATTGTCACCTGCCTTGAAAGCCGTGACTGGAGCTGAGGAAGTGCGATCGCCGATTTTGTCATGCCCTCAGCATGCCCAGCTAGCCCCGTTTAACCGATGAAGGATACGACAGCCATCCACTAGCGGATTTGGTAGACTGAAGGGCAAAGACATCAACAGGACTTGCTACGGTATGACAGCCGCTATTTTTGAACAGCCTCTGCGCTTAGAGCAGATTCTTTCGCTTAGCTACACCGCGACTCCAGACAAATTCGACCAGACTTGGGAAGCGCCTCTATCGACGCTGTTAGGACTGGGTCGGGCTGTCGGCGCTGACTTCGTGGAGTTTTTCCTAGAGCGCAAAAACTACATCAGCTGTCTAGCGGAGGACGATGCGATTACGAGCATTTCGCCGAGCTTGGTTTCTGGCGCGGGTGTGCGCGTGTTCAAGGGTAGCTCTGACTGCTACGTCAGCACTAACGACCTCACCTTTGAAGGATTGAAAGCTGCTTTAGAAAAAGGGCTAGCCATTATGGGTCTGGAGATGCCGGACTCGACTGCTAGCGTGCCTGAGATAAACCTAGAGCCGCTGCGTGACTACGGTTTGGGCCGCGGAAAAGATAACTGGCTTGCTAGCTGCCCATCTATGCAGACAATGGGCGAAGTGCTCCTAGAGGCCAATGCCGCTTTAGCTGAAAAGGCTGACCATGTGCAGGCACGCCGGGCTGCTTACTTTCGCGACTGTCAAGAAGTTTTAGTTGCCTCCAGTGATGGTACGTTTGCGCGCGATGTGCGTTTGACTCAATCTGTTGGCTTCAATCTGCTCTGTGCTGACGGTGAGCATCGTTCTTCAATCGGGGAGCGGTTGGGTAACACGGGTGACCCTAGCTTCTTGACTGCTTGGGACTACAACGAAACGGCTGAGAACGTTGCCAAAGCCGCGAGTAACATGCTGTATGCGGACTACGTAGAATCTGGCAACTATCCGATCATTATGGCCAATCACTTCGGCGGTGTGATTTTCCACGAAGCCTGTGGTCATCTTTTGGAAACGACTCAAATTGAGAAAGAGACAACGCCTTTCATAGATAAGAAAGGTCAAAAGGTGGCTCATGAAAGTCTGACTGCCTGGGATGAAGGGCTTTCGACTGAGGCGTTCGGCACCATTGATATGGATGACGAGGGCATGCCAGTTCAGCGGACGCTGCTGATTGAGAATGGCATTTTGAAGAATTTCATCTCTGATCGGGCAGGCGAAATGCGTACGGGGCATCCACGTACAGGCAGCGGTCGGCGTCAGGGATACACCCACGCGGCGGCGTCTCGAATGCGCAATACCTACATTGCCCCTGGAGACCACACGGTAGAAGAGCTGTTTGCCTCGGTGGATAAAGGCATTTATTGCAAGAAAATGGGTGGCGGCAGCGTCGGACCGACTGGCCAGTTTAACTTTGCGGTGGACGAGGCGTATCTGATTGAGAACGGCAAGATTACCAAGCCGCTAAAAGGCGCAACGCTGATTGGCGAAGCGACTGGGATTATGAACAAGATTTCGATGTGCTCAAACGATATCAGTTTGGCACCGGGCTTCTGTGGCTCTGTGAGCGGCAGTGTGTATGTGACGGTCGGTCAGCCTCACATCAGGGTGGATGATATTACAGTGGGTGGACGATAGACATGGCAAAGATTCAAACAATTTCACAGCAGGCTGAGGCGATCGCACAGAAGCTCAGCATCGCCAAATATGACATCTATGGCTCCTCTGTAGACGAAACCAGTGTCCAAGTGGACAGAGGTAAGCCCAAACAAGTCAAAGCGTCCAACCGCTCTAGCGTGATCGTTCGCGTATGGAACGACGACAATCAAATCGGCGTGACTTCGACCACAGATGTCGATGAAACGGGTCTGGAGATGGCGCTGAAAACCGCCTACGAAGCTAGCTCGTTTGGCGTAAAGGAGAACGCGCCTGACTTTAGCCCGAAGGCGAAAGATCCGACCGCTGAGGTGGACTTCACAAAAGCTGAGCCTGCCCCTGTACCTGAGCTGATTGAGACCCTAGTAGACGCAGAGAAAGGCGTGCTGGAATCGCATGATGCTATTGCCTCCGTTCCCTACAACGGCATCGCCCAAAGAGAGATCGAGCGGTTCTACCTCAACAGCGAAGGCGCATTGCGTAGCGAAGAACGCACCTACGCCTCTGTTTATCTCTACGGAAAAACAGAGCAAGAAGGCCGCAAGCCCCGCGCGGCTGGTGCCATGCGAGTAAAGAACGGACTTGCTCAGCTGGACGTGAGCGACTGCGTCAAAGAAGCGGCGGAAAAGACAATCAGCCACCTAGACTACGAGAAAATTACCTCGGGTAAATATCCTGTTGTATTTTCGGCAGAGGCTTTCCTAAGCTTGCTGGGCGCCTTCTCCAACATGTACAACGCTCAGAATATCTTGGATAACCGCTCTCTCTCAACCGCTGAATCTATCGGTACGCAGGTCGCTAGCCCGTTGCTCTCTGTCTACGACGACGAGCTACATCCTAAAAACGTCTCAGCCGAGACCTTTGACGGTGAGGGCACACCCACTCGACGCCTCGCGCTAATCGAAAAGGGCATTCTCAAGAACTTTGTGCATAGTGCCGGAACAGCCAAGCGGATGAATACTGAGCCCACTGGTCACGCTAGTATCGGTGCGAAGGTAAGCGTTGGTTTGAACTATGTAGAAGTGTTGCCTGGTGAGTCGGCGGATAATGCGTATCAGCTAGAAAAGGCGGATGGTGTGGTGTTGATTGATGACTTGCAGGCGCTGCATGCGGGCGTGAATGCGCTGCAAGGTTCTTTCTCTTTGCCATTCGATGGCTGGCTAATCAAGGACGGTCAGCGGATTAGCGTTGAGTCAGCAACAGTTGCGGGCGATTTTCGAGAAGTGCTCAAGAATATTGTTCACGTAGAGCCGGAAGCTGAAGTAACACCGGGCGGCATCTGTCCTCGCGTCTGGGTCAGCGAGCTATCGATTACTGGCGAGGCATAAGGATTAAGGATGTCTTTTGATACCTTTCTTTAAGCAAGGGCTTTTCTTTGGAATTGCAGGGCGGTAGAGACTTACGATTTGTACGGTCATACTTCTATCAACGTTTAAGGCTTGCTTATGTCATCCGCCCCCTCAAGTGATTCTGCCTCTCAAAATCCAGACGGACTTTCTGAAGCGCAGCGTGCGCTAGAAAAAGAAAACCAGCTTCCCTTGACTGGCTGGCAGCAGGAGGTAGATCAAGGGCTGGCCTATGGTTTGGAGGCGGCGCAGAGTATACGCGATCGCACTATCTCCACTTTCTCTAGAGGCGAACTGCCGCACTACGCGGGCATCAACACCTTCATGAAGGCTCCCTACGTAGAAGACGTCAATCTAGTCGGCAACTACGACGTTGCTATTGTCGGCGTCCCTCATGACTCTGGGACGACCTACCGCCCCGGCACCCGCTTTGGCCCTCAGGGCATTCGTAAAATCTCAGCGCTATACACGCCCTATAACTTCGAGCTAGGCGTCGATCTGCGAGAACAGATCAAGCTCTGCGATGTAGGCGACATCTTCACTATTCCTGCCAACAACGAGAAGTCTTTTGACCAGATTTCAAAAGGCGTTGCCCATATTTTCCAATCCGGTGCGTTTCCGATCATTTTAGGCGGGGATCACTCGATTGGCTTTCCTACCGTCCGGGGAATCTGTCGGCACTTAGGCGATAAAAAAGTCGGCATCATTCACTTCGATCGTCACGTTGATACGCAAGAAACTGACTTAGACGAACGGATGCACACCTGTCCTTGGTTCCATGCGACCAATATGGCAAACGCTCCTGCTGAAAATCTTGTGCAGCTTGGTATTGGTGGCTGGCAGGTACCGCGCCCAGGCGTGAAGGTGTGTAGAGAGCGAGCGACCAACATTTTGACTGTGACCGATATTGTGGATATGGGCTTGGACGCGGCGGTAGATTTTGCTGTGGAGCGAGCGACCAAAGGCACTGACTGCGTGTGGATTAGCTTCGATATCGACTGTATTGATGCTGGATTTGTGCCTGGAACGGGTTGGCCAGAACCAGGCGGACTGCTGCCGCGCGAAGCACTCTATCTGCTGGGCAAAATTGTTGAAAGAGTCCCTGTATGCGGGATAGAAGTGGTCGAAGTCTCGCCGCCATACGATGTGAGCGATATGACCGCGCTGATGGCGACTCGTGTGATCTGTGACACAATGGCGCACCTAGTATTGTCCGGGCAGTTGCCGCGTCAGCAAAAGCCTGACTATATCCACGACGAAGCCAATATGAACGTGGATGAAGATTGGTCTTAAATAGCTGAGAAATATTAACTTTTGAAAAACTCAGAGCTTTTCTAGGCTCAATCATCAGCTACCGCTCGTCATCGTTACGGTAGCTGGTGTTTTTTTATGCCTTCTCGAAAAGAATTCACCCTGCTACTACACGCATCTCCAAACATTGCAATCAGCCCAAGCTTTTGCAGAACTTGACCTGACGAGCTGATCGCACGTACGTATACATTAGCAATATAGGATACCTCCAAAGGGTTGTAGACTCCGTATAAATAGCGAGCTCTATATCTACCATTGCTTAGCCTGCGATTGAGGCCAGAGAAGAACAACAAGCTTTTTCTCTATTCTTCAGGATGAGCGCTATCAAGTTGATGCTTAGACGATAGGTAACACTACTCTCTATCCTCTGAGCTTCCAAAAAGCGCTGCTGTCTTGTATCTGAATAGGACTTGGTGATTGTCAACTACGTAGGCTCCTACCACGATTGATGCTCCCTTATTAAGGCTAATAGCGACACTAGCAGCGCCATGATTACTATCACCATAAATTCAGTACAGAACGCTCCTCTCCCTTCGGTTTTTCCACCAGTCCTCTCACCTACAGGTATCACGCCTACAGACCCTTTACCTACGAGTGGCCTGGTAGTGCACTTAGATGGCGATACTGGCGTGAGTACTAGTACGGGAGTCGTGAATGGTTGGGCCGATCAGTCTGGTTTTGGTAATCATGTGAGCAGTATCGGAAATCCTACGCTGCATGCAGGTGCGCTCAATGGCCATGATGTCATTCGGCTAGACGGTCGCAGTGATAGGTTTTCGCGCAAGCTGGCGCTGAATGGCATACCGGGTAGCAACAAGGCCCGCAGCATATTCCTGGTCGCACGATATGACGAGACTATCTTTAGTGGTATGGCGGCTACTGGGGAAGGCTGGTTGCTTCAAGAAATCATTCACGATGGCACGGGGCTGAAGCATTACAAGAATGGGACTCTGGTTGATAGTCAAGCTCACAACTGCAGGATTGATTTGACTAAAGCTGATCTAACCAAGGGCAAAGGCTTGTTGATCGGCGCTGAGCTAGACAGGAATCCCTATGTTGCTATGTATATAGCAGCTCTGCTGGTCTATGACTATGCGCTTGCGGATGCGGAACGTCAGCAGGTCGAAGCCTACTTACAGACTAAGTATCTCTAGCCGCGCATTCTTCACTAAGGTTTCAATAATTTCTTGTTCCCTTTAACTTTGTTTAAAGATGACGAGAAAATTCCAACTGCTGTAGATAGCTCCAAAAGATAATAGTAAAAGGGTGAGTATATGATCGCTAGCAGGCAATAGTTGCTAGCCTTTAACGATTGCCGTTAAATACGCCGCTAGACACTTGGGGTTCGATGGACTATCCTGCTTTTTCTGTTGTGGTACCGACTTACAATCGACCAGCACAGCTTAAAGGATGCTTGCAGGCCCTTTTGGAGATTGAATATCCCCGGGATCGCTATCAGGTTGTGGTTGTTGATGACGGTAGCGCGCAGCCTCTAGATGATGTGGTAGCGCCGTTTCGCGACCGGCTAGATGTTGCACTTTTGCGACAGGAGAACGCAGGCCCAGCGACAGCTAGAAACGCGGGGGCGCAGTCAGCTAAAGGCGACTACATTGCCTTTACCGATGATGACTGTATGCCTGCGGCTGATTGGCTAGAGCAGTTTGCGATCGCCCTCCAAACCCATCCCGACGCCATGATCGGCGGCCACACCATCAACGCCCTGCCGAACAACCTATACTCCACAGCCTCCCAGGCGCTAATCGACTACATATACGAGTATTACGGCTCGGCAGACGAGGGCATATTCTTTGCCTCTAACAATATTGCGATGTCGCGATCGCACTTTCTAGAGATAGGCGGCTTCGACGTTTCTTTTCCGCTGGCTGCCGCTGAAGACCGGGAGCTGTGCGATCGCTGGCAGCAGTGCGGCTACCCAATGCACTACGCGCCGCAGGCCACTATCCGCCATGCCCACTCGCTTTCTCTCAAATCCTTTTGGCGGCAGCACTTTGGCTACGGCCGAGGCGCTTTTTGCTTTCATCAGTCCAGGGCGCAGCGTACCGACAAAACCATCAAGGTCGAACCCATCACTTTCTACACGGATCTACTTACCTACCCTTTGAAGCATGAGGAAGTCACTGAGCCTTTACAGGTATCAAGCCTATTCCTGCTTTCTCAGGTAGCGACTGCTACAGGTTTTTTTTGGGAGAAATGGGGTGCATCGTCGGTCAAATAGGGGATTTTATCTCTAGTCATACAAACAAAGAACTATGCCCGTCGTATCAGGGAGCGCCAAGCTAGGCCCTAATCAGCTTTTGTATAGGTGGCGCAGTTGCCTCTATTCGTTTTTAAGCGTTGAGAATGGTCTGATCGCACTATTTTTGGGATTGGGCCTATTGGGCATCCTCAACCATGAACTCTGGCGAGATGAGGCCCAAGCTTGGCTAATCGCTAGAGACAGCTCATCTTTGGTCGATCTGTATAGAAATACTCGCTTTGAAGGCCATCCAATTCTTTGGCATGTCTGTCTATATCTAATTGCTCGATGGACACACAACCCATTTGCGATGCAGATCTTTCATCTGCTGCTAGCAGTTGGCTCGGTCACGCTGATTGTGAAGAAGTCTCCTTTTTCTCTAGTTCAAAGAGGTCTGCTTAGCTTTAGCTATTTACTGTTTTATGAATACAGCGCCATTAGCCGCAACTACGCGATCGGCGTTTTTCTGATTTTTCTATTCTGTGCTCTCTACGCTCGGCGCAATCCGATCTACTGGCTACTTTCACTGGTGCTGGCTCTGATTGCCAACACCAATGCATTCAGTTTTTTAATTAGTCTGGCGATCGCCTCAGTGATGCTACTGCGCATGAGAAGCGAATCAAAACCATCGCAGGTGCCCCGTCATTGCTACAGTCTGCAATTCTCTGTAAAGAAGGCTATGCCGACCTTGGCGATCCTAGCAATAGGCTGGGGCTTCAGTCTGATGCAGCTGACTCGACAGCTCGTGCTACCCAAAACGGACAGTCCTCTGGCTGTAGCGCGAAATGCGACGGTCTTGGACTCGGTGCCAAATTCGGTGCCAAATTCGGTGCCAGATGCTGTGAGCCAGATCGACCAGGTGACTGTGCTGGTAAATAAAGTAGCTGGACTGGTTGAGCCATTTGCGCGGGCGTATTTTCCGATGATTAGGCCTAGGGTGCATTTTTGGACCACTCATCTTTTAACCGATCCAGAAGGCATTGGTAGAGTTAGTGGGCTAGAGGCTGGGAATCTAATTGCGGTAGTTTTAGCGGCTACTGTCACCTTCTTTGTGCTGAAGGCTTTGATCAAAACACCGCTCTATCTATGGCTGTATCTCAGCGCTAGCCTGAGCCTCTACAGCTTTTTTGCGATTGTCTACCGGGGTAGCACTCGCCACAATGGCCATTTTATGATTGTGCTGATTGTCAGCCTGTGGCTGGCGACCTGGTCTATTAATCGAAACGAATCTCGACTGCGAGACTTTTCGGCCCGTGCTAGACGACCCGTTGTCGGTGGCGTGCTGTTGACCGTGCTGCTGATCTTTCAATGCGTCAGTAGTGTCCAAGCTTATTCGATGGACATGCTCTATCCGTTTTCGGCCAGCCGTGCGATCGCCCACTACATTCAGGACAACCAGCTCGAAGAGCTGCCTTTATTCGTACAGAACGGTCGGCTAATGACGGGTCTAATCAGCTACCTAGAAACGGATGCTTACTACGCCCAAGCTAAGAGATATGCCAGCTTTGCAAATACTCGCTACAACATCGGAAAAGAGACCAGTGAGATTATCACTACAAATGTTGAAGACTTCGCGCAGCAACAGCCCAAGTTTCTAATCGTTTCTATCAACCCAATTGACTTTAGCACTCTAGACAATAAAGTTGTTCCGCTGACAAAAGTAGAAAAGACAATTGTTAGAAGTGAGAGAATGTATCTATACAAAGCTGATTTTTCATCTCCCTAACGTTTTGTACAACCGTTCTCTGTAGAACAAACAACGTAGTGCTCTATCTTCAATCACTCTATCTTCAATTAGAAGATCATAGAGACCATACCTCTAGGTATTTTCCTTCTATCACATCGATGAAAACTGTATAAATTCTTTATCGAGCTTTCGTGAGATCGCTTGTATTTGAAGTGAATCCAGGTGGGTACCTTCTGAAAGCGCCCTCGTATTGAGCTTACTCTATATCAAAAAAAGAGATTTCTAGAGGCTCTCTGCTCCGTTTGTGCATGATTGTTTTCTCTTTGTACTAGAGAGCTATTAGACTATGACTGTCTCTATAGAAAGTCCGTTTTCGCTGCTCCAAGCAATTGTTCTTAATATTGATACAGCTGAAAGTTTGGAATCTGCTCTCGATTTAGTGATTGAAACTGTCTGTAAACAGTGCGGATACGTTTACGGCGAAGTTTGGTACATGGATACGCAGATAGGAGCACTCAGGTGCCAGTCGACTAGGTACTGTCAGGAATCCTTAACGTCAGAAGATAAAGACTCAGACAGAAATTTGACTTCGTTTGGACAGCTTAGCAAAGGATTTACTTTTGAACCAGGTGTAGGCATTCCAGGGCGAGTGTGGTCGTCCCAACGATCTGAATGGCAACCAGATGTTTCTACTGCCTCGCATAAAATCTTTTTACGCTGCAAAGAAGCTGCTGCGTATGGAATTAAAGCAGCTTTTGGTGTGCCTGTAGCCGCGCATGGGCAAATGCTAGCAGTTTTAGTGTTTTGCAGCGACGAGGTTCTTCCTGAAAACAAGCAGCTAATAGATGCGATCAATACCATCTCTATCTCGGTAGGGCGGCTGCTACAGCGGATAAAGACAGAAGAAGAGCTACGCAATCGTGAAGCTCTCTTTCATGCCTTTATGGACAACAGTTCGGCTATGGTCTTTATGAAAGACTCTCAGGGATATTTCAACTATGTCAATCGGCCACTAGAAGATACTTTCAATGTCGAGCACGGTGAGCTGAACGGAAAAAATGATGCTTACTTTCTCCCTGAGAACGCCGCAAAACAGGTGCACATCAACGATCTTCTAGTACTAGAAACCAACAAGAGTCAGTCACTCGTTGAGTCTGTACCTACACCTGATGGCGTAGCTCACTACTGGCGGGTAGATAAGTTTCCCTTTTTAGACGCCACCGGAAAAAAGTTTGTGGGTGGGGTCGCCTTCGACATCACCGCGATTAAGCATCTTGAACAACGACTTATCGAAGAAAAACTAGAACAGCAAAAGATCAATAATTCTTTGCAAGCGGCCATGAAGTCAGCCAAAATGGCCAATCAGGCTAAAAGCAGCTTTCTAGCAATGATGAGCCATGAAGTTCGTACGCCGATGAATGCCATGCTGGGCATGGCTGAGCTGTTGGGTCAAACTGCTTTAGATTCTCAGCAGCAAGATTTCGTGGATGCAATTAAATTCGGCGGGGATACTTTGCTTACTGTCATCAATGACATATTAGATTTTTCTAAAATAGAATCTAACAACTTAGAGTTAGAGATTGGTCACCTCAATCTGTACAACTCTATTGAGCAAGTCCTTACCCTATTCGCTAATCAAGCAGCAGAAAAAAAGATAGCTCTGGCATTCTCGGTTGAACCTGCCAATGCACCTAGCTGCTTCAAAGGCGATACTGTTCGTCTACGGCAAATCCTATCTAACTTGGTGAGTAACAGTATCAAGTTCACCAACGTAGGAGAAGTGAGCATCCAGGTTGA
This sequence comes from Cyanobacteria bacterium P01_D01_bin.1, assembly GCA_039111275.1. Classification (GTDB taxonomy): domain Bacteria; phylum Cyanobacteriota; class Cyanobacteriia; order Phormidesmidales; family Phormidesmidaceae; genus Phormidesmis. The sequence goes on along the minus strand of JBCCOH010000007.1, from coordinate 53,899 downwards.
GGTCGTTCCTGTTTCGCCTTCTGTAGAAGTATCGGGTCTAGAGACATTAGACCCTTCTCCTACTTACTGCGATGTTCATTTCTATGTAAAGGATACTGGTATCGGCATTGCTCCAGACAAAATATCGCAGCTTTTTCAACCATTTAAGCAGGTAGATGCTTCCATTAACCGTCGATATGGCGGAACCGGACTAGGCTTGGCAATCAGCAAACAGCTGATTGCGCTAATGGATGGTGAGATCGATGTCACTAGTGAAGTGGGAAAGGGCTCTACTTTCCACTTTTCAATTCGATTAGAGCTTGATCCTAACCCTAGTAAGCCCGAGTTCGTTGAAGATGGCATCAGTTTGGAACAAAAGCGACTATTGATTGTAGATAGCAATTTAGTCAGTCGCAAACACCTGGTAAGGCAGGCTCAATCTTGGAAACTGGACGTAGAATTTGCGGAGTCTATAGAGTCTGCTTTCTCTAAACTGCGCTGCGACGATACATTTGACCTGATTGCAATTAATGAGGCGATCTACGAAGAGCAAAGTACGTCGATGGCATCTAGTATTCGGTGCTTTCCCAGTTACCGAACGGTGCCGTTGATTGTCTTTCGGCCCCAGCAACCAATGAGTCCTGAGCTAACTGCGCCAACTAGTAAAATCAGGGTGCTGCAAAGCCCTGTTAAAAGATCTCGCTTTTACAATGCGTTAATACAGCTGCTGTTACCTGATACCACTGTAGGACGATCTAGTATCAGGGCAGAACAGGAAGGATTTGTAGCTAGTTGCGATCACAAACCGATGCGCATTTTGCTGGCTGAAGATATTCCGTTAAACCAGAAGGTTGCCTTGCAAATGCTATCTACCTGCGGGTACAAAGCTGACGTGGCCCATAATGGCAAAGAGGCGATCGCGGCGCTGCACAAACGTCCCTATGATCTTGTTCTGATGGATGTACAGATGCCAGAGATGGACGGCCTAGAGGCAACCCAAAAAATTCGCACAAATCCCGTCATCAAACAGCCATACATCGTCGCTATGACAGCGCATTCTATGCAGGGTGATAGGGAAAAGTGCTTAGCGAACGGAATGGACGGCTATCTCAGTAAGCCTATCCGCAAGCGCGAACTGGCCTCAGTGCTACAGCAGTACTCGCTGCCGCTAGCTCAGTAGCGAATCCGAGGATCGAGAACGCCATAGAGAAGGTCGGCAGCCAGATTGAACAACACGATCAAAATGGCATAGATAAAGGTAATCGACATGACTACCGGCGTGTCATTTCGGTTGATAGAGTCAATTAGCAACGAGCCAATTCCTGGGACGCGAAATACCTGCTCGGTCACTAGCGCCCCAGTAAAAACGGCAGGCACCTCCAACGCAATCAAAGTCACTACTGGAATCAACGCGTTGCGCAGTACGTGGCGAACAATCACCTGAGCACTACCCAACCCTTTGGCATAGGCCGTACGAACGTAGTCTAAATTGAGCTGCTCGATCACAGCGGCGCGAATATAGCGCATCAGCACCGCCGTCTGGAATAGCGTCAGCACCGCTACGGGCATAATGGACTGCTTTATCTGCTGCCAAAAGCTACTGGCGCTGTCGATGACTAACGTGCTGTCATAGATAAAAGGTAGCCAGCCAAGCGTGACGCTAAACAATAGAATAAACAGCAGGCCGGTAAAGAAAGGCGGAATAGAGAATCCAGCAAACGCAAAGGTAGTCGCCAGCTGATCGACCAAGGTGTAGCGCTTCAGCGCGGAAAGTACACCCAGCGGAAACGCGAGCAAGATAGAACAAACATAGGCGCTGCCGACAACCCAGAGCGTCGTAGGCAATCGCTGCCAGATCAGCTCACTTACTGGCAGCGGGCTGACAAAAGAGTAGCCCATATTGCCAGTAAAAAAGGCAGCGGCCCATTTGATATAGCGAATGTAGATCGGCTGATCAAGTCCGAGCGCGCGGCGGATATTTTCTCTAACTTGAGGAGTGATAGAGGGACTGTTGGCGAGTTCGCCAAGCGGATCGCCGGGGGCCAAAGACAATACGAGATAGATCACCATGCTGATGGCGATTAGGGTAGGGATAGCAAGAAGGATGCGCTTGAAGAGGTATTTGAGCATGGGAACCTCGAAGTATCACGTTTTCCCCCAGCCGTCCATCTTCCAGGTGCTGGCCGCCCAGGGGGTGAATTCTAGATTGGTCAGTGAGTTGGCGATTGCATACGCATCACTCCGCCTCACCAGCGGAATCAGGGCCACATCTTCGATCAGCAAATCATTCATCTCTACAAATAGTGCTGCTCTTTTTTCTGGGTCGATCTCTTGAGCAAGCTGATCTAGCAGCGCATCATAGTCAGGATTGCAGTAGCGAGAAGAATTCTCTTTTGACCACTGATTTTCTTTTTGAGAGATCTGGTCGCAGGCGTACAGCTCCATATACGAATCGGGTTCAGGCGTCTCGCTGTCAAAGGCAAATAGCTGCAGGTCCGAGAGAAAGCGATGGACAGAATCAGGGTTGGTAGAATCACCAAAATAGACCCCGGCTTCTACGCTTTTTAGCTCGACCGACATGCCGATTGATTCCAGACTTTGTTTAATAATTTCCTGGGTTTTCTGTCGAACTGGATTCACAGAGCTCGTAAACAACAGTTCCATTTCAACCCCATCTTTGTCTCGAATGCCGTTGTTGTCGGTATCTATCCAGCCTGCGTCGTCTAATAGCTGTTCTGCCTGCTGTAAATCAAGCGCGTAGGTGGTATTTGGCGAGGCGTATTTATCAGGGGCGACGACAAAGTTGGTAGCGACGGTGCCGGCTTCGCCATAGAGCCGGGTGGCGATGGTTTCTCTGTCAATCGCTAGATTGATTGCCTGCCGAACGGGCTTTTCTGAGAGGAAGGGGTGGGGGGTGTCTTTTTGCGACCGCTCGCCATTCACCTCCAGATTCGGATCCGAAAAGTTGATATAGATCCGCTCCATCAGCGGCTTGAACACATAGGTCATCTCACCTCTGCCCTCAGCCTCTAGTCCCGCTATCACCGCTGGCTCCGCCTGGATATTCCAGGCATAGTCGGCCTCTCCGGTTTGCAGCACTGCCCGCGCCGCCGAGACCGTATCGCCACCGCCTTTCATCTCCACTCGGCTGAATGAAGGAGGTTCGCCGCGAAAGTTTGGATTGGGCTCGTAGACAATCGTATCTCCCGGCTTGAACTCGGTGACCATAAAGGCATTTGTCCCGACTGGTGAGGTGTTTCCGGGCGCGGAGCGGGCCCTAGCGCTAACGTAGTCCGCGAAGATATGCTCTGGCAAAATCATGCCGCTACCGCCCACAAAGGGATTCATTGGGGCGGGCGTCGGCTGGGCAAAGGTCACCTTTACAGTTAGATCGTCTACCGCTTCGACGCTAGCCACCTCGCCATAGAACTCGGTAGAGGTAGAGCCAACTTCAGGGCTAGTAATGAATTCGTAGGTGAACACGACGTCTTCGGCAGTGAAAGCCTCGCCATCTGACCACAGAACGCCTTCCTTTAGCGTCCAGGTGACGGTGGTGCCATCGGCGCTGATGCCGCCATTTTCAACCGTTGGAATCTCGGCGGCAAGGACGGGCTCTAGCTTTTCTGCTTCGTTGTAGGCGGCTAGCGGTTCTAGGATTGGGCTGGCGGCTTCACGGTCTTTGGTGCCGGGTGAAAGATGCGGGTTTAGCGTAGTTGGAGCCTGCCAGTAGAGCAGCTTGAGGGTTTGGGTGTCGGGTTGCTCAGACGCTCCACTGGTTTCTGCTGCGGGCTGGGGGTTGCAAGCTGTCAGTACGCCTGCGCTCAGAGTAGACAGCATTGCCGCTGAGAGATACTTTTTCAACGAGTGCTTACTGACGGGGCGCGTCCCAAGGTTCATAAGCCGCATACGGTTCCCTACCTTCGCTTCTGATCGATGCTTCTGATTAGGTGAAACTATAGCACTGGTCACTGGCGCAGTTGCAGCTTCAAATTTGGCTTTCTACGAAGGGAGTGTTCCAAAATCGCCAGTTTTCTTTGTTAAAAGGCGATCGCCAATGTCGGATCAGGGCGGATTCTAGCTGCTGTCTAGCTTTGCGATCACACGGAGCCTCCGGCCAGAAGGCAATCCCTAGCTCGCTAGAGAGCCCGTTATCGTAGTGTGCCTGCCGATAGTTCAGCAGGTAGCGTTTGCAGTCATGCTCACCTTTCCAGCGCTGATTTGACTTAATCGTTTCGCCAATGTAGAGAATCACCGGACGGCTGTGAGCAGTGCTAGCGTAGTCGATCACAAAGTACATCGCCGCTACGCCCACGTCGTCAAACCGCCAGCGCCAGAATTCGGTGTTTTGCTTGCGGAGGCTGAAGGGGGTGATCGCGCTAACTAGATCATTTTGAACAGAATCATCCTCACAGAGGCCAAACAAGCTACCCTGCTGCTCGACAGCAGACTGTCCTTGAAAGGCAATGACTCTTTTCTTCCAAGCTTTTAGTTCAGAGAGCCCTACTTTTGCTGGCGGCTGAAAGTTTTTGTAAGTGGAATAGCTCGCTGCCTGCATTGCAGAGTCAGAAAGTAAAAAGGCCTGACGATCTTCGCTCATCTTTCGCTCTCATATTCTGTATATCCAGATATAGCGTATGATGAGCAGATTTTCACGATCTTGACTCCACATATAGCGCATATGTCGTCTAGATATCAAAGAGAAGGTAGGCAATCATACTTACCACTATTTTGCCCTTCGTCCAACCAAAGTCCGATGCCGAGGATCGCTAGCAATTGTGATTACACACTCGAAGCCAGCATCTCTCAATGCCATTTCTACATCAAACGTATAGTAGTCGTCCGTCCAGGGTTCTGTACTTTTCATCAAAGTAAAAAGTACCGGAGGCAGGTTTTGAATAACGGGTGAATTTGGATTATTGTCAACAATGGCAAGAGTGCCACCCGGTCTCAGCAGACGACGGCACTCTTTGAAGACGGCCTGTGTGATATTGTGAGGCAGCTCGTGAATGACAAACTGCATTGTCACCAAATCAAAAGTGGACCCTGTCAGCCCGGTATCTTCGGCTTTGGTATGAATCCACTGGGCAATGCTACCGGCTTCGTCCTGTGCTTTAGCGACCGCTAGCATGTAGGGTGAGAGATCTAGGCCAACTGTTCGGGGCGGCTGAGCTTGTCTACTGTCGTAATAGCTGTGTAGAGTGCGCGTTGAAAGACCCACAGAACAGCCAACATCTAGAACATCTTGGACTGACTCTGGGCCGTAGTCGGCTAGCACCTGATGAAAGCTAGAGCGCAACCGATCTTGCGCAGCTTGCCAGCTTAGATCTTCGTCTGGCCAAACTCGTAGTGCCATCGAATAGGTCGCGGATTCTGCCTCAAAGGCGGCAGGCCAGCACAGATTGCCTTCGTCGTATGCATGGAAGGGCTTTTGGTAGTAGTCGGGATAGGTGATGTTCGGATTGGCAACGTCGGTAAGTGTGTATTCTATGTCTGAAGCTTCAAAGGCGCTGCGGGTTTCTTGCCAGGGAATGCCGTTTTTCTCTGCGGTTTTGATTAGCACCTTACGTGCCTGGGTTTTCATGACGCTGTAGATAGGCTTCGTTTGGATTAGCTTATTTACAAAGCGAGAGAGTAGATCTTCGCCAGCCCAGTTTGGTTTAGCTTTGGTGGTCATGGTTGAATAGTCGCTCGCAGAATGCTTCTCATTCTAGCGGAGCGGTGGAACGTGCTTTGCGAGCGGCAAAATGATCTAGGGTGAAGGCGTACAAAAGCGTCCGTTTTGAGTGCCCATCTTGAGTGCCCGTCTTTCCTATGCGTTGGCCTTATCCTCTAGTAATTGCGATCGCGCTTCTCATCAGCATTGCTCTGCTGCTACTGGCGGTAGGCTCACTCGCTCAGCTATACAGCACCATAGCCATCGCTTCACCACTACTGGCACAGCTAGTACTGGTCCTTGTATCACTGGCATTGCTAGGCTCGCTGATTGTCCTAGCTCGCTACGGCTGGCTATTTCTACGGCCCAAACGCAGGCGGGCGATCGCCCTACCCACCGCACCAGACAAAGTCGCCGCTGTCAGCCTTCAGGCCACACAGCAGCAGCTTGCTCAAATCGAAGACGAGATCGCTCGACAGGCACTAGAGGCAAAGTCGCAGACGCTGGCAGCGCAGCTAAAAGAACAACTCTTTCAGATAGTTGTCTTTGGGCTAGGTTCGACTGGTAAAACGGCTGTAGTAAACGCCTTGCTAGGTGAAAGCGTAGGAGAAGTGGCTGCTGTGATTGGGACAACCCAATGTGAAAAGCGGTATAGAGTTGCCATCGAAGAAAAAGAGACTTTGTTAATAGATACACCAGGATTGCTAGAAGTGGGTGAGCTAGGTGAGCAGCGATCTGCTGAGGCAAAGCAGCTAGCAACGCAGGCGGATCTACTACTATTTGTAGTTGATAACGACTTGCATCGGGCGGAGTATGAGCCGTTAGCCGCTCTGATGCGGATGGGGAAGCGATCGCTGCTGGTATTTAATAAGTGCGATCGCTACTTGCTAGAAGAAAAGGAACAGATCATGCAGCGACTGAAAGAGAGAACGAACGGACTGTTAGATAGTGAAGACGTAGTGGCGATCGCCGCTAGCCCCTCTCCAGTATCTTTAGAGGATGGCACTCAGGTACAGCCCGATCCAGATATCGCCGCGCTCAGCAGTCGAATTCTCTCTATCTTGAACAGTGAGAGCACAGAACTAATTGCCAATAACCTGTTGCTTCAGTCCCAAAAAATCAGTGAAGCGGCCAAAGCCTTGCTTAATACGCAGCGGCAGCAGCAGGCAGAGAATATTGTTGAACGCTATCAGTGGGTGAGTGCTGGCGTTTTGGCCGCGACGCCGCTGCCGGTGGTTGATATGCTAGCAACAGCGGCTGTCAACGCTCAGATGGTGATAGAGATAGGCCGCGTATATGGCGTCACAGTCAGCATAGAAGAGAGCAAAGCGCTAGCCGTATCGCTGGCGAAAACGATGGCAGGGCTGAGCCTGGCAAAGGGCACGATGAAAATGTTGGCAATAGGCTTACAGGCAAATGTAGCAACGGCGGTTGCCAGCAAATTATTACAAGGGGCAAGTGCCGCCTACCTGACTCGAATTGCGGGAAAGAGCTTTGTGACTTATTTTCAGCTGAATCAGGATTGGGGAGATGGTGGCGTGCAAGCCGTGGTCGAGCAGCAGTATCAGCTAAATAGAAGAGACGAGTTCGTCAAACAGTTCTTGAGTAAAGCGATTGAGAAACTGGTCTAATTTCTATCGCTGTTTATTGCTTTGACCTATCGCTGCTGTTAACACGAGGGTTCTAGATGGATGAGGTAGAGTCGATGATCAAAGAATCATCCTACAACCAGCGCAAATTAGCTCTAATCCAGGAGATTACGGCGGCATTTGACGGCGTTGCTCGTGAGGATGGTGTGACACTGCATGAGGCAACAGTCCTTGACGACTATGGTGGGCCAGAAGAAAGAGCGAAAGCGAGAGCCCAGGATACAGAGAAGCGCTGGCAAGAGGTGCCAGAGAGAGACATTCGCTGTGAAGACGCGGTTCTGAGTTTTCTAGATGCTAAAGGCTTTCGCTATTACATTCCAGCCTATATGATTTGGTACCTTCGCCATATCGATGGTGAGGGTATTGCGAGATCCTCTATGACATTCGATTCGGTTGTTTTTCACCTGACTCATCCAATAGAAACTGGCAAATACGGTAAGTTTGAGATGCTGACAACAGAACAATCTAGAGCGATTGCGCACTTCCTAATCCTCGAAGCAGAGCGGGAAGAGGCTATTGAAAGCAGCTATCTACGGGCATCTCTATCTAAAGGCGGCATGTCCAAAGAAGACATAGAGCCTATCATCCGGGCACATGACTTTCAAGACAATTCTATTGCGCGATCTTTAAACAATTACTGGAAACAGTTCTTGTAGGAAAGATATTGATAAACAACCCACAACCCTGTAGGAGCGTAGCATGCTGCGCTCCTATTTCTGTCTATCTTCTATTAGCGCCGAGCTGTGCCAAATACCCCGATTGTCGTAGTAGCGGACTAGGCGCGATCGCCTCCCCCCTGCTCGCAGCCAACCCACCTCTAGGCGAAACTCACTAGCCTTCTCAATCGCCTCAGGAATCAAACAATAGGCTCCATTTGGCAAGCACATCAGCTTGTAGGCCAAATCTCCTTTCAACGAAACAGACTGACTAGCATCGTTTTGTTCTAATTTCAACAACAGCTTTTCAGTATTCTCTCCAAAAGCATCCTGACAGATTAGCGAAGTCTGATCGAACTGCCATTTGCTAGCGCCTGTCGCTGTGGGCTCCATCGTGGCATACACTGCCGATAGCGTTCCTGCCCAGCTTCCCATCATCTGTCCAGGCGTCATCGCTGGTTCTTTAAAGTAAGTGCCCTCCGTTTGAGTTTCTCGAATCAGCACCACATATTTGATCTGAGCGCTACCATTCATGCCGCTTTCGTACATGATCACAAAACGGGCTCTGCGATCACCCACCGTCAAACACATCTCAGCTCCAAACTGAGCAAACGCCGTCCACTGCGCGGACCCCTGCGTAAATGCGCCACTCTCAAAAAAATAGACATACGGAGCCGGACCCGGCGCAGAAAAAGATCGCGTCGTGACATCTGTAGTCCCACCAGGAGGCGTTCTCTTCAGCGTCAGCCGCATTGTTTTACCCGGATCAGTTTCTTCCAAAGTCAAAACGCTAGGCGTATCTTTGACCTGCTCACCCTCAGGCGAGAATTTTGTAAAGGATCCGTACCAGGTACCGATGTTCTGTTGAATACACTGCCACTGTGAAAACATTTAAAGAGAAGGGGGAAGAGAAGGATGAGGTAGGAATGATGAATGATGAACAGCGGATTCTACGTTTCGGCGGCTGATTGTAGATCTGTTGTTTCTTCAGTTTCTAGTGGTGGGCGAATAGATAGGTAGAATAGAACGCCGAGTAGCGGAATTAGCACGGTACTCCAGAAAAGGGCCGGATTGTCGAAATTGCGTTTGGCCATGTCGTCTTTGATCAATGGTGCGGTGATCGCGCACAGTAGGCAAAAATCTAGGCTCATGACGTGGATGAATTGGCTAGTTTGCCACTGCTGTGCAAAGTCGCTCCAGTTGCCCTGGGTGATGCCGTAGGTGAGTAAGGCGATGGCGATGAGTGCGATCGCCCGCCCGGTCCAGCGAGAGTCAACCAGCTTCAGCACAGCCGTTTTCGGTCCGTCAAACGTTTGGATAGGCTCTCTTAGTGCCAAATAAGGCAAAATCATAAACGCACCGACGCCAAAGCTAAATGCCACGAAGGGCCATGCGGCTAGCTTCTGCCCTTTCCCGTCGATCAGCATAAGGCAGGCATAGGCCATCGGCCAAACGCCCATCAGGTTAAATAAGGCAATGATCGCTGGGTTAATGCCGTCCCACTGACCAGAAGAGAGCCTGATAATCAGATCGAACGTACCCGACTGAAAAGGCGGTGCCAGCGTGAACGCATAGACGCTAAACCCTAGCCATAGCAGCACGAAACCTATTTTGTTGACCATAGACCTAAGTTTGATATTTCGGACACTAGAGAAGAATTTGATTAATAAATAAACGGCTTTCTTAAGTTTTAAATGTCTATGTAAACATGCAGATCCATAGAAACTTAAGGGGTAATTAAAAGATTATCTTAAGATTTGAACTGAGCGCTATCCCCTGTTCTATAAGTCAGTTGCATCACCATAGTCTCGGTTTGCTGGCCCCAAAAGGAAGCTTATCCAAAAAGCTCATAGACGAAGCTTATGCAATTACAAGACGTTTTACGCCTCTACGAAGAGGGTTTTCGAGAGTTTACAGGTCTGTCTTTAGGGGGCGTGGACTTCGGCGCAAAGATTCTAGTAGGCGTTAATTTTTCGGATTCAGATTTGACCGGCGCAAACCTTAGCCGCACTTTTTTAACAGACGCAAATTTTACGGGTGCGAATCTCAGCCGAGCTAACCTACAGTTTGCCAAACTCAGTGGTGCCTGTTTCTCTAACGCAAGCCTGACCAAAGCAAACCTAAAGGGAGCGTTTGCTATTCGCTCGGATATGACTAAGCTCAGTGCTAGCGGCGCGAACATGAGCCACATCAACCTACGCGGTGCCAAGCTCTGCGAAGCTAACTTCAGCGGTGTGACGCTGACTGGCGCGAATCTGCGAAATGCTGATATATCGGCGGCGAACTTCGCCTGGACAACGATGAAAGGTGTGCGGCTGATTGGGGGTGCGATCGCCAAAACCACTTTCACAGGCACCAAGCTCAGTAAAGCCTACCTAAACGGTCTAAACTTCGACGGCATGTCCCTCAGTGGCGTCGACTTCAGCGAAGCTCGCCTGCGAGGTGCCAGCTTTCAACGCGCTGATCTGACTGCCGCTAGCTTTCGCGAAGCTAGTCTAGAAAATAGCAACTTTAAGTGGGCCCAGCTAGCAGGCGCAAACTTCGACGGGGCACACCTGCACAACGCCAGATTCGACCAGGCCGACCTTCGCCGAGTCAACCTCGATCAGCCCAATTGGAAAGAGGCTGACCTTCTAGGCGCCTACTTGCAAGAGCTAGGACTTGTCCAAATGCGCATGGCCAGCGCTTAGCAGTAGCTAGAACCTTGAGGCGGCAAGCGTCTGATTGTCGTATTTGTATCGACGACTGCGATCGGTTACACCGTACAGATTAAATGAAATGGTGGGTTCGTCTCCCATCGGCGCGACTTGGTGAACTGCATTGCCAGTAAAACCGATGATGTCGCCAGGATAGAGAATCTGTTCTCCGACTTCTGCAATCTCTTTTGGGTTCGATTCGCTTTGTTTCCAAAAGCTATTCTTCTCCTGTCCACCAACCATCGCCACGATTCCCCAAGTCGCGTGGTTGTGGATAGTCGATTTTGTTCCCGGTGCCCAAGTCACCATCTGCACCGTTAGCGGGTATTCATGCTCCCGGTAGAGAAAGTTCACCGCCCAGCCTGTTTTTTCGCTCGGTGCTTTATGTTCCATCTGTAGCCAGTAGGAGCTAATTAGCAGCTTGCGCACCAGTGGAGTAATAGCCTGAACTCTTTTCGCATCATCAGGCTCACGCTCTAGGATGTCTTCCATCTCAGTTAAGAAGCGATACATCCGGTAAGTACGCTCTGGCGGTTCGGTTTCAACAGCGCCAAAGTTTGTGCAGATGCCATCATCAGTGACTAGCCAGTTTTCCATATGAGAGCAAAAGGATGGGGCTGCTAAAAGCTTGCCACGGATTAGCGGGTAGCTGCAACCATATACTTCTGGTACCTAAATAGCGGAACCCTGGCAACCACGCTCGCCATCATCCACATCAGCCGAGCTTAAATCAAAAACAACCGTATACTGCGCCGCTGGCCTTAACTGTCGCAAAGCGCGCTGATGCTCATCAGCATCGACACGACGGCGAAATCGAGCCACTGTCTGGTTCTGCATATTGGGTAAGTGCTGGACAACGCACCAAGGATGCAACTGCTGTTGGTAGCCTGTTGCTTTTTTGTCTTCAGCTCTTTGAGTGTGATTCATCTTTAATAGTCTCCAAACAAAGAAATACTTTTGAGAAAATGACACGTTATCGAGGAACCTACTTTAAAGACATACCGTGGCGGTATTGACTTTCTTTGATGTTCATGGATCAGCCCTCTTCAGGACTATCACAAAGCGCCTCTTTAAGCTCTTCTGGAAATTGATCAAAATAGTCAAGTAAAAAATCCATCACGGCTAAATGACGTAGGTCTGTAGCGCTAGGACGACGGTAGCTAGACCCCTTACTAAACCAACAGCGAACAGTTGAAACAGATCGTGAGCAGATGGCAGCTAGCTGTTCATAGCTCACCTGCCATTTGTTGTAAAAAGCCTGAGGCGTCATCCCTAGTCGGCAGTAGCTATACTGGTCAACCAGTTGTTGTTTTTCAGGTGTTAGAGAGCGAGGGTTCATAATTGCGGTCCCATTTTGTAGGGTTCGAGATTGTCTTCCCCAACCAAATCCGTTCTCGCCCAAGCAGTTCTAGGCGAATTAGGACTGAGCCAGAGTTAGACAGCAATAGGTTAGAAAGTGGAGCATGCAGGCTAGTTTGAGAGCGTGAAGCTGACACAAAACTAGCTTGCTTCTCTAAAGGCCAGCAGCGAAAGAGAACGCCCTTTCTAGATATCTCAAACAGCGTTCGCCAAGGACGAAGTAGAACACGGCTGTAGCTACACTAGTCTTTGCCAGATTTCAAAGCGCTATCCGGACAATACGTATAAATACTGATAAATGTATCTTGTTATACCGAGGAGTTACTGGCTTTGGAATCTATCTTTGTTGCAAATTTTGCTTTCACAGTTCGTTATGTTTAAAGTCAAAATTAGAACAAGGGTTATCGCTCTTGATAACGATTTGAGCTAAGGGCGGAAAGCTATAGATAGAGGAAAGATAGAGGAAAACAACTGCTCTGCTGCATACTCTCATCAAACCTCTAGAGAATTCCTTCCGGCTGTCTGAGAACCAAAGTCGGAAGACGAAGAGATAGCTGCGTTTATAGCGTTTCCCAGATGCATTTGGGGAACGCGCGTCACTTGACCCGTTGCAACGTGAGTCTTCCAGCCCACAAACTGTATCTCAGTCAAGTGACCAACGCTATAGTATTCGTACTCAGTGGTAATTAATAGCTGCCCAGGGTTCCTTGGCGCTTCGCCTGACCTTCCGCCCAGCGAAAAAGCAAGGTGCCGATAGTGAAGTAGACGATGCCGTTTGCTAGCGCGATCGCCCACCTATGCCAATCCAATCCTTCACCGCGCGCCATCAAATCTCTTAGCAGCCCCGTACTGGGTAAAATTGGCAGCACATTAGCGGCTATTCGCGCGGGTCCGGTCCAATCTTCAGTCGGAGTCGCTAGCAAAAAGAACAGCACAAACTGAAACATGCTCAGTACCTGCTGCACTTTTTTGAGCACCAGCGCAAAAGAGCCAATGAAAAAGGCTAGGCCGTAAGCACTCAGTAACAGGGTGGACAGCGGCAATAGCAGGATGGGCGGAAAGGCAATTTTGCTCCCCGTCATGGCGATGATGATAGCCATCACGCTCAAGATCAAAAAGAAGCGAAGGGTGAGGCTGGCGATCGCCCGCGCTAGAAACACCCGAGGGGCCCCGAACGGCGACAGAAACACCTGCTCCAAGGTGCCCGTATTCGCCTCTATCTGCAAATTTGTGGCAATGTCGTTGACGATATAGACCACTAGCGTCCAGATCACATAGCCCACCACCACTGAATCTAGCCGAGCGCCAAACGCACTGGAGCCTGCCATGTACTGCGCACCGACGAAAATGCCATAGAAGACGGCAGTCAAGATGATCACGCCGCCCAACACTTCAGAAGGATAGCGGAGAGTTTGTATCCAGGTGCGCTTGAGTTCGCCAATCAGTAAATCGAGCATAGGGGTGGTCTACTTTTTGACCAGCTGTAGAAAGATGTCTGTGAGATTAGCGCGGTCCTGTCGAATTTCGACGATGGGCAGCGGGTCTAATATGCCAAGAATTTTGTAAAGCGTCGCTGAGGCCAGAAATTTGTCGCTCTCTGCTGCAGGGTAGTAGCGGACATAGCTATCGCTGACAGCCGCGCCTAGCGAAGTAATCGCTTCCTTTCTGCGCCTATCTAACAAGCCTTCTATCTCAATGTAGTAGCCCGCGTCTTTAGAAAACTGGCGAATCAGCTCCTGGGTCGTTTGCTCTGCGACGATGGTACCTGCTCTGATAATGGCGACTCGATCGGACAGGGCTTCGGCGACGCCAAGCTGATGAGTCGTCAGCAAAATCGCGCAGCCAGAAGCCGCGACCTGGCGCACTAGTTGCTTGACGGTTTCACCTGCTTCTACGTCTAGGCCCAAGGTTGGCTCGTCTAGCAAGAGCAAACGCGGCTGATGAATGAGGGCAACTGCGATCGCAATCTTTTGCTGCATTCCCCGCGAGAGCTTCTGGACCGGAACGTTTCGTTTTTCTAACAGTTCAAAGGTCTTTAGCAGCTCTACACCCCGCGCCCGCGCCAGTTTCCTAGGCATCTGCCGCAGCACACCAAAGTATTCCAAATTCTCCAAAGGCGTCAGCCGCCAATACAAATTCCGATTGCCCTCTAGCACCGCACCAACCCCTTGAAGCGCCTGAGGATTCCGGTGAGGGTCTTTGCCAGCAATTTCTACCCTGCCAACATCTGGCCGAATCAGCCCAGCAATCATCTTGATTGTCGTTGTCTTGCCAGCTCCATTAGGACCTAGGAAAGCCAACACCTCACCAGGTGCAATTTTCAAAGAGACATCCCGCACTGCCTCGAATCGCCGCTTGCCTCGGCCATAGCTCTTCCCTAAGGATTCGGACTGAAGCGCTGGCCGCTGGTGCAGCGGGCGATTGTCTAGGTTGTCTTGCACCAGCGGCATGGCAAAAGTCAAAGGATATCTTGGGTGACTAATAAGCTAGACAAATATGTTAGCGCGTTAGCATGAGGGATTTCTTCGTGCGTGTCTATACGAGTGGCACTAACCTTACAAAGTATTAACAATCTGTTAACATTTGTTCACGAAGCAGAAGCTTCTGCCAAACCAGCACAGCTTCACTTCGCCATCTCAATCAGTCGTTTTAATCACAGGAAACCAAGCAACCAGCACAGCCGCAAGACTATCAAGCCGCTATCAGGATCTAAACAATCAGTATGACTTCTTTCAATCTACGCGATGCCATAGAGACTCATGAAAATCAGTCTTTGGGAATGCAGGATGTAGGCGGACTGCTCAGCGTCCTACTTAGACAAAGAACTCAGAGCTGGCAGAAAACTCGAAGCTGGCCTAATTTTTCTTTTTCTCCTATTGACCAGGCTTTCCTGATCTGGGCAGGACTGACGCTGACTATCTTCTTGACTGGACAGTTCTCGTCGATTAGCTGGGCAGTGCAGGCAATGCTGGACGCGGCGCTAACAGGTGCTGGCATTGCCTGTACCTCCAGTTTGAACTGGGCGCTAGTTAAGGATAAACGTCTGAACTGGGTGATTGTCCTGTGGGCTGTGCTGATGACGGCTGGTATGTGCGTGAGCGCCTATGGAATCTACGCCTGCGAAAGCTTGATTATGGTAGGTCTGTGCCCTTTTTGGATGGGGCTGTGCGCTCTGGGCTACGGCGCAATGGCGGTGGGAATGCGATCGCATGCCTTCACAGCCGCCTGCCTGGTCCATACCCTCGCGATCGCAGTGCTCCATCACCAACCTAACTGGCAGTATCTAACCACGGGCCTGGTAATCTCACTGACGTTAGTATTTTTCTCGATAGTGCCTTGGGACATGCAGGTTGAAGAAGAGAGTCAAATCGACTAGGCAGAAGCGCTTTGAGCGGTTTCGACTGATTACTTAGTACCCAGTTTAGAAGGCTGTCCTTTTGGCTGCTTGGCTAGCTGCTCTGGCAGTCGTAAGGTGTAGCGATCGCCATCAAAAACCAGTACAGGTTGCTCTAGACCAGATGGCTCCAGGCTACTAACCGCATCTGACGAATTTCCAAAAGCGTTTGCAGGTGCGCTCATAGGTGCGCTTCTACCCTGGGTGAGTGTAGATAATCTGTCGGGTAGGTTAGAAGATAGATCATCAAAAGATAGATCGAAAGATTGTAAGTCAGCTGACAAGCTAGGTACATCAATAGCAGGTGCATTAATAGCTGTTCCCAGCGGTTCTATAACCAAGGCAACTTCTGTCTGCTGGGCTAAATCATCCGTCGAAGAGACCAGCGTTCCTAAGCCATTGATCAGCTCACGAACCTGCCGACGCAGTTCTGGATCGCCGGTTAGTTCATCGACATCGGCCATTACTTTTTGAGCGCTAGAAAGCGCATCTCTGGCAGATTCTAAGGTCTGCTGAATTAGCACAAGGTTGGCTGGTGTGTTGAGTGAAGCGGTAATCGCGCCTAGGTCTTCAGACGCCTGAGCTGCATTCAGCAGCAGCGCCTCTAAGTTGCCAATCAGTTCACCGCTTTGAATGGTAGGACCCAAGACATCGACTGCGCCGCGTAGCTGTAGGCTAGCTGCCTGCAAATTACCTAGTGTGTCGAACAAGACAACCCGGTTATCGCCGATTAATCCATTGATATCGTTTGCGGTCAAAGAGAATTGCTCAGCCGTACTTTGAATCTGTAGGGCCGCACCCGAAGCTGCGCCCGTTGCAGATTGAGCCGCATCTAGGAGCGGGCCTAATTCACTGCCGACGACCTGCGTCAGCTGGGTCGCCTCTTGAGCCAAAGCACCCGCTTCTGCTGTTGCTACAGACACGTTGTCCAATACGCCTTTGAGTCTTTCTAAGACTTCTGGATCGGCGTAGAGTTCCATCAGACTCGTCGTCGAGCGTAGCAGCGCTTCGTAGCTAGGACCCAGCTCGCCTTCTAGCCTCTCCCCATCGCAGAGAATTATGCTGCTGTCACAGTCTCTTCCACGTGGCGAAATCTCTTTAGCCGTTTCAGGTAGCTCTACTAACGGCGTAATCTCCACCGAGACTTCCCCAATCAGACCTGACTCCACGGTCTCGACTAGTACTTCGTTGGGAATTCGTAGCTCTCTAGCCGTGATCTCTAGACCGACTTCTACCGCATTGGACTGCGGCACAATCGACATGACTCGACCCACAGAAACCCCTCTGTACATCACAGGCGTACCGATTTGGACGCCCATCGTATCGTCAAACTCAGCAATTAGTTGATAGGGGCGATTTGCCGGATTAAAGCCACGCAGCCACAGTACTAGCCCTCCGAACAAGCCAATCCCTAGCAAAATTAGCAGTCCTACAGAGCCTTCTCGAATTGTTCGTGCCCGCATGAATCTTTTATCCTCCTACGTGGATGGGTCCCTGTACTTGAGCACTAAAAAATTGGCGCACAAACGGATTATCGGTGGTGTCAATTGCTTTGACGTCTCCGCTCCACTGTACCTGCCCGCCGTGTAGAAAAATGACGCGATCGGCGGTGCGGCGAATCGTACTTTCCTGATGAGTGACGATCAGGTACGACTGGCAGGTTTTTTCTACATGAAGCTCTCGGATCAAGTCTTCGATAACAGTGGAGGCAATCGGATCAAGGCCCGCTGTTGGCTCATCGTACAGTAAAAGCGCGGGGCTATCAGCTGGGTTCTTTGGATTGGCCATTACCGCCCTAGCAAAGCTTACTCGCTTGCGCATGCCGCCCGAAAGCTCGGCTGGATAGCGATCGGCAATATCAGGTAGACCAACCACAGAAAGCGCTCGGTTGACTAGTGATTTGACTTCGTCACGAGAAAGATTAGAGTGCTGGTATAGCAAAAAACCGACGTTCTCTTCTACGGTTAGCGAGTCGAACAGGGCAGCTTGCTGAAATACCATGCCAATTCCGAAGGGATCGGATGCATCCTCTATTAATCCAATCCGCTTTTTCCCGCCTACCCAGATATCGCCTTCATCAGCGGGTAGTAGACCCGCAATAATCCTCAAAATAGTCGATTTTCCCGTTCCCGATGGCCCGATGATAGCCACTGCTTCTCCGGGCTGTAGCTCGATATCTACGCCATCTAGGACTTTATTTTTACCAAATTGCTTGGAGATTCCCTCGACTCTGACAAGAGGGTCTGGGCCACAGGGGGAAGCTTGAGGGTCAGGTTCGTTGCTGTGAGGAAGATTGGACATGAACAAGATCTAGTGTGTAGGAATTCGACGCTTGTGACCATTCTGTATCAACTTTTCACTGTATAGACCTAGTGGAGTATGATTCCAACTGCGATCCCAACTGCTGTTTGCACTCGCTATGCGCCCAACTCGTAGAAAGCTATATGCAACGCCCCGGCGCTGGGCAAGGTGGCTGAAGCCGGGACTGTTCGTGAAACGCTGGCTGTTCTTGAGCACGGTGGGCATTGTCGCGATCGGCCTTGGCGTGATGGTCTGGCTAAAGCTAACGCCGGTATTCTACACGGTAAAGTTTGTTGGTAATCTGCTCAATTTGATTACTCGTCTGGTGCCTAGCTACGTCAGTGGTCCGCTGGCAATTCTTGGTGGACTGCTATTGCTAGTGTGGGGACAAACTCGAACGTTTAGCACGATTGTCGAGGTGCTGCTGCCTGCCAACGGGGAGGATAACCTCTGGGATGCGATCGCCACCCATCGTCGCCTAAACCGAGGCCCCCGAATCGTCGTTATCGGCGGGGGTACCGGACTCTCTACGCTGCTGCGCGGGTTAAAGCACTACAGCGCGAACATCACTGCGATTGTGACGGTGGCAGATGATGGCGGCTCTTCGGGGCGGCTACGGCGAGAAATGGGTGGAATCCCACCGGGTGATATTCGCAACTGTCTGACGGCGTTAGCGGATGAAGAGAAGCTATTGACTGAGCTATTTCAATATCGGTTTGAAACCGGGACTGGGCTAAGCGGTCACAGCTTTGGCAATTTGTTCTTGTCGGCGATGAATGAGATTACAGGTGACTGGGAGAAGGCGATCGCGGCTAGCTCTCAGGTCTTAGCAATTCGCGGTCGAGTCCTGCCTGCGACCCTCAGCGACGTCAGCCTGTGGGCGACTCTAAGCGACGGGCGCTACATAGAGGGTGAGTCCAATATTACCAAGGCCGGTGGAAACATAGACCAGATCGGCTGCTCGCCTGAAAGCCCACCCGCATTGCCCCAAGCCGTAGAGGCGATCAACCAGGCCGACTACATTATTGTGGGACCAGGAAGCCTATATACCAGCATTATTCCGAACTTTTTGGTTCCTGAATTAGTAGAGGCGATCGCAGCCAAGGAAGTCCCCAGAATCTATATCTGCAATATCATGAGCGAGCCGGGCGAGACCCAGGGCTACACGGTTTCTAAACACATCGAAGCAATTGACAGATCCTGCGGACGCTACTTATTCGATGCGGTGCTAGTTCAAAAGCGTCTGCCGTCCGAAGAGGCGATCAATCGATATCTAAAGGAAGGGGCAACGCCAGTGATTTTGGATCGCAAGGCGGTGATCGACTCAGGTAGACGGATTGTGATTGCTAATGTCATGAGCGAAGAAAACCACACAGTGCGCCACGACCCAGCTAGGCTAGCGAAGGTGCTGGTGAAGTGGTACGAGCGGACCAGAAGCGCCTGGTAATTTTCTTCTTGCTTTCATAGCCCCTCTCGCTCGGACAAAAACTTTTTACTAATCCAGCTTGATAGTCCACTGACCAAAGCGCCCGCCATCAAGATGCCAATAGCTGGCATAAACACCGGATCCCAAAGGCTATACCACAAGTCAAAGCCCAGGTTGATGTCTGCTGCCTGGCCAATGAGCGCGATCGCAAACCAGCCGAAACTCAGCAGGACAAAAAATAAGTTAAGCATCAGCGCGGTATCAAGCAGATTGCTCAAGCGATCTTTCATGAATTACAAAACTTAGAAGGACAGTGGACTTGAGACAGTGAATTTGAATTGTTAGCTACGTTCAAAGAAAATCATAAAGGAAAGATACGAAAGAAAACTACAAAAAGATGGCCACTTCATACGCTGAAGTGGCCATTTTAGACTATTCATCATCTCGACTAAACGCTTTTTAGCGTTTCCCAAAACAGAACTAGATTGCTTTAACGCTTTCGAGCTCCGAAATTAGAAGGTTGTCGGGATCAACGTAGTGGCAGACAGCGTCATCGATACAAATCAAGGCCCAACCAGATTTGTCTAGTTCCACAAAGGTGTAGTCTGCATCCTGTACGAAGCAGCCCTTGTGATTGCGAGTTTCTGGCTTAATTGCGACTGGTTTAACATTCATAATCAGCGACTCCTAAAGGTGATGTGATGCAGCGTAGAAACGTCCGCTTAGCTCACTTAGTCAATTACTTAAAATAGGCTTAAGTAATTAAGACTTTAGTTAAGCAGGACTTATCTGCTGCTTTATCTAATCTTATCAGTGGCTTCGGGGATCGCTCATTAAGTTATTGTTTCAGACTTAACAGTTCTTTCTGAAGCTTAGAACTGCCAGCGGATTCACATAAATGAAAGGACTAAACCCTGATTGTGAAAGCGCTTCACAAAAAAATGGGGATCGACTTTATCATCGATCCCCAGCTTATTTTTCTGAATGTTGTTTGCATTGCTTAATGAACTAATGTTGAGCAATGTTTTTGTTAGAAATGGATGAAAGCGCTGGGAGATAATCCCTTCACGATTCAAACAGCCATTTTTGAATCCGCTTTAGACTCTTCCAATCAGGCTTTCTTCTTAATCCTTCTTCAAAGTTTTCCTGAATTTCTGTTTTGAGTTCGTCTACGGCCATGATTACTTGAGAGACCGTATCTATCTGGTCGCGGACGCCGCTTTTCCCAGTTTCGAGCATGGCGATCGCCAAATTGACTCTAGCCTGTGGGTCTTTGGGTGCTAGCTTTACTGCCCTCTGCGCAGCTTTGTAGCCCGCGTTTGGCTTGTCTGCTAGCAGATACAGCCAGGAAAGACAGGTCTGAGCGGCGCTATTTTTGGGCGCGTGCGTACAGATATTCTTGAAGATAGGTAAAAGCGCTTCGGCAGACTCGCCATCTTTGTAGCGCGAGATGCCTTCTTCAAACTGAGTTTCTAGAGTTTGCATATAGAGGAGCGGATCTATTTAAGATTAGGTGCCAAAGGACTTGCCACAGCCACAGGTCTGATTGGCATTGGGATTAGTGAACTGAAACCCACCGCCGATCAGAGCATCGCTGTAGTCGAGCATGAGACCATAGAGATACAGAAGGCTTTTGCGATCACAAACAACTTTGAACCCTTCGTAATCGTACACTTCATCGTGCTCACCCACGTTGGTAGGATCTTCGAAGTCCATCATGTAAGACATGCCAGAACAGCCGCCCTGACGAACGCCAACACGCAAGCACAGATCGCCTTCTTGCTTGTCGCGTAGCGCTTTGACATGGGTGAGGGCCGCTTCAGACATAAGGATGCCTTTTTCTGTTGAGCTGGTAGCCGCAGTCGGAGCTTCAGCAGAGACCGGAGTAGTGGCTTGGGTCATAGGACTGGTTAAGGAGATATGGGTTGGCTATAGTTTAGCGCATCGGTTTTGGGCTTCTTTCAGGCTCTATTCTATGATTGACTGTTGTGTCGCTACGGTTAGATATAGCCAGGCAGACACGGACAGGCAGATACAGCCAAGCAAATGTAGCTAAGTGCCAGCAGCTATAGCAATGCGGTAACACCAGCAAACTCGGTAGAATGACACAGAATCTCGTTATAGCCTCATGCATCAACTGAGTCCGTTCACCTGTCGCCGCTTGAGTCAACTGCCTCGTTTAACAAGCGTGTGGGAGTGTGATCGCAGACCCTTGCCCATGACCCCACAGGCAATAGGGGAGGATGGCACAGTACTCATAGGTGACTGCATTCTGTGGGTAGACAGCCTGCATGGCGTGGTGCGAGGGATGAATGTGGTCCCTGCCGAGACCGGACACGAGGCAGTTGTGCGGACGCTGTTGCAGGCGATCGAGACCCCTCAGGGCCAGATGGACCCAGCCAGACCGAGAAAGGTGGTGGTGTGTGATCGCGAGATCCAGTTCTTCTTGCGAGGGGCGCTGCAGTCTCTAGATATCCCGGTTGAGCATTCTCCTGAGCTGCCGGTAATCGACGAAATATTTGAGAAAATTCGGTCGGCCATCCCTACCCAGGCCGTAATCCCAGCAGACTATGAGGAAGTTTTACTAGAAAAGTCCGCCACGATCTGGCAGGACGCCCCCTGGAGTGCTTTCAGCGAGCAAGAGATTCTAGCGATAGAACTCAACCGTTGGGAAATCGAGACGCTGTACCTGTCCATTTTGGGTATAGCGGGGGTGGAATTTGGTCTGCTGTTCTATCGCGATCTCGATTCCCTGCGGCAGTTTCGTCACAAGCTGCTCAACAGCAACGACCAAAGAGAGGCATTGCAACAGGCGTTTTTAGAGCAAAACTGTCTTTTCATCAATTTTAATCCGATTGAGGGCGTCATTCCCTTGTCTGGATCGACAAAAGGCGATTTGCCAGCAGCAGCAGTAGAGTACGACTTTGGCAGCGTTCACCCGTTAGAAGGATTGCGATCGCAGCTAGCCGAGGAGGAAGCCGCCAGCCTAATCGTCGCTTTAGAGGCGCTGCATCGGTTCGTCAAGAAGCACGACGTTCACGCCAAAGACTTTGCGCTACAGCCCGTGAGCAGTCGGTTCCGCGTACCCAATCCAGCAATCTCAAGCGGATCCTTCTCAAAAGGCTCCCTTTCAAAAGGTTCCCTCAAAGATAAGGCGGAGCCAGAGCTAGTCTCGGTCAAGATATCTACACTGCCAGAAGTCTCCGCCACCTTTCTAACAGAAACCGTAGGTAGTGCTGAGTTAGATGATATCGATCTAGACAGCGCTCTAGTAGAGGGTCTGTCCGACGCTGCTAATACGGACATCGTGGATGATAGCGTCCCTGAAGGCTCGTTGATTATGCTGGGCGCTTACAGAACTAAAGAGATTGAGCAGCTCAAAGAACATCGCCGCGTTTACTATCAAGACTTCCTAATCTCGCCCAAAAAAAGACCTGCTAGCAAGGCAAAATGGCCAGTGTTGACCATTCAGACTACTCGGCCAAAAGCCAAGCATCTGGTTGAGCGGATCAAGCTAGAGGGCGGAATTCAGTCAATTTGCTTTAATCCGGGCAGTGATCCAATCAGTGCTCAGGTGTTTCAAATCGGTCTCTTGCAGACTGCGCAGGGACAGTTGCATCTATTTAATGAGTATGAAATTAGCGATCCGACTGATTCTGAGGCAATCGAAAAGTGGATGCTCAATAGTGACAGCAACGCTGGCTGCTGTGGCTGCATCATTGCGGCTGGCGCAACTGGTGTAAAGCGCGGACGACCTACGGCTAGAGAGATTGTGGCTTTCTTTGAAGCTTCAGTGAAACTGCCAGAAGAGTTGGGCCTAACGCCGCTGGTGATGAGCTACGCGCCGGAGTGGTAGGCTTCGACTGCGCTCAGCCGCCGAGGGGATTAGGAAATGGGGGTCAGGGAGTTGGTAGGGTTGTATGTGCTGGTTGTAGTTGTAAATTGTGTGCTGGCGGGATTAGTGCTGTGGTTGGCGGTAGGGCTGTGGCGCTGGCGGGGTGATTTGGTGCGGCTGACGGATTGGCTGCGGTTGCTAGATGCGACGCGCTCGGTGGCAACGGCATCTTCGCAGGTGGGGCTGGCGCTGGTGGTCAGGCGATCGCAGCTGATGGAGACGCGGCTGAGTCTGGCTCGACTACAGCTAATTTCTCGTCAGCTTGATCAGCTGCTGCGTCTGGTTGGCTGGCTGATACAGGTGGGTCGGTGGCGTAGGCGATCGCGTCTCTAGCCGCATCTCTGGGTATAGCTGTTTATTCCAGGCCGGATTTCGCAGTACGCTGTAAGCGAGGAGTCGCGAATAGTCAAGGTCGCATCCAAGAATCGCATCAGACAGATCACAATAGAGGACAATTAGTGATGGCGGGTGGTAAATCAGACGGACTATTAGGCGGCATGATCATTGGCGCGGCGATTGGGGCGATCGCAGGGGTCTTGGCTGCGCCTCGCACCGGTAAAGATACTCGGCGCATCCTCAAAAAATCTGCGGACGCGCTGCCCGAATTGGCAGAAGATTTGGCGACTAGCCTTCAGTTTCAAGCCGATCGACTATCGGAAAATAGCTTGAGCAACTGGGAGCAAACCCTATCTAGGCTACGCGAAGCAGTCGTGGCCGGTCGCGCGGCTGGTCGGCAGGAATGGGCCCGCCAAGCCGACATTCAGACTGGCGACCAAATCGTTGGCATTGCCAATACTCCTTCTGCCCACGAAACTGCCCACGACCCGATTGATGAGGTGTCCAACGGACTCCGCTCACCGAAGCAAACCTCCTCCCAGTCAGCGGCTCTCGAAGAATAGTGAACAACCCTTTCATCTGGCTTGGCATCTCTATTTTGCTAGTGGCTATCAGTCTAATTGCGCTGCTTACCGTTGCAATTTTGACGCTGCAAGAGCTGGCAAGAGCTGCTAGAAGCGCCGAAAAGCTACTAGACACTTTGAATAGAGAACTACCCGCTACCCTGAATGATCTGCGCCTAACCGGACAGGAACTTTCTGGCCTTACCGACGAAGTCAGTAGCGGAGTACAGAGCGCTCGCAGCGTTGTAGAGCAAGTCGATCGAGGCATGATAGAAGCCAAGGTTCAGGCCCAAAGAGCCAGAATCACAACCCGCAGCTTCTTCGCTGGTGCTAGCGCCGCCCTCAGCGTCTTGGTTAATGGTCAGCCGCGTCGGCGGCGGCGTCCACCCACCCGCCGCCCACCAGTACCACCTATCTCTACTCCACCACCCTCCCCATCTCCCAACTCTCCAACCGCTGAAAACCCAGCTTCCGAACAACCAACTTTTGAGCAGCCAGTTCCTGAGCAGCCAGTCCCGCAAAAAGTATCAGTCGATCTCCCCAATCTCTCTCATAAACCAGCCGATCACCCCACCGACAAAACGCGCAAAATATCCCCACGCCCTCACGCCAGTTCGGGTGAACTCACGTCGAAGCCTACGCCCCCACCTCCCTAACTTCCCCTTTCTCCCTCTACTCCCCTACCTCCCTATCCGCTCTAATCAAAATTCTGATATCTTAAAGTTAAGTAAATAACTGTAAAGATAGGCGTCATTGCCTTCGGCCTTAACTAATGAGAATTTGTTTCACAGCTCTGCTTCGGCAAATGACCCCATCCGCCGAAAGTCGGCAAAGGCTCAAGACTCTAAAAAGAACGGCAAAGAGATGGGCTGGTAGTGCGATCGCAGCTCTAATAATTTTCCTCACCTTAGTCCCTGCTCCTGCTTACGCGGTCAACAATCCCGAACTGCTGCCCGACGAGCCAACCGTTGTCATCGATTTAGCGCGCATTTTGAACACGGCGCAAGAAGAGTACCTGAACACAGAACTGCCTGAATTTGAGGCGTCAACTGGCTGGAAGCTGCGGGTATTGACTCAATTTGACCAAACGCCTGGCAGAGCGGTCAAAGATTTTTGGGGACTAAATGACCGCAGCATCATGATGGTGGCCGACCCAAGAGGCGGTAACCTGCTCAACTTCAGTGTGGGTGATGAGCTATACCCACTACTGCCCCGGACCTTTTGGATTGAGTTACAGACTCGCTTTGGCAACCAGTTCTACGTTCGCGATAACGGCGAAGACGGTGCGGTGCTAGGGGCAATCAATGCACTAGAAACCTGCCTGAATAAAGGTGGTTGTGCCGTTGTGCCAGGGCTACCGCGCGAGCAGTGGATTTTGACTTTGATAACGTCTATTTTGGGCGGAGTGATCTGCGGCTTTGCAGCACAGCCTAGAAAGGAAGGGCAGGGCATTGCTTGGCAGTGGGCACTCCTATTTTCCCCGCTTTGGGGCATTTTGTTCATTGCCTTTGGTTTGGGTCCGGTGGTCACTCGTACACCCGAGCTGCTGCCCGTTATTCGCAACGTAGCGGGCTTCTTGATCGGCGCGATTGTGGCATTCCTAACGCCTGTATTCGGCAATCCACCACCAGCCGACGACAGAGCCTAGATTTTGTAGAGTAGCCTTTCGGCTGCGCTCAAGGTTGCGCTCAAGTCTTCGGTGGCTAAGCGGAGTCGTAGGGCTTTGCTCTTCTACTCAGAGTGGCCACTGACAATGCCGGACCACTGAACTTGTTTCTTTTTCGTACGCCGATATGAAAAGAAGCGGTCAGGTTCTTGATAGGTGCAGTGAGGGGCGATCGCAATTGACTCTGGCTCAATTCCCATCTGCACCAGCTGCATCTGATTGATCCGCCTGACATCTAAACGAACCTTGCCTTCTGCCGAGTCATTTAGCAGTGGTGGATGTGCCATCTCCATTAGATGCGCAATCAGATCAGCGCCCTCTAGATGCGGCGCTACACTCTTGCCAACCTCAGCGGCAACATCTTGACCAACCTGGTAGACACTGCCGTCAATCGCTGGTCCCAAGGCAATCCGTAGATTCTCTAGCTGGCTGCCCTGAGCTTGGAATCTAGCGATCGCCGTAGGCAAAATCTTCTGCGCTGTGCCTCGCCAGCCCGCATGGACAGCGGATACTTGCCCAGTTTTTGTATCACTTATGAGCGCAGGGGTACAGTCCGCAGAGCAGGTCCAGATCGACTGGTTTGGTTTCTCGGTAATGATGCCGTCGGCTAAAGGAAAGGGTGCAGCGCTGCCGTCTGGCAGTTGGGGAAGACCGGATGTGATCGCATCTTCTATCTCGCTGGGTAGCAGCACATCCGCGCTGTGGACCTGCTTGACTCTATAGACTTTGGCATCCGGCCACAGTACGCCAGCTAGGTCCGCAGGTGTCTGAGGGTAGAATTGGCTGGTAAAGAAACCATGCGGCTGCGGTAATAGCGCACAGGTCAAAAACGGTTTGCCCGCTCGATCTTCAGATTGCCAAGTCCAAATGCTCATACAAAATCACGCTTTCAGCTCAAGTTAACACTATGCCAACGGTCACTGCTCAAGGTAAAACTTTCGAGTGCGAACAGGGCGCTAACCTTCGTCAGGCGCTGCTAGACAATGACATTGACCTGTATAGCCCCAGGGCAAACTATGTCAACTGCATGGGCATCGGCACCTGTGGCACCTGCGCTGTGGCCATAGAAGGAGAAGTTTCTGATGCGAACTGGCGCGATGTTGCTAGACGCAGCTTACCGCCCCACAACGCTAGGCAGCCCACTCAAAAAGCCCTTCGGCTAGCCTGTCAAACCAAAGTACTCGGCAATATCAAAGTGACTAAATTCAAGGGGTTTTGGGGACAACAGGCCGAAATCGCCTGGACTCCACAATCCCCCCTTTAGGTATGTTGACTGCTTCTCTAGGTGAGCTGACTGTAGGCGTGCTAGTTGAAAGTCTTTTTGTATCTACTTTCTGTATATCTGCAAACTCAACAAATCGACTAGTATATGTACATTGCTTGCGTCCAGCGCAGTTTTACAATTTAGGCGGTTAAGTTAGGCAGTTGTCTAGTTCAAGTACGATAGCGCCAGTCTCAAACGGTAGCAGTCAAACGGTAGCAGTCAAACGGTGGCAGTCGTGAAGACAAACGAAATGAGCATGAAAGGAAAAGCGTATGTTTAATCGATTCTCACTCGGTGCTACTGTTCTAGCTATCTTCCTAATGGCAATATTCGGCATCAGCCGAGCTTTTAACTGGCTAAGAGACTCGCCTGGCACCAGCTCTGCCGATAGAACCGCCCCCGCTGAAGATGTGAGGACAGCTGATGGAGCTGACGATAGCTTCATTGACAACGGTCGTGATTCTAGAACCCTAGAGGGCGATCGCCCTCTAGTCTCTCAGTCTAATGACGGAGCAACTAGCCCCTCGAATAACGGTAATGGTCAGTCTGACGGCACGATCTCAGAGGATGTGTTTGCGCCCACTCCGCTAGAAACAGCTGGTACCTACATTCAGCGACAAAAGGGAGCAGAGCTCGATCAGCTAGTCGCCGACAGCAGAGTCGAAGCCACGCCGTTATCGCCTGATGCTGCCATATCGGCTCAGGGGAACAACCAGATCGATTCTCAGACAGATGCAGCAAACAGTGCGAATAGCAGCACAGATAACACTCCTACAGGCGCTGCTTCTCAGCCTGTTCCTGCGCTGTGGTAGCAGAACAGCGTTGATTAGAACACGACAACTAAGCGATGGCAGCTAGAAGGTAGCAACTAAACTCTCAACTATGCAGCAGGCAGACGTCATCATTGTAGGCGGCGGGATTATAGGTCTTGCGATCGCACTAGAACTCCACCAGCAAGGCACCCGCGTCTGCATCCTCAGCAAAGACTTCGCCGCCGCTGCCAGTCATGCTGCCGCTGGCATGCTGGCGCCGAGCGCCGAGCGTCTTCCCGCTGGACCTATGCTTGACTTGTGTCAACGCAGCCTAGCGCTTTATCCCACCTGGGTCAGCAAGCTAGAAGACCTCACTGGTAAAGACACCGGCTACTGGCCCTGCGGCATCCTTTCGCCATCTTTAGCTCCAGACAACAGCAAAGGCGACCCGCTACCAATCAGCGCTAGCGCGATTCATAGCTATCAATCCGATCTCAGCCAAGACATCATCGGCGGCAACTTCTATCCGGCGGACGCCCAGGTTGACAATCGTGCCTTGGTGCAGGCGCTGCGCACCGCCGCTCAAGACATCGGCATCGAGATTCAAGAAGATGTCACTGTCGAAGGCTTTATTCAGCGTCAGGGCGAAGTGACCAGCCTGCGGACTTCCGCTGGCGAAAAGCAAGCCGATCACTATGTCCTAGCAACGGGGGCCTGGTCTGGAGAACTGCTGCCAATCCCTGTCACCCCAACCAAAGGCCAGATGATTGGTCTACGAGTTCCGCTTGGATATGGTCAAACCCAACCTCTACGAAGAGTCCTCTACGGCAAGAAAGTCTACATCGTGCCCCGCCGAGATGGCCGCATTGTTTTAGGTGCGACCGTAGAAGATGCTGGCTTCGCCCCACACAATACTCCTGCCGGAATCGCTCAGCTCCTCAACGCCGCCATCGAGCTATATCCCCCAATCGCTCACTTTGCCATAGAAGAATGCTGGTGGGGCTTTCGCCCAGACACCCCAGATCAACTCCCCATCCTAGGCCCCAGTCCTAGCAGCAACCTTACCCTAGCAACCGGGCACTACCGCAACGGCATCCTACTAGCCCCTATTACGGCCAAACTAATCGCAGAGCATATCAACGGCCACTCCAGTCCACTCCTTGATGCCTTCTCCTTCCGACGATTTCGCTCTTCTCCAAACATTACTTCTCCCACTCCCCTCCCCATGCAGCTCACCGCCCCCCGTCCCCCCCTCACTCCCCCGACTACCGATACACTCACCATCGCAGGCAAAACTTTCCAGTCTCGGCTAATGACCGGAACTGGCAAATTCAGCAGCCTAGACACTATGCGTCGCAGTTTCGAGGCTAGCGGCAGTGAGATTGTCACGGTAGCGGTGCGCCGGGTTCAGACCAATGCACCGGGGCATGAAGGACTCGCTGAAGCGATCGACTGGCAAAAGATATGGATGCTGCCAAATACAGCGGGCTGTAAAGATGCTGATGAAGCCATTCGAGTGGCACGTCTAGGTCGCGAGATGGCAAAGTTACTGGGCCAAGAGGACAACAACTTTGTAAAGCTAGAGGTAATTCCTGATGCTAAATATCTGCTGCCAGATCCAATTGATACGCTAAAGGCTGCTGAGCAACTGGTCAAAGAAGGATTTGCGGTGCTGCCTTATATCAGCGCCGATCCGCTGCTGGCGAAGCGGTTAGAAGAAGTCGGCTGTGCGACGGTGATGCCTTTAGGGTCACCGATCGGGTCGGGGCAAGGCATCAAAAATGCGGCGAATATCCAGATCATTATCGAGAACGCGACAGTGCCAGTGGTCGTAGATGCCGGGATTGGGACGCCTAGTGAAGCTGCGTACTCGATGGAGCTAGGGGCGGATGCGCTGCTGATCAATAGCGCGATCGCCCTCGCAAAAGACCCTGTATCTATGGGCAAAGCCATGGGCATGGCAACTGTAGCAGGCCGACTCGCCTACCAGGCAGGGCGCATCCCGGTCAAAACCTACGCCAGCCCTAGCTCACCAACCACTGGAACAATTAGCACTTAATCTTCTGCTATTCCGGTCTTTTCTCCGTCTTTATGTATATTTAATTTTTATTACTAGAAAAATGATCCCTTCTTTGTTAACATAAGTTCACATTAATAATTGAGAGCTTACATTTATGAGATACACAACAGAAGAAGGCGGTCGGCTGAACAACTTTGCAGTCGAGCCCAAGATGTATCAAGCTGAGCCTCCAACTAGCAAAGAGAAGCGTAACTACATTATCCTTGGTAGCCTGGCTGCTAGCTTGCTAGTTGGCCTATTTGCAGTTGCAGCCTCTGTTTCCTAGTTGTTCTCTTAGCAGTCCTCTGTGGTAATTGCTGAGGATGCATAGACAGCAGTTTTGACGAAAGCCCGCCGTTATGGCGGGCTTTCGCTTTTTGTAGCCGCCTGCGAATGTATCACCGGGCGTTATGCAGTAAACGTTCTAATGCGTTGGGACATCTGCTAGTCGAGTTAGCCGTTGTAGCTAAAATCCTTTAGCGATCAATAATGTCCTAACTACCTCCGACAGAAGCTATAGTACGAGTACAACGGTACTGGACTGCATTTATCTACAGCGCTTTGCAATGACAGCTTACTGGTGCTTTGGCGTAACTCGAAGCGGTAAGACGCAGGAACTAATCAGCTTTGCTCAGCAAGTGGGCGCTTCTCAACAGCAGCCTCTGCTAATTTTTGGTGCAAATGGCGACAATCGGATTGCGCTAGCCGAGCGGCTAATCGATGAGCTAGGTGATCGCGTTGCTACCCTGACTTCTACGCCCGCAGGCTTTATTCAAGACGAGATCGTCCTTTTCTGGCCACTGCTAGTCCAGTCGCTGAACTTGCAGGCCCAGTTCCCGCTCAAACTGCGCCCTGAAACTGAGCAGGTTTTGGCTACAGCGCTGTGGCGCCCTCAGCTCGATAGCGGCGTATTACAGGTAGACGGCTGGCGTGACTCTCGTATGGTGCGCCGTAGCCTAGATTTTTTGCAGCTGGCGTCTCAGGGCTGTGTGCCTATCGAAGAAATCGCTGGCATCTTGAAAGCAGGTATGCCTGGATCTTTGGCGCCCGCTGCGCTGTGGGAGACGGTGGGCGAGGCGCTAGTGAGCTGGCAGAATTGGTGCTTGCACAGGGGCTTGCTGACCTACGGCATTATGAGCACGCTGTACTGGCGACATTTGCTGCCAATGGCACAGTATCAAACGCAGCTATTGACCCGGTTCAAAGGCGTACTAGCAGATGACGTGGATGAGTATCCCGCCATCATGTCGGCGCTGTTTTCCGTCTTCTTAGAAGCAGAACGCCCTTGTCTATTTACCTTTAATCCGCAGGGAAAGATCCGTTTTGGCCTGGGGGCAGACCCGGCGGCACTGCTGCCGCTGTCCGCCCGGTGTGAGCAAATGACATTGGACGAACCCGCGAAGGATTCTTTGGGGCGGTGGGGCGATCGCGTTGCTGACTGGGTGGCCGATCCGCTAGCGATGCCCACCTTGCCTGACGAGATTACGTTGCTACAGGCGACCTCTAGAGGACAGATGCTGCGAATTACCGCAGAAGCGATCGCTCGTGCTATTGAGAGCAGTCAGATTCAACCAGATGAAATCGCCGTTATTGGTCCAGGACTTGACTCCATCGGACGCTATAGCCTGATCGAAATCTTGAGCAGTCGGGGCATTGCCATCGAGTCACTAAACGATCAGCGTCCCTTGGTCAGTTCGCCGATGGTGCGCGCCTTGTTGTCTTTATTAGCATTGATCTATCCGGGCTTGGGGCGGCTGGTGAATCGAGATGCGATCGCAGAAATGCTCGTCGTCCTCAGCCAAAACCTCACTCCCCACTCTCCCACCGGAGGACTGAGCGAAGCCGAAGCCTGGTTCGATCTAATCATCATCGATCCCGTCCGCGCCGAGTTAATTGCCGACAACTGCTTCGTCCCCGATATCGAGAACCCGCATCTACTCCCTGCCGAAACCTTCTCCCGCTGGGACCGCCTAGGACACCGAAGCGTCAGTGCCTACAACCGCATCCTAAGCTGGATCGACTCGCAAAAGCAGCTCGCTCAGCAGCGCCTTACTCTAAAACCAGTCATCACCATTGATCGCATCGTCCAGGATTTCCTTTGGCGGGGCACCCATCTGCCATACGACCAGCTCGCCACGTTGCGTGAGCTGATGGAAACCGCCCAACACTTCTGGGAAGTTGAGGACCGACTGAACCGAGTCGAACTAAACCGAGTCGATAGCTCGCGAAAGACTACAAATGCCTCCCGTTCAGACAATCTGCTGAGCGATGTAGGACGATTTATCCAGCTAATTCAAAAAGGCACTGTTTCCGCTAATCCCTATCCAGTCAACCCCCGCGCCCTCGGTCGCAAAGGCGTCACCCTTTCCACCATCTATCAGTACAGAGCTCAGCGGTTGACTCACCGCTGGCAGTTTTGGCTGGATGCGGGCTCACCGCTGTGGGCTAGCAGCGCTGGTGAGCTGTTCGGCGCACTATTATTTTTGCAGGATTGGCCAGGTGGGCCGATTACCCTAGCCGAGATCGAAGCAGCGAACGAGGCTAATCTGAGCCGTACTTTGCACGATTTGCTAGGCCGCGCTGGGGAACAGATTTTGCTCTGTCATAGTGAGCTAGCGCTGACGGGTCAAGAGCAGATGGGACCGCTGATTTCGCTGGTAGGGGCGGCGCAGCCTGCTGATGATGCTTTGACCGCTGCTAGCGCGTGAGCTAGTCTATTCTACCGGGGTTGTCCTGAGGTGCTTACGGTAGGATTGGAAAACTAAAGCACTTACTTTTCCTAGTCACAAATTTTGACTATGCCTTCTGTAACAGCACCTTCTACTGAGAACTTTTCTAACAAGGAACTCTTCGAGTACTGGTATGAGCGCGTTTCTTTTAAGAACGAAGCTTTGATTGCTGACCCTGAGCATGTCAAGACCTCGACACTACGGCACGAGTGCACTAACTATGATGAGCTTTGGAAAAGTCCTACAGTTGCTCAGCTACCTGGACTTGAACAGGACCGGATGGTTGCTGTTATCAAATATGTGTGTACCTCTCGGGTTTTGCAGCGTCGCTCTACGCTCTTGCGATCGCAAATCACCGAAATCGAAGATAGCTACAAGCAGCTAGAGGCCGAGCGCTCTAAGCTAGAGAAAATCATTCGCAGATTTCAACAGGTTCTCTTTGGTAAAGACAGAGAAGCAACAGCGCTACAGACAAAGATCAAAACGCTGACCACAGAAAACGAAGCCCTAAAAGTAGAAGCAGAAAACAGTAAAGCCTATACAGAATTACTAGAACAATTTGAGGCGCTGCAAAAAGCGTTCGACAAAGAATCAAAGCGGAGAAAAGAGCTGGGAAAAAACAATCAAAGTCTAGGTGGACGAGTTGCTCATACCAACAGATTTAGAAGAGAAAGAGACGAGGCGAGAGCCATCCTAGCTGAACAAAAAGAGCAAATCGATCAGCTAATCCAGCTCAACCACACGCTAGAAATCCAGAATAAAGCCTTAAGCTCCCAGCTCGCTCAGCGCCAAGCACCTGCTGTCTAATGAAGCTCACCGAACTCAAATCAAAGGTTTATCAGCTGGCAGAGGTGACTACAACCAAGCAGCTAAAAGCGCAGTACGAAGAGATTAAGCCTCTAGATCTGCGCTACAAAGCTTCGTGGGAAAAAGCACTCACCCACTTACAGCGGTCTTTGGAGGCCAAAGACCCAACGCCTGTAGACCGTAAGGATGAGACTGCTACAGACTTCGAGAAGTGGCTTGAAAGCCCGCCCGCTGAGTACAAAGAACTGTTTGCGGAAGCTGGCGCAGCATTAACTTCATTCGGTAAAAAGTTGGACCAGACAAAAAAGCTGACTAAAACCGCAAAAGCGATGGTTGCCAGCTTAGATGAATTTGCCGAGGCAACTGTTGAAGAAGCTCAAAGACTGATTTCAACGGACTAGTATTGATAGATCCTGAATCAACGAGCAGTCAACATACCTAGCTAGGATCAGCGACGGTTTCCGCCTCGGCGTCCAGGCCGATTTTCACGCATGGCCTGTAGCTGAGCACGTTGCTCCTCAGTCAAGACCGCACTGATTTCTTCTTTGGAAGCATCGCGAATGCTACGAATTTGTTCTTGTTGAGCGTCGCTCAAGTCGAGTGCCCTCCAGGCTCTACGGCCTTCGCCGCCCTCTAGTGTTGCCCTTTGCTCGGCGGTGAGGACCGATTGTATCTGAGCGCGAGCGTCGGTGTAGATAGCTTCGATTTGAGTAGACTGGGCAGCGGTTAGGTCAAGTTGTTCCAAACGCTCTCCAGAGCGATGACCAAAGCGTTCGCCTCCGGCCTGGGCAGATTCGATCATGCCGAGCGGTGCGGATAGAAGGGCGATCGCAGCCAAGCTAGACAAGCCAACTGTTTTTAGATTGAATTTCATGGGTAGTTGAGGGGGTGTGTTTGCATCTCCAGGCTGTTTGCCTGGCATGTGTCTACTGTATTGAGGAAGGCGGCTGTTTGAGAGGCGGCAAAGGTCACGATCACACCCATGACTTTAGTCACGGTATTTTTTCTATGAGCCAGGCGATTCGGTTTCAAAATCATCCCTTTCGGTTTCTGCTCTACCTAGAATGGGGATTGCTGGCGATGGCGATTATCAGCGCATTGGAGTCTCCGCCGGGGCGGTTGATCAAACGGGCTGGCCGGGAATCGTTTCGGCTCGGACGTCCCCCTTTGGGAGGTGCTGAAGCGCATAGCCTTAGCTGGCATTACAGTCCTATACTGGCCGTGGTCTCGCTAGTCCTATTTAGCGTGATGGGGCTATATCTACCCGCTGGCCGGTTGGCAAAGCTGGGTCATACGCTCGGTCAAATTCTGCTGGTCTTGTTAGCGTCAGTCACGATTGCTAATGACGGTCGGACGTTTCCATTTATCTATCTGGTTCTGGTGATTCGTGGCTGTCTGATGTTCTCGCTGCCGGGACGAATTGTTTTGGCGGGAACTGCTTTCGTATTGTTTCTAAGTGGGCTTTTGTTCCGGCTACGGCTGCTGTTTGGGCTAGGTGGCAGGCTACCGCCACAGGTACGTGATCGCTTTCAAATGCTGGTGATGGGACTACAGCTAAATTTTATTGTGCTGTTTGCTCTCTCGCTGCTGCTGCTGGTTTTGCTGATTAACGCGCTGTTGACCGAACGCCAAAGCCAAAGCAGCTTGCAGCAGGCCAACGAGAACCTACGGCGCTCTGCAAAAGAGATCGAAACGCTGGCTATGGACCAGGAGCGTAGCCGGATTGCGCGCGATATTCACGATTCTCTGGGGCATTCGCTGACGGCTTTGAACGTTCAGCTAGAGAGTGCAGTGAAGCTATGGGAACGAGACCCGCCGCGATCACAGCAGTTCTTACACAATGCCAAGCGGCTAGGCACTCAGTCTTTGCAGGAGGTGCGTCAGTCGGTAGCCGCACTGCGACAAGACCCACTCGGGGGCAAGACGTTAGAAACCGCGATCGCTTACCTGATTCAAGACATTCAGTCCGATCCCTCTAACCAGCTAGCAATCAGTCAGCAGATTGAGCTAGCAGACGCCCTTCCTGACAATCTCAAAGTTTTGCTCTATCGGATCGTGCAAGAAGGGCTGACCAACGTGGTAAAACATGCAAACGCTAAACGAGTGTGCCTACAGCTGATCGGTTCGCAGACGATTGTGACTCTAAGTTTAGAAGACGATGGCGAAGGCTTTGAGATTCAGAAGGCTAGAGCAGGATTTGGATTGCAGAGTATGCGCGATCGCGCGGAATCCGTCGGGGGAACGTTTGTCGTTAATAGCAACCGCCAGGGCACTCGGCTACAGGTGAGCCTGCCGATTGAAAGCCGATTTCTATCGAAGTAATCAAACCCGAAACCAGCTAGCCCGAAATCAGCAGACCCGAAATCAGCCAACCTAAAACCAGCAGACGAAATGATCAACATCCTCTTAGTCGAAGACCAAAAGCTAATCCGCGAAGGTCTTAGCGCTCTGTTGTCGCTAGAGCGCGATCTGATCATTGTGGGTGAGGCAGAAAACGGCAAAGTTGCCCTAGCGTGGCTGGCGCAGGCGTCTCTAGAACAGCTTCCTCAAGTGATTTTGATGGACATGCGTATGCCAGTAATGGATGGCGTCGCCGCAACAGGCGCGATCGCTAAGCAGTATCCAGCGATCAAAATCTTGGTACTAACCACCTTCGACGATGATGAACTGATCGCTCAGTCGATGGCAGTCGGGGCTCAGGGATATCTGCTCAAAGACACACCTTCTGAAGAGCTGGCCCAGGCCATTCGCTCGGTCGCCAAAGGCTACAGCCAGTTTGGTCCAGGCATCGTTCAAAAAATGATTGGTCAAAAAATGATTGGTCAAAAGATGATTGGTGCGCTGCCCGCGTCTAATGAAACACCCGTCACAGCGGGCACCTCCGAGGTACCGCCCGAAGTTGCTGCGCTGACCCCAAGGGAGACAGAGGTTCTGATTTGCATTGGGAATGGGGCAAGTAACAAGGAGATTGCGCAGCAGCTATTTCTATCCGAAGGGACGGTGAAAAACCATGTGACTAATATTCTGAGTCGGCTGGGAGTACGCGATCGCACACAGGCGGCGCTGCTCGTCCAGTCCATTCAGACCCAGTCCATTTAAACCCAATTCATTGAGCCCCAGTTCATTGAGCCTCAATCAGCTCAGCGTTTAACAGCACTACCCTGACAAAAATGAAGGTGGTAGAAACAGCAGCAAAATAGGGTACAAATAGGCAGTCAGTCGTATCGAGCGAGTTTGATACATCTGTTTATAACGTTTCATCCGTGTTTTAAGACATTTCACCGGAAATATTGTTAAATCTACGGTTGACGAATGTTACCGACGTTGCTCTAATTTGACTACCTAACCTGCATCCTTCGCTAAACCGCCTCACAATACCA
This sequence comes from Cyanobacteria bacterium P01_D01_bin.1, assembly GCA_039111275.1. Taxonomy (GTDB): domain Bacteria; phylum Cyanobacteriota; class Cyanobacteriia; order Phormidesmidales; family Phormidesmidaceae; genus Phormidesmis. The sequence goes on along the minus strand of JBCCOH010000007.1, from coordinate 17,335 downwards.
GAACACAAGCGACTCCTACCCTTTCTATGAAGCCTTCCTCTCACCCTGAGTCCACTCAGGCCGCACCAACCCGCTATGCCCCTTCTGTGCCCATGTCGGTATACCGGGAGCTAGCCGCTGAGCTGCGGACCAACAAAGCAGTGATCGATTCACTCAATAGTCGCAACGAGCAGCTACTAAAGCAAAATCAGCGGCTAAAGCGAGAAATTCATCAGGTCGTACAGGCAGCGCTGACGCTAGGTCAAGCTGCTGGCGTTGCTAGACCAGCCTCTCAAAATGGCCTAGGTACTCCCCCATTAAGTGCTCCACCATATAGTGAAGCAAAAGAGTCTTTTCCCAACGAAGCCGCATCCGACACCCTGGCTAATCTAGCCCGGACAAAGGGTCAAAGTAAAAGACAAAAGGACGAAAGCAAAGACGCTAGCAGTCTATCCTCATCCGAAGAAGCACCCACAATCTACGAGCCGTTAATCCTCCCAGCTCCAGCGACCCCAAAAGCAACCCGCCATCGCGTTCCTAGACCGATTGGGGAGAGCCAAGCAACAGACCGTTCAAATTCAGAACGTTCAGGCAAAAAGCAGTTGTTGAAATCAGCTAAAAATACAAGTCGTCAGCCACAGCCAAATTCACAGTCCGAGTCTCCATTCTCTGCTGTGATGCCGAAGCTGTTTACAGAGCAGTCTGGCGATTATCGTAGCTCTATCCTAGAAAAGAGCGATGAAAAAGAAATTGGCGGCATCTGGCTAGCGCTTTCTATCATCTTGATTATCGTGACGGCTTTTGGCGCTGGGTTCTTGATCATGAAGCCATTGCTGAACGAGCGTTAGATTCCTATATGATTGGGCTGATATTGTATCGACTGATACGGTAGTAGGGTAGGCTTGCTCTGCTATACATTCACAAGTCGGCTGAATCTTTTGGAGAATAAGTCATGAAAAGAATTGAAGCAATCATCCGTCCCTTCAAACTAGATGAGGTCAAGATTGCCTTAGTCAACGCTGGTATCGTTGGCATGACTGTGTCAGAAGTGCGAGGCTTTGGTCGTCAGAAGGGACAAACGGAGCGGTACCGAGGATCTGAGTACACAGTCGAGTTTTTGCAAAAGCTAAAGCTAGAAATCGTAGTAGAAAACGCCCAGGTTGATATGGTCGTTAGCAAAATTATTGAATCGGCTCGAACTGGCGAAATCGGCGACGGTAAGATCTTTATCAGTCCAGTCGATGAGATTGTCCGAATTCGTACCGGCGAGAAGAACTTAGAGGCAGTTTAATCCCTAGCTTGGGTTGTCTCTATGACTGGCTCTGGCAAAACCGATTTTTTAAGATGGATGATGGGGAAGGTAGGGTTCTATCTTCCTTTTTTGTGTGCTGCCTTGACAGGTACGCGGTCTGATTGGGCGGTAGCAGTTTTCTTCAGCGGTTCCTTTGATGAGCGATTCTATCCCGACAGACTTGGCACTTCAGCAAACGGTTGAGAGCCAACTGCGCTCCTATGCCAGATTCGGCGTAGATTTGGGCCTTGATCGGATCAAGGCAGTTTTGAGCGCCACGGGTAATCCGCAGCATCAGGTGCCGATAATCCACGTTGCAGGTACCAATGGCAAGGGCTCAGTCTGTGCCTACGTAGCGTCTGTTCTAACGGCGGCTGGCTACAAAACAGGGCGCTATACATCGCCCCACCTCGTGGACTGGCGAGAGCGAATCTGCATAGACGGTGAGCAAATTAGCTGGCAGGCTTTGCGGACAGCGTTGAACTCTGTAGAAGCGGCAATTTCTCAGGTAGGTGCCAGTAGCAAAGGTGATGCTACTGGTGCTGATATACCTACGCCTACCCAGTTTGAAATCTTTACTGCTGCGGCCTGTCAGTATTTTGCCGAGCAGCAGGTTGATGTGGCTGTTATCGAAGTGGGGTTGGGTGGCCGACTAGATGCGACGAATGTATGGGATCGACCGTTAGCAACGGCGATCGTTTCTATTGGACGGGACCACTGGCAAAGGTTAGGCGATACGCTAGCAAAAATCGCAGGCGAAAAAGCAGGAATTTTGAAACCAGAGGTGCCAGCCGTTGTCGGTCCGCTGCCCAGCGATGCCGCAACCGTAGTGAAAGCCAAGGCTGCTGAGGTTGGCGCTCCGCTGATTTGGGTGGAGCCTGCGACGAAAAGTGCAAAAGGGCGGCTGACCTATGGCGGTATCGAGTATTCACAGATTCTTTTGGGTGAGCATCAGCAGGTAAACTCGGCCTGTGCGATCGCACTCTTGCAGTCACTGCGAACCCAAGGCTGGACTCTTTCGGATGCCGCTATTGCCAAGGGCATGACCCAGGTGCGCTGGCCGGGACGACTACAGCAGGTGCAGTGGCGGGGACATAACTTATTGATTGATGGTGCCCATAACCAGGCGGCAGCGCGATCGCTCAGAACCTATTTAGACAGCACCTACCCAGCTCAGCCAGTCACATGGCTGATGGGAATGCTCCAGACAAAGGCCCATGCGGACATTTTCGAAGTGTTACTAAGACCTAGAGATCGGCTGCACCTAACCGCTGTGCCGGGTCATTTGAGCGCAGACCCAGAGAATCTGGGTGTGATCGCCCGTGAAATCTGCCCTCACCTCGCCCAAATACAGATCCATCTCGATTTAGAAACCGCGATCGCTGCCGCCGTTCAAACCCAACCCGTCGTTTTCTGTGGCTCGCTCTATTTGATCGGTCACTTTTTCAGCACCCTCTAGCGAGCTTTCTAATCGTTTAGGGTTTATCGCTTACCTTTGTAGATTATGGTAAAAGGCGAACATCTGCCTTAGCTCATGCCTATCATTGACGTCCAAAACCTAGGAAAAGTGTATCCGGTCGCTGTCAAAGAACCTGGGATGAAAGGCACACTCCAGCACTTCTTTCGCCGTACCTATCGCCATATCGAGGCGGTCAAACAGGTCTCTTTTACTATCGAGCCCGGAGAAGTCGTCGGCTTTCTAGGACCCAATGGAGCAGGGAAAACAACAACTTTAAAGATGCTCACGGGTCTGATCCATCCATCCACCGGTCAAGTTGGCGTAGCTGGGCATCGTCCCTTCAAGAGGCACAGAGACTTCCTGCGGCAGATCACCCTAATTATGGGCCAAAAGCAGCAGCTTCTCTGGGACTTGCCTGCACTCGACTCACTGCGTATCAATGCCGCTATCTACAATCTAAGCGATGCTGAATTCCGCCAGCGCGTCGGTGAACTCGCCGAAATGCTCTCTGTCCAAGACCAGCTAAAGCAGCCCGTACGCAAGCTCTCACTCGGCGAACGCATGAAAGCTGAAATGCTCGCCGCCCTGCTGCACCGTCCCAAAGTCCTGTTCCTTGACGAACCTACACTAGGGCTAGATGTCAATGCTCAGATGGCCGTCCGCACCTTCTTAAAAGAATACAACCAGCGCTACGGTGCAACCATTCTATTAACCAGTCACTACATGGCTGACATCACGGCGCTGTGCGATCGCGTCTTAGTCATCTATCAAGGTCAGCTGATCTACGACGGCCTCCTCGACGGCCTTCTCGAACAGTTTGCCCCCTACCGCGAAATTTCTATAGAACTCGATCGCGCTCAGCCCATTGACACAGCCACCCTAACCGCCTACGGCAACCTTCAGTCCCTAGAAGGCTGCCAAGCTACATTTCTCGTTGAATCAGACAAACTCACCCAAACCGTCACCCACCTGCTCAACACCTTGAAAATTCAGGATCTCACCATTGCAGAACCGCCTATTGAGGATGTCATCAGCAAGGTCTTTGAGACCGGGCGGTTTGGAAATATGAAACATGAATGATATTCCCATGCGCCCCCTCCGCATCGCCCGCACCCTCCTTTCTGTTTACTACGCCTATATGGTCGAATACAGAGCCGAACTCATCTTCTGGGTGCTTTCGGGCTCGTTTCCGCTAATCTTTCTGGGTCTTTGGAATCAGGCTGCACAAAGTGGCGATCTGGGATTTACCCCTGCGGAATTCGCCCGCTATTTTCTGGCTATTTTCCTGGTACGCCAGTTCACGGTGGTGTGGGTGATCTGGGACTTCGAGAAAGAGGTCGTTCAGGGGAAACTCTCGCCGCTGCTGTTGCAGCCTGTCGATCCTGTTTGGCGACACTTTTTTGGCCATTTAGCGGAGCGCTGTACGCGTACCCCGTTCATTCTGCTGCTGATCGGACTATTCTGCTTGCTCTATCCAGAAGCAATCTGGCTGCCAACGCCCTATGCTTGCTTTTGGGGATCTGTAACGCTGATGTTCTCTTTTTGTCTGCGGTTTTTGATTCAGTACACTTTTGCACTGCTGGCGTTTTGGGTAGAAAGGGCTTCGGCCATCCAACAGTTTTGGTTTTTGTTCTACACCTTTTTGTCCGGCATGGTGGCACCACTGACGCTATTTCCCGATTCGGTTCGTGAGTTTGCGCTCTGGACGCCTTTTCCTTACCTCGTGTACTTTCCAGCTAGTTTGCTAATCGGGCTCCCGGTCGATCTCGCAAGAGGACTCGCAATTATGGCTGCTTGGGGTGCAATCACGTTGTTAATCAACCGCTGGCTGTGGGTGATGGGTCTCAAACAATATTCAGGCATGGGCGCTTAGTGATTTTGTATACACTTTCCGGTGCTCATGATTGTGGTTTTTATGACACATACTAATATTATGCATTCTGCGGTTGGGCTTCTGGCTTCTATCATCTAATGCGTCTTCGAGACTCGATATTGGATGAGATCTCAGCTATTTACGTCTTTTTCAGTGAGGGTGATCACCAATACATACTCTTAACATATCAGTGATTATACGAAGAAGATAGGCTATATAGCTGATGCTGGGTCTGAGTAATGTCTACTATGTTGACTGAAGATATAACTTCAGCAATAGTGATAATTACTTAGTAAATAAGTCAGAAGTACTTTAGAGATTACAGCGTTCAATCAAACTACTTGGTGCGGTCTCGGTATCTGTTTTACGTTTTTATGCTCAAAGTTTTTATGCTCAGAGTTTTGTTTTCAAAAGTGTCGTCCAACATAAGAAGCAGACCTTTAACAGTAATGAGTAGTTCTCAGCTAAGACAGCCATCTGTAATCCACATGGTGCCTCCGCAGGTAAATAGTCCAGTGAAAAGAACGATGCGGCAGCCAGTGCAGCAACCGGTGCGGCAACTTGTGAAACAGCTAGGGCGGCAATCAGTGGAGCTGAAACAGCTAGGGCGGCAATCAGTGGAGCCGCAAGCTGGCATTCCTACGCATGCTTCGCAGACAGAGACCCCACTAACAGAGCTCTCTAACAGCGAGCTGGTTCTACGCTGTCAAACTATCAAGCGTAGAGACCGTGAAGCCTTTGAAGAGCTAGTCTCTCGCTACGGGCGCTACGTCGAAAAGCTGCTTTACCATCTAGCGTCCGACTGGTCAGACAGGACTGATCTGGCGCAAGAGGTATGGATCCGGGTGTATAAGAGTATCCATAGATTGCATGAGCCAGCAAAATTCAAGAGCTGGCTGGGCAGAATCACGACTAATCTGTTCTACGACGAACTCCGCAAGCGTAAGCGTTTTAAGGGATCCGTCTCATTGGATGCACCTAGGTACTCTAGCGACGGGCAGTACGACTGGGAGCTGCCTTCCGACCAACCAACTCCTGCTGACAATATGATGACCCGTGAATTTCATGACCATCTCAAGCAAGCGATGTCAGAGCTGCCAGAAGTCTTTCAAAAGACAATTGCTATGAGAGAATTACAAGGTCTCTCTTATGAAGAGATTGCGAGTATTACTGGTGTTTCTCTGGGAACTGTCAAATCTCGTATCGCTAGAGCTAGGCAGAGGCTGCAAGAAAAGCTATCTGTTTACCTGGACGGTGAGAACAATCTGAAAGAGATGCAGTCTGTAAAGCGTTCGAATCACTCTAGACAAGAAATTTACAGATGAGAAGAGCCCTGTGTCAATAGCCCAGTACGCCAAAGTTCTGAAGCTGTTTTGGCAAGTAACCGTTGCTGCAGAGTTGGAGTATCGCGTTAACTTTGTTGTCGCACTGCTAAGTAGCCTAGGCGGACTGGTGGGTAGCTTATTCGGATTGTTTTTGTTCTATCGTACTGACTACGCGTTTCCTGGATGGTCCTGGAGAGAAGCGCTGGTAGTGCTCGGCATCTTTACGATACTACAGGGAATTTCGGCGACTTTTCTGGTACCAAATCTCAACAAAATCGTGAGCTATGTACAAGAAGGTACGCTCGATTTTGTACTGCTAAAGCCAGTGAGTTCTCAGTTTTGGCTATCGACGCATACGGTATCGCCCTGGGGATTTCCAGATCTAGTTTTTGGCACGGTGATTGTTGGATATGCAGGTAGGCAAGTGGGCCTTTCTGTATTGGACTATCTGTCGATAGTGCCGCCTCTGGCTTTTGGCGTTGTTAGTTTGTATAGCCTGTGGTTTATTTTGGCAGCAACCAGCATTTGGTTTGTCAAAATTTATAACGTGACAGAGGTGTTGCGATCGCTCCTAGAAGCTGGTCGCTTTCCCATCGAAGGCTACCCGGCTGTTTACCGCATTTTCTTTACATTCATTATCCCAGTCGCTTTTTTGACCACGGTGCCTGCTAAGGCAATGATCGGCCGCAGCGAGCCGACCTGGCTGCTGGGCTCGGCGCTGCTAGCCTTGCTGCTGTTTCAGTTTTCTCGCTGGTTTTGGCGGTTTGCACTGCGGTTTTACACCAGTGCTTCTAGCTAGTACCGGATTCGCTATTGCCAGATTCGCTATTGCCTTATTTAGGCGTCTCTATTCGGACGCCCTTATTCAGGCGTCTTTTCATGTGCAACCTCGATTACTGTGTGGACATTGCCGCGCGGTAGAAAATCGCCTTTGATAGTCGCTGAGAGCGGATCGCAGGCGGCGACAAAGTCGTCTAGGATCTGATTGATCGATTCTTCGTGGGAGATATTGCGATCGCGATAGCTGTTGATATATAGCTTGATCGCCTTTAGCTCTACGACTCGCTGGTCGGGCACGTAGTGAATATGAATGGTGGCAAAGTCGGGATAGCCCGAAAACGGACATTTGCAGGTAAATTCGGGCAGCGTGATATCGATAGTGTAAATCCGCCCCGGTCTAGGATTGGGGAAGGTGATCAGCGTACCTTCCGCGATCGCCCTCTCTCCGTACAGCACCTGATTATCAGAGGTTGGAGTGGTAGAGGGTTGGGCGGCAGAGGGCGGGGCAGATGTATTCTGAGAGGTCATGTACCGATTGTGTCTTTTGAGGATGTCGGTCTCTTACGGTATCAGGTTTCTATCGGGTTGTGCCCCTACGGCGCTGAATTAGAGGGTGCCTGCCTGCCTGCGAGCAGATCCGTTTAGTAGAAACTGAGCAGCAAACCAGCAGAGCTTCAGCGAAATAGCGACAGCCACTCTCATCAGTAAGTGCTGCAACAGGGAAGCGCTGCGCTTCACACTAGCAGCGGCTGACCGGAATAGTCGGCTATGCAGAATAGGTTTCATCGTTAGCGAACTCCTTAAGTACTAAAGATGCAGGTACGAATGAAATGAGCTGAGGCTCAAAGGTAAAGAAAGCTAAAAGAAACAGAGCTTTACTCGCATCAACATGCATACGCTAGCAACGGAATTATGAATGCGCAACACTTTTTAATATAAAGGCATTTTCGTAATATTAATTTATATTTTCTGTCAGATTGAAGCGCTTGTAGAAGTACTTAGGGAGCTGTGAGAGCCTCTTTTGGAAGGGATTGCATCAATTGTTTTGGCTGAGCATTATGAGAGGCGCTCATGTTATCTGAGTTAGGTTTTGCCGGTAATTGCGTCTTTTTGTAACGTCTTCACAATAAGAAAGAAAATAAAAGCTGTCGAAATCTTTGAGTAAGCAGGGCAAGCCAGTAAACTGCAATGAACAAAAACGTACTCATTGATACAGAGCAAATTTTGAATTTTCCTTTGCTGGTGAAAGATCTGTGCTGGCACAGTCTGATGTTTTTTATCGTGACCGCTTCGGGCTACCTGTTCGTGTCCGGTAGCCTGTACGGCTTGATCTTCCTCAAATCCGATTCAAAACGCTCGCCCATTGCTACCAAAAAGCTCAAAACAAATCTATCTATACGCAATATCTGGCTTGCTGTTCGCCACGATGTCGTGCTCTCTCTATGGTCCTCCGCTATCTTTGCCATCTGCGCGTCGGCGATGACCACCGCCTACACATCGGGCTACACCCGTCTATACACGGAGCCTACTCAGTACGGCTGGGTGTACCTTGTCTTTAGCCTATGTCTCGTTCTTATCTTGCAAGACACTTACTTCTACTTCACGCATCGCTTGGCCCATCATCCTAGGTGCTATCGGTGGATGCACCAGGGCCATCATCGTTCTAACAATCCCACGCCGCTCACCGCCTTTTCCTTCGATCCTGCCGAAGCGTTAATTCAGGCTCTCTATTTAGTAGGAGCGGTGTGCTTCATTCCTATACACTTTTCTGTGCTGTACGCAGTTGTCCTAGTGATGACGCTAGGTGCGCTGCTTCACCACTTTAGCCTGCGCATGTTTACAGACTCAGCCTTTGGCCGGTGGCTAGGCAGTTGGATGATCGGGCCGATGCATCACTGGTTTCATCACCGCAAGTACAACGTCCACTATGGTCTGTACTTTACCTTCTGGGATAAGCTGCTAGGCACGCACTGCGACGGCTATGAGGAGAAGCTAATACCGCAGGTTAGATCAGAGAAGCCCTATCTATCTATAGCGCCGATGCCTCAGCCAAAAATGTTACCGTTCCCAGTACCTTTCAAGAAAGCATCGTAGATACTCGGCAAGCCTGCAACGCTAGGACGGTCTGATCCTAAAAGTTAGAGGCAAATTAAATTGATGGAAGTTGTAACAAGCTGGCGACAAAAAGGCTATGAAGAGGGTCTTGAACAAGTCCGACCGATGCAAGTCGAGCTGATAATCTTTGTCTTGACTAATCGGTTAGGGCCTTTGCCTTGCTTGTTGTCCTATCGAATACAAGGATTAAGCTGGCTATCGACTCATAGCCACTAATTGACTGATTTCTTGGTTGTCGCGAAGCTAGTCAGGGGAGCCTAGACCCGCTAGGCTGATTAGAGCATGCGTTTATTGTGCCGCCACTCGGCTCTCTACTTCACCCTTCTATGCGACATCTCATCACCAGCGCCCTACCCTACATCAACGGTATCAAGCACCTTGGCAATCTGGTGGGTTCGATGCTGCCTGCGGATGTGTATGCGCGGTTCTTGCGTCAGGAAGGAGAGGAGGTGCTATATATCTGCGCGACAGATGAGCACGGTACGCCTGCTGAGATTGCAGCGCTAGAAGAGGGGCTAGAGGTCGCTGAGTTTTGTAAGCGGCAGTATGAGCGGCAGGCGGATATCTATCAAAAATTCGGGCTCTCTTTTGACTACTTTGGACGCACCTCTTCGGATGAGCAAAAGGAGCTGACGCAGTACTTTTATCGCAGCTTGGACGAACAGGGATTTATTGAAGAGCGCGAGACTAGTCAAGTGTATTCCATTGCCGATCAGCGGTTTTTGCCGGATCGATATGTGGAAGGCATCTGTCCAAACTGCGGCTATGAGAGGGCTAGAGGCGATCAGTGCGAGAACTGTACCAAGATGCTGAGCCCAACGGATTTGATTAATCCACGCTCAGCTATCTCTGGCAGTACGGATGTCGAGGTGCGCACGAGTCGCCATCTGTTTTTGCGCCTAGATCAGCTAAGTGACGATGTGCGTAGCTGGGTGGATGCGCAGACCGACTGGCCAAATCTAACGCGCTCAATTGCCTACAAGTGGCTAGATGAAGGGTTGCAGAGTCGAGGCATTACCCGCGATCTGAAGTGGGGGGTGCCGGTGCCAAAAGAAGGTTTTGAAGACAAGGTCTTCTACGTTTGGTTTGATGCGCCGATTGGCTATGTGTCTGCGACTAAGGCGTGGGGCATGCAGACTGGGGCGGACTGGAAGAGCTGGTGGTATGACGCGGATGATGTGAACTATACCCAGTTTATGGCGAAGGATAATTTGCCATTCCATACGATCATGTGGCCTGCGACGATCTTAGGCACGCGCGAGCCGTGGAAGATGGCGAACTATATCAAGGGCTTTAACTGGCTGAACTACTACGGCGGCAAGTTTTCGACCAGTTCTAAGCGGGGCGTGTTTCTAGACCAGGCGCTGGAGATTGCGCCAGCGGACTACTGGCGCTATATGCTGATGGCTTCCGCGCCAGAATCTTCTGATTCGGCGTTTACTTGGGAGCAGTTTCAGACCAAGGTGAACAAGGAGCTGGCGGATAATTTTGGTAATTTTATCAATCGGATTTTGAAGTTTACGGCGTCTCGCTTTGGCAATGAGCTGCCCGAAGGGGGTGAGCCGGGTGAGGCTGAAGCTGAGCTAGAGAAGACCTGTCAGGAAATGGTGGCAGGATTGCGATCGCACCTCCAAAACATGGAATTTCGCAAAGCGACCGAAACCCTCAACGCGCTCTGGTCCGCAGGCAATCAGTACATCGACATCCGCGCCCCCTGGACCCTGTTCAAGCAGGACAAAGACGAAGCAGCAGTGGTGATTCGCACCTGCATCAACTTAATTCGACTGTATGCAGTAGCCTCTGCTCCTTTTATCCCAAGCACCGCAGCACAGCTATTTGGTGCCTTGCAGCTAACCGAAGCGGAGCGCAACAGCACAATGAGTGACGCTACCGACCTGACGATATTGAAGGCGGGCAGACCGTTTGAAGTGCCGCCCGTACTGATCCAAAAAATAGACGACGACAGAGTCGCTGAGCTAAAGGCTCAGTATGGTGGTGACTAACCCTAGTAAAGGAGTAACGAGGCCCTTTTGCAGCATTAGGAAACTGTCTACTGCTTACTCACTTTTGGGTGCTGGTCTATGGTTTGAACATTCATTTATATAGGTGCTGATGATGACACCGCAAAACCAGGCTGAAAATATCAAAACTACAGATTTTGATGAAACAAACCCAGTCCAGAACTTTCTTGCAGGCGCTGCGCTAGGTGCGTTCGTCAGCATTTTTGTGATGTCGCTATCGATGAGCTTTGGTCACGTTGCGCTAGCGGATATTGGTGTTGTGCGACCTGCGATGGTTTTGGCAGTGACGCTGGTTTTTGGCTTGCTGACGCTAAGGTTCAAAGGTAGCTTTTTCAATTCGCTGATGAACGTACTCTCTAATTTGGGAACGTGATTTGCAATTTTGTTGAAGCGAAGCTGTTGGAGTTAGAACCTGATTCTGTATTCCAGCTCGAAGTCTGTGTCGTCTATATCTAAATTAGATGCGGCTCTGATATTCAGGTTATCTGTAAATTGATACCCGACACCAAGCTGAGGTCGATTGCTGCTGTTGAGCACTTGTAGAAAGTCGACGTCGATGCGATCGCCTATCCCCGCTGTGGCCTCTAACCCGATGCCGATGGCGGTCGTGCTGTCTTCGCCTGTATCAGTAGTTGGAAATACCCGAAAAGATTCTAGACCAACTGCATCGGCAACCCTATCCCCAAAGGTAGACAGACCACCGGCACCTAGAAACTCAGCAGCTTGAAGATAGGAAGCACTGGTCAAGTCTGCAAATAAGCCACTGCCTACTAACGCTATTAGTTCCCCTTGCTCGCGAGGAGGATCGCTAGTCAGTGCTAAATTGTCACTCACTTGGCTAGCGGGTCCTGTTGCCTCGGCTCGAACGCTGATATATTCGACGTTACCAGTGGTTTCGATCGGCGTCTCACTAATATCTGCACTCAAGAATCCCCCGGCAACAACAGGCGTATTGGTGACGTCGGTTTCTTGAACTCTAGCGAGCATATCAACATCTAAGAATGGATCGAGACCGCCTTCTGGAGTAAATGTTGCTGTGTTGGTTGCATTTCTGTCTAGACGAAATCGGGTAGAAAAGAGATTTATCCAACCCGTTCTGAGCTGAACGACGCCATCTGGCTGTAAGTTCGCAAGTGTCCCATTGACGGTGAGATCACCCGCAGCGGTAATGTTGTAAAAGGGCTGGCCTTGAATGGTGAGGCGATCGCCAAATGCCAAAGTAAAGTCTTGAAGCGCTACGTTGTCTAGAATGCCCTCTGGCGGATCGTCTGCTTGTACTATCAGCGGATTGTCTTCTCTTTCTGTTAGTGGGTCGATGCCCAAAAACTCCGCTCTATACGGGTTGATCTCTTCGAGTTCTTCTTCTGTTGGCAAACCAGATTCGCCTGTTCCCTGAAGTAGCTGATTTGCTTGAATCTGTCCATCGTCAAGTATGAGACCGCCGCTGATAGTCGGCGCTAGCAGCGTGCCTGCAACCAAAACCTGTCCTTCAAAATTGGCTTGTAAAAGACTGTTGTAGTCAATGGGTAAATCTTCCAATGAAATTAGGATGCCGTTAGTATCCGTCTGTTGTAGTTGCTCTAGCGGCAGTCTTCCTTCTGCGACTAACTGACCGTCGTTGATTCGAGCTTGGAGCTGTTGAATATCTATCTGTTCTAGGTTAAACAGAATGTCACCGCTGATGTTTGTAACCGGATCGTCTAGCAGCTCGCTAGTGAGAATGCCTTCCCTTAGCGTGGCTTCTCCAGCAAACAGCGGCTGAGCAATTGTACCGCCGACCTGTACGACAATCTCGCCTTGTCCCCCTTCCCAGCGCACCTGGTCGTCTGTCACTGCGTTGACTAGTGAAAAATTCTCGCCAGGCACTACGGCAGTGATGTCTATTTGCTGAGTAGGGGGCGCTACATCCATAAAGGAGAACGCATAAGGGACGCTGCCTTCTATAGTGACGGGATTGCTGTTGGCGCTGGTGAGGAGACTGCTGATAGGTGCGGTCGCCTCTTCTTCTACCTGGTCTTCTTCTACCTGACCCTCTTCTCCTAGCTCTTCTATTTGCCCTTCAACTTGGTCTGCTGCTGGCAAAACTGCAATCTCACTATCTAGACTTAAAACCGCGTTGCGATAGTCGAGGTCTGCGCCCACTCGCTCAATCGCATAGCCGTTTATCGCTGCCTCGGTGATAGTCACTTCACTCACAACAACAGGATTCGAGAGACTTCCGTCAAAGGTCGTTACGGTATCTAGATCGCCTACGACCTCTGCTGGCAAAGGATAAACCAGCTCTACTAGCTCTATAGGTACGTTGTTTGCCACTAGTCGCCCGTTTAGGCTATCTAGATTGCCATCAGCCGCCAGCTTAATTTCCGTCTCGCCCGCGTTCACGTAGGCCGTATCAAGCGCTAGCTCTCCTTGCTGAACTTCGCCTCGAATCGCAAACTCATTATCTTCTGTGTACTGGCCCCATTCCCAGTCGCTGCCCTGAAGGTCAAAATCAGCCGTCAGATCAGATGGCGCAGACGTACGGCCAGCTACTTCGATAGCGCCAGTGAATTCCCCGGTCAACTCATCTAAATCTGGTAAGGCTAAATCACCTGGGTCGTTCTCTTCTGGTGGATTCTCTTCTAAAAATGCAACAAAGCTTTCTACCTTTCCTAGCAGGCTAGCATCCTCGGGCACGCCGACTGGCACTGTAGCCAGATCGATAGCCGATCCATCAGGATCAGCCGGGGCACCAACGCCAAAAGCACTTAGATCAATCGCTTCGATGATAGGAACAAGATCTTCAATCCTGCCTTCAGCGACCGTTAGGAGACCTTCGTACTGAATGTCGTCTTGGGGCGTATTGGGTAAAGCCGCGCTAGCGGTGAGTAGATATTGGCTATTGTCGAAGCGCAGTTCTCCTCGCTGAATGTCTATTGTGTTGTTGGCATAGGCGAAGCTGGCAGTGAGCTGGTCGGCATCAACAGGTGAAAGCGAGGGATCTGTGATCGCCAACTCGCCAGTCACAACCGGACTGTCTAAATTAGTCAGATCGGCATCTATACTGGCATCTAGTCGGCCAGCCACAGTGCCAAACCCGTATTCTACAGCGGGGCGAATATCCAACAGATCTAGCGGCAGTTGAACAACATTTGCCTGAAACTGACTGTTGTCTCCAGAGCCACTGGCAATGAAGTCAAGGTTTCGCACTTCAAAGGAAATAGGTCTGTCTAGTAAATCTTCTGCGGGAGAGCCGCCAACGGCTAGCTGAATGCGGTCATTCATGCCTTGCAAATCTACTTCACCGCCCGATGAGAGGGAGACCGCAACTGGACCGCTCAGGGGTTCAAACAGTAGTTCGTTGATAGCAAGATTGTTGAGTCTGGTATCTCCAACAATTCTTGGATCGCTCAGAGTCCCTAAAACTTGACCCTCGAAGCTGGCAAATCCATCAACGTAGGTGTAGTCGCTCACCGTTTGCGGAACGAAGCTATTGAGGGGCTGAAGGTCAAGCGAGTTGAGAGAAACAAACAGATTTAGATCGTCAATTAGGTTCGGTTGTCTCTGGTCGATGCCGATGGTGCCGTCAGCGTAGACGCCTGGGGCATTGAAGTAATCGATAGCAAGACTGTCGCCCTCTAAGCGAAAGGCAGTGGTCCAGTCGCCTCGATCTAGCAGTGGCTCGCTAGCGGCAGTAAGCTGGACTTCGGCATTGGCGATCGCAGCCTCTCCAGCTACCTGAATATTGTCAAGATCGAGCGCGTCTAGATTGCCAGAAGCGAGGATATCCGCACTCAGTAGTCCTTCTGCCTGGTTTGTAAACTGTTGAATTGGAACGCTCCGCGTTGCGACATCAGCCCTGAAGTCACGGCTGTCTATATTCAAAGAGGCATCGGCGATTAGCGTACCCTCGGCGACTTGTAGCAGCGTATTGTCTAGCGTCACGATGTTGTTGGCTAGAGCTAGTTCTCCAGTGCCAGGGAAGTCGGACTCTGAGAGTCGAAACGGGACAAATGCGGTAAGCGATCGCAAATCATCTGCCACTCCTGCCGCGCTAATATCAGCATCCAAATTACCAATCACCGTGTCTTCTGGCAGCGAAACGCCATAGTCTCTAGCCAGCGTATCGGTGGAAATATTAGTCGCCTGCGCATCTAGCTCAAAAGCGAGACTGTCTAGATCTAGAACAGCATCAGCGTTCAGCGTGCCGTCGGTGACCTGTACCAAAGTGTTGTCCAGCGTCAGCGTATTGTCTGCTAACGCGACTTCCCCAGTGGCTGGAAAGTCAGCGTCTGATAGCTGAAACTGAGCATTTGCAACAGGAGAATCTAGACTGCCGCCCGCTTGAACATCGGCGCTTAGATTGCCAACTGTGAGATTTTCTGGGAGGGCGACATCGTAGAGCTGTGCAAACGTATCAGCGGGTAAGCTATCTGCTTCGGCCTCTGCTGCGAAGGTCAAATTCTCGAAATCTGATAGGTCTAGCTCTCCGCTAGCGACTACTAGTCCGCCTGCTTGTGGCGATAGGCGGAGCTGGGTGAGGTCGAACTGCGATCGCGTCACCTCAAAGTCAGCCGTCGCACGCTCAAAATCTACCCGGTCAACCAGCAGAGGCCGCAAGCTAGCCAGTCTGCCCTGCGCCTGAGGCTCATTTAGCTCCCCGCTCACCTGTACATCTAGCTCGAAGGACCCTGCTGCGGCTACCGGAATATCAAACCCGCCGAGCGTCTGAGCCTTAGCAATCGTGATTTCAGGAATCTGCGCGGTCAGGTCGTAGCCCTCTTCCCAATCCACATCCCCAGACGCGCTCAAAATCACATCGTCCAGTTCTAAACCGGTGTCTTCTACCGTGACTGACTGCCCTTTGAATACGAGCCGACTGCGAATATCCTCAACCGGGGCAGATAGCTGACTCGCTCGTAGCTCTCCGTCTTGCAAGGAAGCAACACCTTTAATATCGGTTATATCTTCGTCTATTTCGCCCTCTGTAATAGCTGTCACCAGCGTCAGGTTGGCATCTAGTTCACCAGAAGATAGCCCCACAGAATCAGGTAAGAAGATATTCACGCCCGCAACTGGCACATCATCAGCTTGCAGAGCCGCTTTTACGGCCTGAGTATTCAAATTGCCTTCTCCGTTAATGTCAAAGCTGCCAGAGTCAAGCTCTCCTACTGCCTCGAAGGTGAGTTCTTTGGCTTCCTCCCCAAAAAACTCGACTAGAACATTGGCCTCTCTAAGCTGAACAGGCTGCCGCTGAACAATCGCAGCCGCGTCTGGATCGGTGTAGGGAACCGCGCTGATGCTGGCATTTTCGATCTTAATTGACTGAATTTCTGTTTTAATGCGCGATTCTGCTTCTTCCGATTCTGGTAGCTCAAAATCAGTCCAGCTACCGTCTTCTGCTTGCACTAGCGAAACGTCGGGCCGGACCAGGATAATCTCGGCTTTGGCAATCTGTTGAAAGATGAGCGATCGCAGTCCCACCTTTACCTCAATTTCATCTACCGTTATCGAAGATTGATCTGTTTCGGTTGGTGGAATAACAGATTTGCCTAGCCGCACCCCCCAAAATGAGAGCCCCTCTACATCCCCTAGCTCAGTCGGACGCGCGATCGCCTCATCCACACTAGCCGTCACCCTTGGCAGCAGCAGCGCCGTCACAATTCGATTGCCCCAAATTGCCAGCACCACGCCGCCTACAGCGGTCACCATACCCAATCCTGCGGCGACTGTTAGCAGCGTATTTCGTAAGCGGTGAGGAGAATTTGGTGGAGAAGACGAAGCCTGCTCTGGGGGTAGATCGGGCGTATCAGGCATAGTATCGTATGGTGAGGCCGTTCTAAGGGGTTCGTCTAGAAAGGGTCTAGAAAGCGTAAGTGAATACTATCAGTAAGTAGATCCACGCTGGTACTGATCTTTATGGACATATTCAAAAATCTGACAAAAGATAGAGGATAATACGGTTGCACCACGAAAAGGCTGATGTCCGTGATTGATTCGACCGCTTTGATTTCTTTTGGGCTAGCGGCAACTGCGCTAATCGTCATACCAGGGCCCGCCACACTGTACATTGTGACTCGTAGTTTGGACCAGGGTAAGCAGGCAGGCATTGCTTCTGTTCTGGGGGTCTCGATGGGTACGCTAGTCCACTTCTTTGCGGCAGGGTTAGGGCTTTCGACCGTTTTGATGACCTCCGCAGCCGCTTTCTCGGTTGTGAAGTATCTCGGGGCGCTGTACCTGATATATCTAGGCATTCAGAAGGTATGCTCTGACGAAGTGCTGTCTCTCGATCAGATCATTACGCCGCAGCCGCTCTCAAAGATTTTCTATCAAGGTATGGTAGTTAACGTCTTAAATCCGAAGGCGGCTATTTTCTTTTTGGCGTTCCTGCCTCAGTTCATTAATCCAAGTGCGGGCCCAGTGTGGCAGCAGTTAATTCCGCTTTGCTTGGTGTTTATGTGTATTGGTCTTGCTAGCGACAGTACCTATGCGCTAATCGCTGGGAACATGCGG